>CAVGMD010000010.1:0-51056 GCA_963630275.1 Bacteroidaceae bacterium | reverse complement strand
GATTGGACAGAGCAGTTCTCTCTGGCTCCACAGAACTGGGAGGCAACCATTGCGGGAAGCGCCACGAATCTGTATGACTGTATGCGCAAGGCAGTGGAAATGGGAGTGCCGAAGGAGCAGGCAATCCGTGCGGCTACCATCAATCCCGCAGTCAGCATCGGAGTCCAGGCCGAGGTCGGATCTCTGGAAGCAGGCAAATACGCCAATATCGTAATTGCCGACAAAGAGTTGCATTGCCGTCAGGTCATTCTGAAGGGCGTGGGTCTATAATTGTTTGTTGTGAGTTATTTGTCTGTTTTTGGGTTTTGGAATTTTACAGAAGAGAGAGGTGTTTTTTTACAGAATTTTACAAAAATTTACACATACATGGTATTTGCGGAAATCTTTTTTGCCTATGATAAAGCACAGATAAAACGTGAGGCAAAAAAGAATGACAGCACAGACAGCAAAGACAAAAAACAACAGCAGCATAGTCCAGAACAACAGAAGACCGGCACTGAGACGACCGGGGAGACGGAAGAAAATTCCGGTATTACCTTATCTGTTGATTCTGCCGGCAATGCTGCTTTTTATAGTATTTAATTATTATCCCTTTTTTAAGGCGATTTTCTTATCGTTTACATTGACGGATAAGACGGGACATTTTGCCAAATGGGTTGGCTTATCCAACTGGATACGGATCCTTGGGAAAAGTTCTTTCTGGCAGGTGATCTGGATCACGGTGAAGATGGCGGCAATCAATCTGGTATTCACTTATCTGATTGCCCTATTGTTTGCACTGCTGGCAATGAAGAAGACCCGGTTTTCCAAAATCTACCAGACGATGTACGCATTGCCTATGGCAATCGCTTCCTCTCCGGCAGCAGCAATTTTTCTGTTTATCTACCGGCAGAAAAACGGACTTCTGAATGAACTGCTGGGAGGTGCTGAGATCGGGTGGACCACACAGATGCCCTACGCACTGTGGGCGGTATGCGCCATGACGATCTGGATGCATGTGGGAGTCAGCTTCATCTTCCTGTTGGTGGGATTCCGCAATGTATCGGAGGAGGTACTGGAGAGTGCCAGACTGGACGGTGCAGGTCCGTTACAGAGGGTTCGGTATATTCTGCTTCCTATGTCGTCAGCTCAATTATTTTTTGTATTGTTTTTGAATATATCCAGTTCGTTTCGGTGTTTTGCCCAGATCAAACTTCTGACGAACGGCGGACCTGCCAACGGAACGAAGAATCTGATTTACTATATTTATGAGAATGCCATTATCAACGGGAGGTTTGAGACAGCATGTGTACAGGCGATGTTTCTGTTTCTGTTAATACTGATTTTAACGGGGGTACAGTTTGCACTGGAGAAAAAGACCGTATTCTATCAATAAT
The DNA here is from genome assembly GCA_963630275.1 of Bacteroidaceae bacterium. Lineage (GTDB taxonomy): Bacteria > Bacillota > Clostridia > Lachnospirales > Lachnospiraceae > Acetatifactor. Next base: position 49,680 of record CAVGMD010000010.1, on the reverse strand, counting down.
AAAAAGAACCGTGCCGGAGATCATCAAGATACTCTTAGGTCTTTTGTTTATTGCACCACTGATTATCGGCATTTTGTTTTCCTTTCAGAGTGAGCAGGAGTTGGGAACCTATCCGCTGCATCTGTTATCAGATGCTCCGACCTTGCAGAACTACCTGGAAGTGATCAGAGCAGTGCCGCTTTTCAGTTACCTGCTGAATTCCGGAATCGTATGTCTGATCTCCATTGCGGCACAGATCGTGATTGCCTGTCTGGCAGCCTACGGGTTCGTATTTTTCGAATTCCCCATGAAAAAGCTGCTGTTCAGTCTGGTACTGGCTACGACCATGATTCCGGGAGAGGTAGTCGTGATCACGAATTACACAACAATTCAGAGCCTGCATCTGACCAATACCTACGCAGGACTGGTAGTGACTTCCCTGATTTCGGGAACGTCTATTTTCCTGATGCGGCAGTTTTTCATGACCATTCCCAAAGATTACAAGGAAGCGGCTGTACTGGATGGCTGCGGGGAGATGCGTTTTCTGTTCCATATTATATTACCGATGTCCAAGCCCACGATCTCGTCCATGGCGGTATATCTGTTCGTTCAGATCTACAATCAGTTCTTTTGGCCGTTATTGGTGACGAATACCGAGAAAATGCGGACGATTCAGATCGGCATCTCCATGCTGGTCACCGGAGATGTGGTGAATTACGGACATATCCTGGCAGGAGCGGTGATAGCGATTATTCCCGCAATGATGATTTATATCATCGGACAGGATTATATGATCCGGGGCATGACCTCCGGAGGCGTAAAGGGATAATGGCGCGGACGCGCGCTTTATCATAAAAATACACACTATAGCTATAGAAAAAATAATGCCAAGAGGCAGAGGAGTAAAAGAAAAAATGAGAAGAAAAGTTGCAATCGCGACAGTAGTAGCTATGATGCTGGGTCTTACCGCATGTGGAAATGCAGATACACAGCAGACCGTAAGTACCGCACAGGAATCACAGGCACAGACCACAGAGTCCGCTGCAGGTACCGAACAGCCCCAGGCTCCCGCAGAGCCTACCGAGGTGGTATGGTGGACCTACTTCGGAGATACCAACATCGGCTATCTTCAGAATGTGATCGACGCTTTTAATGAGAGCCAGCAGAATTACCATGTGACAATTGAATATCAGGGAAAACAGTCCGAAATGAACGCAAAAATCCAGTCTACCGCACAGCAGGATCTGCCGGCATTGTTCTCCGGAGCGGTAGAGAATGTGGCAATGTATGCGAATGCCGACTATTGTGCAGACCTGCAGCAGTATATTGACAAAGATACCGACGGCTGGAAAGAGTTAGAGGATACCTGGGATGCCATCCGCAGCGCTTATTGCGACAACGAAGGCAACCAGATCGGGTACCCCATCGGCTACAGCTATCCCGGAGTATATTACAACGCAGATATGTTCAAAGAAGCGGGAATCGATCCGGCAAGTGTAAAGAGCTATTCTGATCTGTATGAAGTGAGCAAAAAGCTGGTAGACGGCGGCTATACCAAATACGGTATCGGATTCCATGCAGACGGTTTCTATTTCAATGCTGCGCTGGGAAGAGAAGGTCTTCAGGCATATGACAATAATAACGGTCTCGGTGCCGATGCTATTACAAAGTGTCTGTACACCAGCGATGAGAAAGTAGATGCAGCCATCACCAACATGCTGGATGTATACCAGAAGCTTCACGCAGAGAATCTGTGTGTTCCTTACGGTTCCGATTATCAGGCAGAGATCATTCCCCAGCTGGCTTCCGGCGACTGTGCAATGATGATGGGTGTGGTATCCATGACCACCAAAGTGCTGGATTCCGTGAACGGCGCTTTTGAAGTAGGTATTCTGCCGATGCTGTCCGCAACAGAAGACGGTAAGAGAACCGGAGAGCCTGCAGGCGGTACCGGAACTTTCATCGGTAACAACGGCAATGCAGACCAGATGCAGGGCGCTTATGAGTTCATCAAGTTCGCAAGTACCGGTGATCAGGCAGCATATTTTGCAACCCAGACCGGTTACCTGGCACCGAATCAGGAAGCTTACCAGAGCGATGTGTATCAGGATTATGTGAAGAATACTTTCCCCGCAGTATCCACCATTTATGAGTCTCTGTCAGCCAGCGATGATTCTGCGACCAACCCTTACATCCCCATCTCCAATGAGATGAAGGCAGCTAACAGCCTTGCGATTGAGACTGTAGCAGCAGATCCCAAGGCAGATATTCAGGATGTAATCAAGACCGCGGAAGAGAGCATTCAGGAAGCGATTGACCTGTACAACCAGTCTAATCAGTAAGATCTGAAATAACGAAACAAAAATAGGGAAAATGTCGGGGCCGGTGGCAGCGGATCCCGGCATTTTCCTATTCCGATAAAACACAGAGAATACAGGAAGGAAGAGTTATGGAAATGCAAAAACGAAAGAAAAGGATTTTAGTATTTTCCGTGGATGCCATGGTGTGTGAAGATCTGGCAAAATTGTTGCAGCTCCCGAACGGAAAAAAATATCTGGCGAAAGGATGCCTTGTGGAAAAGGGGATGCGGACCATCTATCCTTCCGTAACTTATCCGGCACATGTCTCCATGCTTACGGGATGTTACGCGGGAACCCATGGAGTTACCAGTAATTTCGCTTTCACAACAGCGGATAAGGAACAGAGCTGGCGCTGGTCCGGCGGCTATAGGGTGGATGATATATTCCATGCGGCGAAAAGAGCAGGATATACAACGGGTTCCGTGTCCTGGCCGGCTACAGCGAATCATCCGGACATAGACTGGCTGATGGCGGAGTACTGGATGCCGAAGGAAGGAGATACGCTGCGCAGCAGTTTCGCAGATGCGGGATCCAGCCCGGAGATGTTGGATATTATCGAGGCGAATGCAAAATATCTTCCGGAAGGATATGAGCGGGGCGGCAGGAAGAATTTCATGAAATGGCCCGAAGAGGATAATTTTGTCATTCATGTGGCGAGTCAGGTGATTAGAGAGCATGCACCTGAGGTCATGTTCGTACATATCGGTATGTTCGATTCTTTCCGTCATGCAAACGGTGTGTTCGGTCTGCATATTGACTGGGCACTGGATTATCTGGACCGTTATATCGGAGAACTGATGGATGCTTGCAGAATCGTCGGAGTCCTGGAAGATACGAACCTGATTCTGGTAAGCGATCATGGACAGCAGAATATCCGCAGAGTCATCAATCTGAATGTCCTGCTCGCGGATCAGGGTCTGTTGCGGGTGGACACAGAGGGAAAAATCATCTCCTGGGATGCTTTCAGTTTTTCCAATGCCATGTCGTCACTGATCTATCTGCGGGATCCCGGGGATAAAAAGCTGCAGGAGAGGGTGTACCAGGAGCTGATGGCTTATTGTGAGGAAGGCATTTACGGAATCGGCAGAGTATTTACCGCGGAAGAAGCGGAGAAAGAGGAACACTTAAAGGGAGACTTTTCTTTTGTGGTAGAGAGTGACGGGTATACCTCTTTTGCGGATAAAGCAGTAAGACCGCTGGTAGTGGGATTTGATGACAGAGATTACCGGTTTGGGCACGCAACCCATGGATATCTGCCGGACCGGGGAGCACAGCCGGTATTTGCAGCACAGGGACCGGATATCCGGGAAGGCATCGTACTGGAGAGAGGAAAAGTGGTGGATGAGGCACCTACCTATGCCGGTCTGTTGGGCGTGACGCTGCGGGATGCCGAAGGACAGCCCATGAAAGAATTTTTAAAAGCGTGAAAGGAAAACGGGTATGAAGATATATTTGGTACGTCATGGAGAGACGGACTGGAATCTGCAGGAACGCATGCAGGGACAGGCGGACAATCAATTGAATGATACCGGGAGAAAACAAGCCCAGATCGTCGCTGATAAACTGCGGGGAATTACCTTTGATGCCGCATTCAGCTCCACGCTTTGCAGGGCAGCTGCTACGGCAGAGATCATTCTCGGGCAGCAAAAGGATCTGCTACAGAAGGATACAAGAGTTATGGAGATCGGTTTCGGACCCTGGGAGGGGGAGAAAATATCCAGAGTTATGAACGAGCTGCATCCATTGCATAATTTTTTTGCAGGACCTGACCGCTATTTTCCACCGGAGGGAGCAGAGAGCTTTTACCAGCTCTACGAAAGAAGCGAAGACTTTATGAATAAAGTGATATTTCCGCTGGAAAATCATTGTAAAAATATATTGATCGTTGGACACGGGGCATGGAACCGGAGTATTATAAATCCATTAAAACAGGTCAGTCTGGCAGAGTTCTGGTCACAGCCGCTGGAGAATTGTGCGGTGGAAGTCCTGAATCTGTCAGGCAATCAGCTGTCAATGTTCGAAATGTAATCAGAAAAATAAAGGAAGTGTACTTGTGAAGATTAACAGAAAAGAGATTACGATAAAAGGGTTACGGGAGGAATATCAATTTCTGCATATTACGGATACCCATGCCGGGCGAGAAAGCCTGACAAGAGACGGGATCAGTGCAGCAAAGTGGCTGAAGGAATATGTGGAATATGCCAATACGGAAAAACTTTCGGGAGTTATTCTCACAGGGGATATTATCGACAACCCGTCAGAGGAGAACCTGGCTTTTCTGAAGGAGCAACTGAAAATGCTGCGGGTACCCTGGCTGTATATTCCCGGGAATCATGACTGGGCGTATGCGGATAACTATCATACCGAAGAGGCAGTTCGCAGGGACTGGCCGCTTTTACAGCCTTTTTGCCAGGGTGATGAAACTTTTCAGGTGAAAAAGATCGGGGAGATCACCTGGATCGGCATTGATAATTCCATGGATATGTACTGGCCGGGAACGGCAGTGAAACTGCGGAAGGCGCTGGTGGAGAGACAGAATGACAACGTAATTATTTTGCAGCACATTCCGTTTGACTGTGGGACTCTGGCACAGGCGAGCCTGCATAGATGGGGGAAAGCACTGACCCTGGGAGGAAATCTGCCGGAGCAGGGAACTTACGAAGAGGCAGATACCGATAGAAGTGCGGATATAAAAGAGATAATACTGCATGCGGAAAACATAAAGGCAGTTATCTGCGGACACCTGCATGTGGATCATATGGATATGCTTACGGAGAAAATTCCGCAATACGTATCCAATGAGTCCTGCTTCGGGGAAGCAGCACTGTTTCGGATTTATGGCTAAATAGCGTGAAATAGCCTGCTTTTCATAGTTTTTTCACATTTGTGCTATTGATTTATCCTCGTGTTATCTCTATAATAGAATAGATTGTAACTATTCAGAGCCATGCAAATCAGGTCAACATGTACGTCGAATGCTGGCATTCGTAAGAACATTTGACATGATTTATATGGCGAAGTAACTACATGAGCAAAAGGACAGCCTCGCAGAGGCGATTTTGCGAATGAGAGTTCTGAATAGTTACATTGGATTTCTTGTCTCGATAGATAGGAAAGAAACGGGGACAATAGAATAAGTCAGAAAATGGAGATAACATGAAAAATTTATTCAGGCTATATAATAACGGGTACGGTCCCGGCAACGGAGCCCCCGGCAGTGGCAATAACGGCAGCAACGGCGGAAATGGAAATAACGGCAACGGAGGCGGTAACCGTCCCCCGAAGAGACCTAATATTCTGATGTTGATCCTATCGGGGCTTATGACTGTGATCATGATATTGATGCTGTATAATATGTTCTTTGGAACCAGTACGGGCACGGAGGTATCCTATACAGAATTCCTAAAAGATCTGGAAGCTGACAAGGTAGCTGCGGTTGAGGTCAACAAAGAGAGCGGCGTAATCACAGTACAGTTAAAACAGGAAGCTGCGGCGACACCGGCTCCCGATAGTTATATCAATTTCTATGGAATCACGCAGAAGGTGACGCAGTCACAGACAGTGTACTATACTATGCTGATGGAGGATCTGGATACTCTGACAGCCAGATTACAGGAGCATGATGTGGAAGGTACACGCATCAGCAGTAATACATCAAGCTTTTTAATGGAGATACTGGTGACGGTGGTGCTGCCCGTGGTGCTGATCTGGGTGGTCGCGGGCTTCCTGTTCCGCAGAATGGGCGGCAGCGGCGGGCCCATGGGCGTCGGCAAGAGTAATGCCAAAGTATATGTACAGAAAGAAACCGGTGTTACATTTAAGGATGTAGCCGGTGAAGACGAAGCGAAGGAATCTCTGGTGGAGGTCGTGGATTTCCTGCATAATCCCCAGAAATATTCCAAGATCGGTGCGAAACTCCCCAAGGGTGCCCTGTTAGTAGGTCCTCCCGGAACCGGTAAGACCCTGCTTGCCAAGGCAGTGGCAGGTGAGGCACATGTGCCGTTTTTCTCTCTGACGGGTTCTGATTTTATTGAATTGTATGTAGGTGTGGGTGCTAGCCGTGTCCGCGACCTGTTCAAGGAAGCGACCAAGAACGCCCCCTGTATCGTATTTATCGATGAGATCGATGCCATCGGACGAAGCCGTGATTCCAAATACGGCGGAGGCAACGAGGAGCGGGAACAGACTCTGAATCAGTTGCTGTCCGAGATGGATGGTTTCGACAGCTCCAAGGGTATTCTGATCCTGGGTGCTACCAACCGTCCGGAGATCCTGGACAAGGCGCTGTTGCGTCCCGGACGTTTTGACCGTCGTATCATCGTAGACAAGCCGGATCTCAAGGGACGTGTGGAGATCCTGAAGGTACATGCCAAGGATGTGAAGATGGATGAGACCGTAGATCTGGAAGCCATTGCACTGGCAACCAGCGGCGCGGTAGGTTCCGATCTCGCCAATATGATCAACGAGGCAGCTATCAATGCTGTCAAGGAAGGCAGAGAATTCGTAAGCCAGAAGGATCTGTTTGCAGCAGTGGAACAGGTGCTGGTAGGTAAGGAGAAAAAAGACCGCATCATGAGCAAGGAGGAGCGCAAGATCGTATCCTACCATGAAGTGGGCCATGCACTGATCAGTGCCCTGCAGAAAAATTCCGAGCCGGTGCAGAAGATCACCATCGTACCCCGTACCATGGGTGCACTGGGATATGTCATGCAGGTACCGGAGGAGGAAAAATACCTCAACACCGAGGCAGAGCTTCGGGATATGCTGGTAGGTCTGGTGGGCGGACGTGCCGCTGAAGAAGTGGTATTCGATACCGTGACCACAGGCGCGGCTAACGATATTGAGAAAGCTACCGCCATTGCCCGTAACATGATCACCCGTTACGGTATGAGCAAGCGTTTCGGTCTGGTAGGTCTGGCTACTGTAGAGAGCCAGTACCTGGAGGGCAGAACCGCGTTAAACTGCAGTGATGAGACGGCAGCAGCCATTGATGAAGAAGTCGTTGCCATGATCAAGGAAAGCTACGATCAGGCATTACAGATGCTTCGTGAGAACCGCGAGTTGATGGATAAGCTGGCAGCGTTCCTCATTGAGCGCGAGACCATCACCGGTAAGGAATTCATGGAGATCTTCCGCAGAGAGAAGGGACTGCCTGATCCCGAGGAAGAGAAAAAAGATGTAACAGGAGCCGGGGCAAAGACATCTGCAGAAACCAAGGCTACAGACAGTGCAGTAAAGGGAAACAGCGTGGATGTGACTATCAGCGAACAGGTCATGACTTCCACCGATCCGACCTTCCAGCCCCTGACTTTCGAGGACAGCTTACAGGAAGCAAAGGAGCAGACTGCACCGGCACAGGATGCCGAAAAGGAGCACGCTGAGTCTGCAAAAGAAGAGACTTCCGCACAGGATAAGCCGGAACAGGAATCCGCAGAGCAGAAAAACGATGCTTCTGAGGAGCCCAAAGATCCCAAGGATCCTCCTCAGGGACCGGTAGGACTGTTCTCCCACGGAACATTATAATAAGATTTAGAAGGTAGATGATTTAACACCATGTCGGGCAACGGCATGGTGTTTTATGCTAAAAAACTCCGGGTTGATTATTTTGTGAGAATGCTTTATCATAATAAAGTGTCGGGAGATCCCCGGACAGACTGTACGACAGTCAGATCGCAATGAGGAGGTATTACAGAAATGTTAAAACAATTATCCATTTACGCTGAAAATAAAAAAGGAGCCCTGCAGGCAATGACCAATGCCCTGTACGAAGCAGGTATCAATATCTGGGGTTCCGTCACCAACGACGGTGCGGAGTACGGCATCAACCGTATGGTTGTATCCGATCCCGACAAGGCAAAAGAAGTCCTGACGGAGAAAGGCTACCTCTGCCGCTTCGTGGATGTCCTGGCAGTAGAGATCGAGGATCAGCCCGGTGCATTGAACACCCTTCTGACAGCCCTCTTAGACAGCAATGTCAATGTGGATTACACCTACCTGTCCTTCAACCGTGATTCCTCTACCCCCGTTATGATCCTGCATACCGCAGATCCTGAGGAAGTAGAGATCTGTCTGAAGGCGAAAGGGTTCAAGATGGTATAAGCACCAGAGTCCATGTAAAAAGGAAAGTTAATTAATGTATTTTAAAATGCCTACGACGGGAGTTGCTGCTCGACGTAGGTATTTTGTTGCATCTGCTAGGTCATGGGCACAAACACTTATAATTTCAGTGTTGTGCCCTCACTAACGAGAACTGCGGGCACAGAAGGGGACATTTGCATGCGCTGTACCCATTTTAAAGAGAACTGTGGGTACAGAAGGGGATATTTTCATGCGTTGTGCCCATTTTAAAGTGAACTGTGGGCACAGAGGGGTATATTTTCATGCACTATACCCATTTTACGACAGGTCGTGGGTACAGCGAAGTTTATATTCGTATGGTGTACCCATTTCAAGAAAAAGAAGCGGACAGACATTGAATTGTTATAATAAAATATAAAAACCTACCGGAAAGAATATTGACAAAGTACTAGTAACATGGTAACATCAAATCATAATCAATGCAAACGTTTGCATTATTTTTTTACAAGACAGTGCAAACGTTTGCACAACAAGTAACAATCATAGAAAACAGGTGAGGATAAAATGCCAGCAACGATTAAGGACATTGCGAAAAAAGTAGGAGTAAATCCATCAACAGTATCCAGAGTGATTAATGGAACAGCCAGTATTTCAGAGGAAACGCGGCAGAAGATTAAAGATGCCATGAAAGAACTGGATTATCATCCCAACAGTCTGGCAAGAAGCCTTGTAAATGGGAGTACCTTTACGATTGGATTAGTGATTGATGCCGGTAACAGTGACGCGTTCTCAAATGCCTTTTTTATTCGAAGCGTTTCGGCAATAGAGGCAGTAACACAACAGAGAGGCTTCAATCTGCTAATTACCAGTGATTTTGATAAAGAAAATAACAGTGCCGTGAAAAATTTGATTTTGGAGAAAAAAATCGATGGAATTATACTTCCGGTTTCGGCAGCAACGGAGAAATTGCTGGATCTCCTGCTTGGTAATCACTTCCCGTTTATCGTGTTGGGTGAGCCGGACAATGTAAGAGATGGCATTCACTGGATTGATATGGATAACAAACAGGGAGCGGAGAATGCCGTTAATTATCTGCAACAGATGGGATATAAGAAGACGATTCTGCTTGTGGAAAATCGGATTACAATGTTTGAACGAAAGAGAATTCAGGGTTTTCAGTCAGCGATTGCATTACAAGATAAAGATATAACAGAGAATTTTATCGTGGAATGCGGAGAGGAAAGAGCGCAGGTAGGAGTTGTCCTGCAAAATATACTCGAAGAATATCCGGATATTGACAGCATTATATGCACTAATAATGTAGTGGCATATGAAACGCTGAGATTTTTAAAAAAGAAAAAGAGGAATATTCCGAAAGACATCGGGATTATCACATTTGATAATTATCCACTTGCAGAGTACATGGATCCTCCGCTTACGGTAGTGGATATTGATACCTATAAACTGGGAGAAGAAGCGGCAAATAATTTATTTTCCATTATTCAAAACCCGGAACAGGTTAGAAAGGAGGTATTGCTTTCTACGAGAATTATTGAGAGGGAATCTACAATGAAAGGAGAAAAGTGGAAAGAGTGAAAAAGGAAGCAATACAGCATTTCAATACGGAAGAGTATGTATATCCGGTAAAAAGAAATCAATTAGTATTTAAAATTCGTACTGCACGAAAGGATATATCAAAATGTATTCTTGTCTACTGGGACAGAACAAAACCGGAGAATCGAAAACGACAGGAATTGAAATGCCATTACAGAGATGAATTGTTTGATTACTTTCAGGGAGAAATAATATTTCATCAGATTGCGCGTTATCAGAAATACTATTTTGAATTAACAGACAGCAGTGGAAATACGCTGTATTACACAGCGAATGGCGTGCAACAGGGACTTCCGGAGACAGGTTTTTTTGAATATTTGTATGTCAATGGAACGGATGTTATTACTTTTCCGGAATGGGCAAAAGGAGTGATTTATTATCAGATATTTCCGGAAAGATTTTGCAACGGCGATCGGAAAAATGATCCGGAAGGATGTAAACCATGGGGAACCTTACCTGACAGAGAACATCATATGGGGGGAGACCTGCAGGGAATCATTCAGAAGATTCCTTATCTGAAAGAACTGGGAATAGAGTGCATCTATCTGAATCCTATATTTGAGGCAGACTTTAATCATAAGTATGCAACTACAGATTATTTTAAGATAGATCCACAGTTTGGTACGGAAGAAACATTCAGAGAACTTGTGAATATGTGTCACAGTCATGGAATCCGAATTATTTTGGACGGCGTATTTAATCATACGGGAGTGCATTTTAAACCATTTCAGGATGTCTTGGAAAAACAGGAAAAATCCTGTTATGCAAATTGGTTTCATATCAATCACTATCCGGTGGAACCCAGTCATCATAATTATGAATGCGTCGGGGCATATAAATGGATGCCGAAACTGGATACATCCAATGTGGAAGTCAGAGAATTCATTCTGAAGGTAATGTTTTACTGGATCGACAATTATGGAATTGATGGCTGGAGATTGGATGTTGCGGATGAAGTAGATCCCTCCGTTTGGGAAGAAGCACGAATACGGATCAAGGGGAAATACCCGGATAAGGTTCTGCTAGGGGAGACCTGGGGATATGCCGGCAGGATGCTGCGAGGCAATCAGATGGATTCCGTAATGAATTATGTATTCCGGGATGGCCTTCGGGATTACATGGCAGAAAAGTCAATTTCCGTAACAGAGTTTGACAGTAGACTAAATCATATGCTGGCTTATTACAAAGACGAGACAGACAGTCTTTTGTATAATCTGATTGACAGTCATGATACGGAACGATTCCTGTATCTGTGTGGGGAAGATAAGAAACTTCTGAAACTGGCGGTAGCATTCCAAATGCTATTTCCGGGTTCACCGGCAATTTACTACGGTGATGAGGTTGGAATGACAGGAGACAATGATCCTGATTGCCGAAGGTGCATGGAATGGGGAGAAAATGCAGACAAAGACGTAAAGAACTGGTATCAGAAAATGATACAGCTGCGAAAGGATCATAACTGTATTCGCTCCGGAGATTTCCGAAGCATTATCGCAGATGAGAAGACCGATACCTACGGATTCGTCCGACGGAATAAGACAGAAAGCTGCTATGTGATTCTGCACAAAGGCGCAGATAACTGCAAAATAGAATGTCCGGTTTTGGAAAAAGGCGTTTTTGCAGAAATGCTTTCAGAGGAGCTGTTACGAGAGGAAGATATCGGAGAATCGGAATTTCTAAATGAGGACATAACAGAATACAAGGGCAAAATTACGTTGCAAATGGAGCCCTATTCTGTAAAAGTCATAATGAGTTCATTGAACTCGGGCAAAAAACAATAGGAGGATGTTTACAATGATGAAGGTGAAGAAAAACAAAAAATTACTGGCAATTCTACTCACAACCGTAATGAGCCTGGCAGCCTTAACAGGATGTGGAGAATCACCAGTAGAATCTGAAACTGGCTCAGAGAGTCAGGCATCAGCAACGGTAGAGGCTCCTGCAGCCACAGAAAATGCTTCGCAGGAAGAAGTTACCATTAATTTCTGGCATCACTATAGCGCACAGTCAGCCGAAAATGAAACTTTGATGAATGTACTGATTCCGGAATTTGAAAAGGAAAATCCGGGGATCAAGGTAAATGCAGTATCTCATGAATGGGCAGACTTACATCAGAAAATTCTGATCAGCGCACAGTCGAATACATTACCGGATGTAGCCAGACTGGATAGTGCATGGGTTCCTGAATTTCAGAAAATGGGAATCCTGACAGCACTGGATGAAGAGATGGCTGACTTTGGCGATGTTTCCGGTGGTTTATTGGAAAGTGCCATGAGTACAGCAAAAGTGGATGGTCATTTTTACGGACTGGCACTGAATACCAATACCAAAATTCTCTTCTACAATGTGCAGGCTTTCAAGGATGCAGGTATTGAGGCTCCCAAAACCATGGATGAATTTGTGGAAGCTGCTAAGAAATTAGCAGGAACCAATGCAAATGGTCAGCAGGTATGGGGATATGATGAGCCTGCACTGGCCGGTTGGAATCTCTGCCCGTTCATCTGGAGTATGGGTGGATCCATTACTAATGAAGAGGAAACAAAGGCATCCGGTTATATTAACAGCCCGGAGACAGTAAAAGCAATCGAAACGCTTGCTGATCTGTATCAGGCAGGCGCAATCACAGGATGGAATGCAGGTGACATTCCGATGACAGATGGCTTCGGAACAGGTAGATATATGATGCTTCTGGAAGGACCCTGGAAGGTTGCGGAAATGCAGGGATCTTATCCTGATTTTGAGTATGCAACCACAGAAATGCCTGCCGGAGATGCCGGATCCATATCTGTACTGGGTGGCGAAGACATTGCCATGTTTAACAGTGCCAATAAAGATGCTGCATGGAAATTCATGAAGTTTATGACCAGTGAATTCGCTGAAGAGGAAATGGCAAAATGCGGTCAGATTCCTGTCAACAAGGAAGCACTGGAAAGCGATACGGTAAAAGCAGCAGATTATGCACCGTTCCTGGAAGCTATCAAAACAGCAAAATCCCGTCCTACCGTAGCCTGCTGGTCTGAAATGGACAGCGAATTATCTGTAGCGGTTACGGATGTAATGAACGGAAAGAAAACAGCACAGGAAGCTATGGATAAGCTCGCAGAGCGTTTTGATGAACTTCTCGCAGAATAATATTAATTATAACTTGCCATATGTATAAAGTCAAATAGCAGTCCGGGGACAGTACCGACGGGCACTGTCCCCGCTGTAAAAGAGGTATTTCTATGAAGACATCACGGAAAAGCAAAATACAGATTGGATTATTACTTTTACCTGGGTTACTCGTATTTGGGATTTTTACAATTTATCCTATTTTGAAATTGTTTATTATGAGTTTTTTTGAATGGGATTTTAGCAGTATGCTGAATCACCGTTTTATTGGTTTGGAAAATTACAAGGAAGTATTGGGAGATGAATACTTCCGGACTGTTTTTATAAATTCACTGGTATATACGCTTGTGACAGTGCCCGGACAGATGCTGGCAGGATTTCTGGTTGCACTTTTGCTGAACCAGATTACACATTTTAAAGTCGGATATCGGGTACTCTATTATTTGCCGGTAATTACGTCATGGGTAGTAGCGTCTCTGATTTTTAAATATGTGTTTAATACAGAGGGATTATTAAATTATTTTCTTATGAATGTTGTACATATTACCAGTGCAAATGTGCGATGGCTGGATACCAGATGGGGTGGTATGACAGTAGCAATGTTACTGGGAATATGGAAGGGAATTGGATGGAATATGGTTGTGTTCCTTGCGGCATTACAAACGGTGCCTACAGATCTCTATGAAGCCGCCGCTATCGACGGAGCCACCGCATGGGATAAAATGTGGAATGTTACGATACCGAGTATCCGGGGAACGATTTTATTTGCGTTAGTAATGCTCACAATTGGCGGATTTAATGTATTTACTTCTATTAAGATGATAACCGGTGGTGAACCCGGGCATCAGACAGATGTTATTCTGACATGGATGTATCATAAGGCATTCAGTACAGGAAAATTCGGCTATGCTGCAGCGTTGTCCTTTATTACAACCGTAGTACTTGCGATTCTCGCAGTCATACAGTTTAAACTTATGCAGCAAAAAGACCAATAAGATAGGCAGGTGTGAGTATGAAAAGAAAAACATGGATACAGATATTTCTTCACATTATATTAATTGCCGGATTAATCATTGTTGTACTTCCCATGGTGTATATGATCAGCACATCCTTAAAGCCGAACGGGGCATTGTATGAATATCCCCCTCGATTTTTACCAGCATTAGATGAGGTAACTCTGGAAAATTATAAATACATCTTGGGACAGGGAAAATTCTATCGTAACTTTTTAAACAGTATGTGCGTATCCGTAGCAGCCGTACTGATTGCAGCAGCAATTGCATCGGCACTGGGATATGTAATTGCAAGATTTGATTTCCCGGGGAAAAATTTCCTGTTTGGATTTATCGTCTTAACAATGATCGTGCCGGGACTGACGCTGATCGTTCCGCAGTATGAACTGGCAGTAAAATTGCGTGTAATCAACTCTCTTGCAGGACTGGTTCCTTTTTATGCAGCTTGGACAATTCCTTATTCTACATTTATGATAAAAGGTTTCGTGGAAGGGATTCCCAGGGAACTGGATGAGGCAACTTACATGGATGGAGGAAGTGTTTTTACCGTTTTCGGAAGGATTATTGTACCGCTTGCCAAACCTGGAATCGCCTCCGTATCAATTTTTAATTTCCTGACTGCATGGGAAGAGTTCCCGTGGGCGAATACAGTTTTGAATGATAATCTGAAGAGGACGATGCCCATTGCTATCTCGGGATTTTTCGGAGAACATCAATTTACGCAGTGGGGTTATGTTTTCGCATTGTCAGTATTTAGTCTTTTACCGATACTTATCGTGTTTATCTGCTGCCAGAAGTTTTTTGTGGCAGGTCTGACAAGTGGCAGTGTAAAAGGCTGATACCATATATTACCTTTCCTTTGCGGTGTTTGCAGTTGCTGGCAGACACCGCTTTTAGCTATATACAGCAAAAGGTCTAAGCCCACATGAAATTGTCGTTAAGTGGGTTTAGACCTTAAAGTTAGTAAATGGAAAATGTTACAGTTATTTTTGCAACTATCTGGTTGCTGTAGTTACAAGACCATTGGTAGCATCCTCGACATAATAATTGTCTTCATTTCCTAAGAGAACAATACTTCTTCCCGGAGCAAGTACCTCAGCATCTTCCGGAAGTTCTGCCCATTCCAGTGGCTCATCGACGAATTCCTGGGATACGATATTGGAATCATCAATCACTACTTTCGCACCGTCATAGGTATCAAATTCATAGGTCTGATATGCAGAAGAAGTCTTGGTAGTTAAGGTAAAAGTACCTGCTACTGTCTCAAATGCAGCGCTGATCTGCATTGCATTCTCTTCCTCTGTCTCCAGAGTGCTGTAGCTTTCAATCAAAATCACATCAGAATCAACCGGAATTGCTGTGCATGCAACATTGATCTGTAAACCGCTGTCTGCGGAAGCATCGAAGGTTTTATTGAAGCTGTAGCTCTCAACTCCGTCTGCTCCGAAATAGGACATTGTGATTTCTGCATCGGCTGCATCATAGGATGTCTGCATGTCTTTCAGAACGGTCTCATAATCGGTATCGGTCTTCTTGCTGATCAGCATGTAATTAGTTCCGGCAGGGGTGAAGTCCTCGGGATAATAGGAGAACGTAACGGAACCATCATCTGCGGCAAGAGCTGTAATTACGCTGGAGTCGTACTCCAAGGACCAGCCGTCTCCATCATAGCCTTCCAAAGTAGAACCAGTAGTAGCAGATTCGTCTGTTACAGTTTCGGTTGCAACAGTGGTCTCCGCTGCTACTGTAGTCTCAGCGTCTGTACTTGCAGAGGTTGCGGTTTCTTTCTGTCCGCAGCCTGCCAGCATAGAAATTGTCATTGCTACTGCCATTCCGGCAATCAATCTTTTTTTCATATCAAATCTCCTCCAATTGTTTGTAATTATGTGACTATTCAGAAATAATTACATTTTAATTTGATTCCACCATATAATACTCACGAATTGTAATGTTGTCAAGCAAGACAGTAAATGATGTCAGTTTTGCATAGTATAAGGGAGTTTTCAGCTGTCAAATGAATTGCATTAAGATTCCCGACGTGATAGGATGATTAAGAGAGGAAGATCAACAGCTTCCTGAATGTGATTTTCATAGGAAATATATATGTTCAATGTAGAAGAAGAATTAAAAAAGCTCCCTCGCAAGCCGGGAGTGTATATCATGCGGGATGACAAAGATGTTATTTTGTATGTGGGAAAAGCAATCAACCTGCACAATCGTGTAAGGTCTTATTTTCGTGAAAATATCGGCAGAGGCCCCGCCATCGACCAGATGGTGTCGCTGATTGCCCGCTTTGAATATATTGTGACGGATTCGGAACTGGAAGCGCTGGTGTTGGAGAATAATCTGATCAAGGAGAATTCGCCGAAGTACAACACGCTGCTGAAGGATGACAAAACTTACCCCTATATCAAGGTAACAGTGGGGGAGGATTATCCGAGGATTCTGTTTTCCCGGACTATGAAAAAGGATAAATCCCGCTATTTCGGTCCCTATACCAGTGCTGCGGCGGTGAAAGATACCATCGAGCTGCTGAACAAACTGTATCAGCTGCGCACCTGCAACCGGGTGTTGCCCAGAGATACGGGAATCGAGCGCCCCTGCCTGAATTATCACATCAAGCAGTGCCTGGCACCCTGCCAGGGGTATGTGAGCAAAGAAGAATACAGACAGCAGGTGGCGGGTGCTTTAGAGTTCCTGAACGGCAACTACAGCCCGATCTTAAAGGACCTGGAAGAGAAGATGAACAAGGCGGCGGAGGAACTGGAATTCGAAGAGGCTGCCAGATACAGAGACCTGCTCGCAAGCGTCCGCCAGGTATCTCAGAAACAGAAGATCACGGAAGGCGTGGGTGAAGATAAGGATATCCTGGCGCTGTACCAGGACGAGACAGAAGCGGTGGTACAGGTATTTTTTGTTCGGGACGGCAAGCTGATCGGCAGAGAACATTATTATATGACACATGTGCCGGAAAATAACAAACCGGCAATTTTACAGGATTTCGTAAAGCAGTTCTATGCGGGAACCCCGTTCATCCCAAGAGAGCTCATGCTGCAATATGAGATTGAGGATGCAGAACTTATCGAGAAATGGCTGACCGAACGAAAAGGCAGCCGTGTCTACCTGAAGGTGCCGAAGATCGGCAGCAAGGAAAAACTGGTGGAACTGGCAGCACAGAACGCGAAGCTGGTACTGTCCCAGGACAGAGAGAAATTAAAACGCGAAGAAGGACGAACCATCGGTGCTGTGAAAGAGATCTCAGATCTGTTAAAGCTGCCGTTAACCGGCACTGCCCGGATGGAGGCCTATGATATCTCCAACATCAACGGTTTTGAAAATGTAGGCTCCATGGTGGTCTATGAAAAGGGAAAGCCCAAACGCAGTGATTACCGTAAGTTCAAGATCAAAAGCGTCTCCGGTCCGGATGATTATGCCTGCATGCGGGAGGTACTGACGAGACGGTTCCGTCACGGCATGGAAGAGAGCAAAGAACTGGAAGAACAGGAGATGGATCAGGAGTATGGCAGTTTCACCAAATTCCCGGATCTGATCCTTATGGACGGTGGTCGCGGACAGGTGAATATTGCTCTGTCCGTGTTGGAAGAACTGGGGATCGACATTCCGGTCTGTGGTATGGTCAAGGATGACAACCACCGTACCAGAGGGCTGTATTATCATAATATCGAGCTTCCCATCGATACCCATTCGGAAGGATTCAAGCTGATTACCCGAATCCAGGACGAAGCCCATCGCTTTGCCATTGAATATCACAGGTCTCTGCGCAGCAAGACCCAGGTGAAATCCGTACTGGACGATATTCCGGGCGTAGGTCCCGCCAGACGAAAAGCCCTGATGCGGCACTTCAAGTCCTTAGAGGAGATCCGACAGGCAACAGTGGAAGAACTTATGGAAATTCCTGAAATGAACGAGCGCACGGCACAGGAGATTGTAGCCTTTTTCGCTTCACAGACAAGACAACCTGTGGTACACTAAAAGATGATTATAAGGCGGGAATCTGCAAAAGAGAATGTTGGGGTGGGTTTTTCGCGGAAAGGTATGGAGATTAGTATGGCAAGTGTAAGTTTGACCCGTGTTATTGAAAAAATGAAACTGGAAAATCTCACACCGGAGATTGATGTGAAGCATGTGAAAATCACACAGCCGGATATCAACCGTCCGGCACTGCAGTTAGCCGGATATTTTGAGCATTTTGATGCAACCAGACTGCAGATCATCGGATTTGTGGAATATACTTATATGGAAGGCATGACGGATGAGACCCGTAAGGAAGCGTATGACAAGCTGATGTCTTATGATATTCCCTGTATCGTGTTCAGCCGTGACCTGAAGCCGGATCCTATTTTCCTGGAGACTGCGATCAAACATCAGGTACCTTTATTATCTACGAAGAAATCCACATCCGCTTTTATGTCGGAGATCATCCGCTGGTTAAATGTCAAGCTGGCTCCCTGCATCTCCGTACACGGTGTACTGGTGGATGTCTACGGTGAAGGTGTTCTGATCACAGGTGAGAGCGGTATCGGTAAGTCCGAGGCGGCGCTGGAGTTGATCAAGAGAGGACATCGTCTGGTAACCGATGATGTGGTAGAACTCCGCAAAGTAAGTGATGACACCCTGGTAGGTTCCGCACCGGATATCACCAAGCATTTTATCGAACTGAGAGGTATCGGTATCGTGGATGTCAAGGCACTGTTCGGTGCATCCTCCGTAAAAGATACGCAGACGATCGATCTGGTCATCCGTCTGGAAGACTGGGATAAAGATAAAGAGTACGACAGACTGGGACTGGAAGAGAACTACACCGAATACCTGGGGAACAAGGTAGTATGTCATAACATTCCGATCCGTCCCGGACGTAATCTGGCGGTCATCTGTGAGACCGCAGCAGTTAACCATCGTCAGAAGAAGATGGGTTACAATGCGGCAAAGGAGCTGTACACCCGTGTACAGAACTCTCTGGCAAAAAGACGTGAGGAGGACGAGGACGATGAGTAAGTATGCATTTGGAGTAGATGTGGGAGGAACCACAGTTAAATTAGGACTTTTCAATGACGAAGGACAGGTGCTGGACAAATGGGAAATCCCTACGGTCAAGGACAACGGCGGAGAAAAAGTACTGCCGGATATCGCAGCATCCATCAAAAATAAAATGCAGGAAAAAAATATTACCGCGACAGAACTGGTCGGTGTGGGAATCGGTGCCCCCGGTGCGGTAAATGCCGATGGCTACATGGTCAACGGCGCGGTAAATATCGGCTGGGGTGCTTTTGACCTGGCTGCTACTCTGAAAAAAGAACTGGATCTGCCCGTTACCGTGAAGGCAGGCAACGATGCCAACGTGGCAGCTCTGGGCGAAATGTGGCAGGGCGGCGGCAGAGGCTATTCCAACCTGGTAGCCGTTACACTGGGAACCGGTGTCGGCGGTGGCATTATCATCAACGGCAGGATCCTGACCGGTACCAACGGTGCCGGCGGTGAGATCGGACATATTCACATTGAAGACAATGAGACAGAGACCTGCGGCTGCAAGAACAAGGGCTGCCTGGAACAGTATGCATCCGCTACCGGAATTACCCACCTGGCGAACAGACGTCTGGCGAAGGACGATACCCCCAGCGTACTGCGTGACGGCGAGATCTCAGCAAAGACAGTATTTGATGCAGTGAAGGCAGGGGACAAAGTAGCTATTGAGATCGCAGAACAGTTTGGTGAATACCTGGGCAAGGGACTTGCGGCAGTATCCAGTGTGGTGGATCCTGAGATCTTCGTTATCGGCGGCGGTGTATCCAAGGCCGGAGATATTTTATTTAAATATATAGAGCCTTCTTATAAGAGATGTGCTTTCGGTCCCTGCAAGCAGGCAAAATTCGCCCTGGCAACGTTGGGCAATGATGCCGGAATCTACGGCGCAGCAGCACTGGTATTAAAGTAGGCCTGTTTGGAATAAATATAATAAAAAGAAAGAGCGACCTAATATACATGATAAGTGCAGCAGTGATAGAAGCATTAAAAGAAATCGTACCGGCAGAGAGGATCCTGTTCCAGGAACCCATGAAATTGCATACCACCTTCCGCATCGGCGGACCGGCGGATTGCCTGATCTATCTGGAGAATGAGGATCAGCTCTGCAGAATACAGAAATATCTGCGCCTGGTAGATATTCCCTATACGGTGATCGGCAACGGAAGCAATCTGTTAGTAGACGATGGCGGCTACCGGGGTATCGTTCTGGTGATCGGAAAATACATGAGCCGGATCGAAGTGAAGGGCACATGCCTGGAGGCAGAGGCGGGAGCCCTGATGAGCCAGGTGGCGAAGACCGCAAAAGAGAACGGTCTGACCGGACTGGAATTCGCAGCGGGAATCCCTGGCACTGTCGGTGGTGGAGCCGTGATGAATGCCGGAGCCTACGGCGGAGAGATGAGTCAGGTAGTGACTACTGTGACGGTAGTCAATCGTAATGGGGAGATCATGGAACTGGATAACAGTACCATGGAGTACGGTTATCGTACCAGCGTCATTCAGAATCAGCCCTTTGTCGTCACGAAGGTAACTTTCCGGCTGCAACCCGGGGATCCGCAGGAAATCGCAGCGAAAATGGAAGAACTGGCGATTCGCCGAAGAGAGAAGCAGCCGCTGGAATATCCCAGCGCCGGCAGTACTTTCAAACGCCCCGAGGGACATTTTGCCGGACAGCTGATCATGGAAGCTGGGCTTCGCGGATATTCCGTGGGAGGAGCCAAAGTGTCGGAGAAGCATTGCGGTTTTATCATCAATACTGGCAATGCTACCGCGGAAGATGTAAAAGATGTGATCTGGGAAGTACAGAGAAGGGTGAAAGAGCGCTTCCACGTGGATCTGGAGCCGGAGATCAAGTTCTTATAATTGACACATGACAGAATAATCATTTACAGGCGAGAGGTGCATATGAGATTTGTAGTAGTAACAGGTATGAGTGGTGGCGGAAAAAGAACGGCATTAAAGCTTTTGGAAGATGCCGGATTTTACTGCGTGGATAATCTGCCGGTATCTCTGGTGGAAAAGTTCGTGGAACTGATCGCCATGCCCGGCAGTGAGATCAGTAAGGTGGCACTGGGACTGGATGTCCGTGCGGACCAGAATTTCACGGATGCTACCCGTATTTTGGAACAATTAAAGGAAAAAGGCTACAAATTCGAGATATTGTTTATGGATTCCGATGATGCTGCTCTGATAAAACGGTATAAGGAGACCAGGCGTGTGCACCCTCTTGCCGCAGATGGCAGAGTGGAGGACGGCATTCATAAGGAACGCAAGATCTTAGAGACGATCCGGAAAAATTCGGATTATGTGATCGATACCTCCAACCTGTTGGTCAGAGAACTGAAGGAAGAATTAGATCGTATTTTTGTCCGGAACGAAGAATATAATAGTCTTATGGTAACGGTCATGTCCTTCGGATTCAAGCACGGAATCCCCGCGGATGCGGATCTGGTATTTGATGTAAGATTCCTGCCGAATCCTTACTATATAGAAGATCTGAAGCCGAAGACCGGTAATGACAAAGAAGTACAGGATTATGTGTGCAGCTTCCCGGAGACCGGAATTTTCCTGGACAAGCTGACGGACATGATTCAGTTCCTGATCCCGAACTATGTCAAAGAGGGAAAATACCGGCTGGTGATCGCCATCGGCTGTACCGGCGGCAAACACCGGAGTGTTACTTTGGCGAACAAGTTGTATGAACGTATGAAGGCAGAAGGTCATTACGGTATCAAATTGTACCATCGTGATGTGCCCAGAGAAGGAATCTAACATGTCATTTTCGAGTGAGGTAAAGGAAGAACTGGCGAAGAGAATCAGCCCGGCAAGACATTGTCAGATCGCAGAGCTTGCAGCGATCATGCACTTCAGCGGTCAATACGGACGCTCTGCAGAGGGAGATTTCATGATCGGTTTCCAGACGGAAAACGAGGCGGTTGTCAGAAAAGGCTTTACATTATTGAAAAAAACATATAATATAGATACTGATGTTAAAATCAGCGAGGAACAAATGCGCAGTGTGATTGACAAGATCGGTGATCTGTCGGAGCCTATAAGTCCCCTGCTGATTAAAAATTCCTGCTGTCAAAGAGCATTTTTAAGAGGAGCTTTTCTCTGCATTGGTTCTATGAGCGACCCGCAGAAGAGTTATCACCTGGAATTTGTATGCACCGATGAGGATAAAGCCAGACAACTACAGAGTGTGATACAGGGATTTGATATAGAAGCTAAGATCGTGCTTCGGAAGAAGTATTACGTTGTCTATCTGAAGGAAGGATCCGGTATTGTGGACCTTCTGAATGTATGTGAGGCACCGATTGCCTTAATGAAGCTGGAGAATTTAAGAATTGTAAAGGAAATGCGCAATTCCGTAAATCGCCGGGTGAACTGTGAGACCGCCAATATTACGAAGACCGTAAATGCGGCGACGAGGCAGATAGAGGATATTATTTATATCCGGGATCACTACGGACTGGAGAATCTGCCGGAACCTTTAAGCCAGATGGCGGAAGTCAGACTGGAGAATCCGGATGCTCCGCTGAAGGAACTGGGAGAATACCTGGATCCGCCCGTGGGAAAGTCCGGTGTGAACCACAGATTACGCAAACTCAGTGAACTAGCAGATAGAATCAGGACGTAAAAGAGGAGGAAAATTATGACAAAAAGGAGCATTACGGTCAGACTGGAAGACGGTCTGGACGCAAGACCGGTGGCACTGTTAGTACAGGAAGCCAGCAAGTACGAAAGCAACATTTACATTGAGGTAGACGATAAGCGGATCAATGCCAAGAGCATCATGGGCATGATGAGCCTGGGACTTCGCGCAGGCGAAGAGCTTACGGTAGCTGCAGAGGGTGCAGATGAGCAGACCGCTGTGGACAACATTGAGAAGTTTTTAAGCGGTCAGGTGGCTTAAGGACGAACACGACGAGAGGCGGGGCTGATGGAGAATTCTGTTAGTCCCGTTTGTTATATTTTGAGGGTAGCATTTATGAAGAAGATGTTATTTATCTACAATCCAAAAGCAGGAAAGGCACAGATCCGCAACAAGCTTGCGGATATCCTGGATGTATTCACTAAGGGCGGTTATGAGATCACAATCTATCCCACGCAGAAGAGCGAAGATGCCATGGAGAAGACCAGGACACGTGACAAGGACTACGATATTGTAGTCTGCAGCGGTGGCGACGGCACCCTGGATGAAGTGGTCACCGGCATGATCCGCAGTGGATTCCGCACGCCCATCGGTTATATCCCGGCAGGAAGCACTAACGACTTCGGGGGAAGTCTGGGATTACCGAAAAATATGGTGCGCGCAGCGGAAAGTATTGTAAACGGGAATAATTTCGCCTGTGATGTGGGAGCCTTTAACGAGGATGTATTCGTCTATATTGCAGCGTTTGGATTGTTCACGGATGTCTCCTATGAGACCGGACAGGATATGAAAAATGTGTTGGGACACATGGCATATCTGCTGGAAGGCATGAAGCGTCTGCCTGCGATCCGTTCTTATCCCATGAGGATCAATTATGAGGACAAGACGATAGCGGATGATTTTATCTTCGGTATGGTGACGAACTCCGTGTCCGTAGGTGGATTCAAGCGGATCACCGGCAAAAATGTCAAGCTGGATGACGGTGTATTTGAAGTGACATTGATCAAGCACCCGAAGAACCCCATAGAGCTGAACAATGTCATGGTATCCCTGTTGAACCGCGACATTGATACGGATGTCATGTACTGTTTCCGGACTTCAAAACTGGAGATCACATCCACGGAACCGCTGCCCTGGACACTGGACGGCGAATACGGTGGAACCCACACGAAGGTAGTGATCGAAAATATCTGCAGAGGTATAGATATCCGTGTAAATTAGAACGAAACCTTAAAATTTGGTAAAAATTTAACAATAAGCTGTTCCCTTTTTGAAAAAGATGTGATATAGTTTGGATAGTCACAAAGCAAATATTCGAAATGTGCTTTTCGTGTTTTTACGAATGAGGTTCTGAATAGTTACACGAATGTATAACATTTCGTATATCGTAACAATAGTGAGTATATAAAATGGAGGTATTAAAATGTTAGTATCCGCAACAGAAATGCTCAAAAAAGCAAAAGCAGGCCACTATGCAGTAGGTCAGTTCAACATCAACAACCTGGAATGGACCAAGTCCATCCTGCTCACCGCTAAGGAACTTCGTTCCCCCGTTATCCTGGGTGTATCCGAGGGTGCCGGCAAATACATGGGCGGTTATGATGTAGTCGTTGGTATGGTAAACGGACTGTTAAAGGATCTGGACATTGATGTTCCCGTTGCTCTGCATCTGGATCATGGCTCTTTTGAAGGCTGCTATAAGTGTATTGAAGCTGGTTTCTCTTCCATCATGTTCGATGGTTCTCATTATCCTATCGCTGAGAACGTAGAGAAGACCACTGAGCTGGTTAAGGCTGCTCATGGCAAGGGGCTTTCCATCGAGGCAGAAGTTGGTTCCATCGGTGGTGAAGAAGACGGTGTTATCGGTATGGGCGAATGCGCTGATCCTAAGGAGTGCAAGTCTATCGCTGATCTGGGTGTTGATTTCCTGGCAGCAGGTATCGGTAACATCCATGGTAAATACCCCGCTAACTGGAAGGGCTTAAGTTTCGAGACCCTGGCAGCTGTACAGGAGCTGACCGGTGAGCTTCCTCTGGTTCTGCATGGTGGTACCGGAATCCCCGCAGATCAGATCAAGAAAGCAATCGACCTGGGCGTATCTAAGATCAACGTTAACACCGAGTGCCAGCTGGCATTTGCTGATGCTACCCGTAAGTACATCGAGGCTGGTAAGGATCTGGAAGGCAAGGGCTTTGACCCTCGTAAGCTCTTAGCTCCCGGTGCAGAAGCTATCAAGGCTACTGTTAAGGAGAAGATGGAACTGTTCGGATCTGTTGGCAAGGCTGAATAATCTGTAGCTATTCTTAATAACTGCAATAATTCTAAAAAAAGCACTGATAGACCTACAAAGGAGACAGACATGTTGACATGCCTGCCTCCTTTTTTTATTTTAATTGCGAGAAAATGTAACAAATAAATGCCGCTAAATATTGTAAAAATAGAAAATATGACGAATGCAAAGAGGCAAAAACAGTAAAAAATAGATATATAATGTGAAAAATGCCAATTGAAAGTAGAAAATGCACATAAAACATAAAAATTGTAGATTGAGATTCTTGTAAAAACCTTCCTATAATGAGCTTGTACAGAAAACTTACAAAAAGAATTGGCCAATTCGAGTGAGACGAAATCAATAAATCAGTGAGAAGAAATAAAAGGAGGAAATATTTTGAGAAAGAGAATTTTATCTACCTTTTTAGCCGGCGCCATGGTATTATCCCTGGCAGCATGCGGCAGTAGTACAGAAAATAATGAAAATGCAGCGGACAGTAACTCTCAGGGCGCTATTTCCACAGAGGCAGGACAAAACTCAGATGGAGAGGCACAGAATGACAGCTATAGCTATCCGATGGACGCAGTTACGCTGACCATTAATGGAAGTGTTGACGGTGGAACTGATTTCTATGATGATAGTCAGCATCCGGAATGGGCAAAGGATTTATACTATTACAAAGTAATCAGAGACAAGACAGGAGTAACGCTGAAGGATGTCGGTGGTGCGGCAAATGCGACAACTATGTCAGACGGATTCCTTCTGATGCTGGCGGGCGGAGAATTGCCTGACATCGTAGTGGCTCCTTGGACGGCATACACCGGTGGCGCCAGTGCTGCCATTGATGATGGATATGTTGTGGATCTGATGCAGTATTCCGAGTATCTGCCTAACTTGATGAACTGGCTGGATGAAAATCCGGATGTAGCAGCACAGGTACTGAACAACGACGGAAGCCTGACTTTTGCTCCGTTTGTGAAGCAGGATCCTATTGTTAATATGGGATTGGTAATCCGTAAGGACTGGCTGGATGCTCTGAATTTGGAAGAGCCGACAACTGTAGATGAACTGCATGATGTGCTGGTAGCGTTCAAGGAAAAATACAATTGTAAAGCACCTCTGACATTTGAATCCCGTTGGTTGTTCCTACAGGGGGCATCGAATCCTATCAGTTCAGCGTGGATGACCACTTATCAGGAATATATTATTGACGGTAAGGTACAGTTCGGACCGCTGACAGATGAATACAAGCAGTTTATTCAAACTATGGCTGACTGGTATAAAGAAGGTCTGCTGGATCCTGATTTCGCCAGTGTAGATAAATCCACCGTTCAGGCGAAGTTTTCTAATGGTGAAGCAGGTGTCAGCATACAGCAGGTCAATAACATTGAGAACTGTGTGACTGCCAATGAAGGAACTGAGTATTCGGTTGTGGCTTTGGCTTCTCTGGTAATGAATAAAGGGGATGAACCTCGGATGTCCCAGCAGTCTATTCAAAAGTTTGATGGTGGTTTCGGTTATGCGGTCAGCACCACCTGTTCCAATGTAGAAGCTGCCTGCCGTTATCTGGACTGGGCATTTTCAGAGGAAGGTATGATGACCATGAACTATGGTGTGGAAGGCGTTACCTATGAAGTGAAGGATGGCAAAGTAGAGCTGACAGATCTGATCATGCACAACGAAGAAACTCCTTCTTCTAATAGCGCTCGAAATGAAGTTGCATGGGTTCAGAACAGAGCCGGAGTATCACTTGATCTTGATCTGGGATATCAGGATTCCACCAAGGAATGGATCAATGTATGGACAGCCCATATGGATGAGTATGTACTACCTACTGTACCTTATACCAAGGAACAGCAGGATGTGATCTCTAAGAAGTGGGGAGATATTGATGATCTTTGCCAGGAAAAAATCCTGAAATATGTCATCGGCTCCGAAGATATCAACACTACGTGGGATTCTTTTGTAGACTCCGTGAAACAGATGGGAATTGAAGATGTGCTTACTGCAAAGCAGGAAGCTTATGATGCTTACCTTGCAAAAATAGAAAGTCTGAAGTAAGTTATAAGAATTTCTGAGCCGGCAAGTGAGTTCCTTCATTTGCCGGCTTAGCCAGAAAGGAGCCGGAATGAGTACGCTAATAGAAGCAAAAATACAAAATCAAAGCAACTGGAAGCAGACTGTGGCAAGAGATTTCAGGCGGAATAAATTTTTGTATCTGATGATATTGCCTGTTCTGTTATATTATATTTTATTTTCGTATGTTCCCATGCTTGGAATCCAGATTGCATTTAAAGATTTCAAGCCAATGCTGGGAATGTGGGCAAGCCCCTTGGCGGACAACCATGGTCTTGCACACTTTATTGAATTTTTCACGAATCCCTTCTTTTCAAGGATTTTAAAAAATACACTGATTATCAGTCTGCTGTCTATTATTTTCAGCTTCCCGATGCCTGTAATTCTGGCACTGGTATTAAATGAGATACGATTCAAAAAGTTAAAAAGAACGGTTCAGACGATCAGCTATATGCCTCATTTCATATCTCTTGTAGTGGTATGCGGTATGGTAAGACAATTCTGTCTGAGCGATGGATTATTTAACCAACTGATGGAACTGATAGGAATCCATTGCACAAATTCCTGGCTGCAGATACCGGAAGCTTTTCGTACTATATATGTTGGCAGTGATATCTGGCAGACAGTTGGATGGAACAGTATCATATATCTGGCTGCGATTGCCGGTGTAGATCATCAGCTGTATGAGGCAGCAGAGATTGACGGTGCTGGAAGGTGGAAAAAGCTGGTTCATATTACATTCCCAACTATTCGTCCCACTATTATCCTGCTTTTGATCATGCAGGTTGGTAAGACGATGAATGTAGGATACGAAAAGATACTGCTAATGTATAATTCCACTGTTTATGAAACAGCAGATGTAATTTCAACCTATGTATATCGAAAAGGTCTGTTGGATTTTGACTATAGTTATTCCACAGCGGTCAATCTGTTCAACTCAGTGATTAACTTCATTTTGGTGATTATCGCTAACAGAATAAGCCGCAAACTGTCAGAGACAAGTCTGTTCTAAGGGAAGATAAGGAAGGTTGAAAATGAAGAAAAAGGTGAAGCTGATAAGCTGGATACCGGATATTTTGATGGCCATTGTATTGATTATGGTGGGAATCATCATGGTGTATCCGCTGTTATATGAGATATTTGTATCACTCAGTGATTCTTTACAATTTGTGAAACAAAGAGGGATTATGGTGCGTCCGGCCGGATTTAGCTGGAAAGCATATGAGATTGTACTGGGTTCCCAGGAAATTTGGTCCGGATATCGAAATACGCTCCTGATTGAAGCGGTAGGATTACTCTTTAATCTTACGCTAACATCACTGGGAGCATACTTTCTCACAAGAAAGAACGTATTATGGAAAAAAGCAATCAATATCATGATTATCATTACCATGTATTTTTCAGGCGGACTTGTGCCTACATACCTTGCGATTCGTTCTTACGGATTGTATAATTCAATATGGGCATTGATTCTGCCTTCAGCCTTAAATACATATAATTTGATCCTATTGAGATCCTATTTTTCTACGATACCGGACAGTCTGGCAGAATCGGTAACAATGGATGGCGGTGGTCATCTGACTATCCTGACCAAAATCTATATTCCTCTGGCGAAACCAGGAATGATGGTTATGCTTCTGTATTATGCAGTTTCCCATTGGAACAGCTGGTTCTCCGCATCTGTGTATCTGCGTGATGCCAATAAGGCACCGTTGCAGCTTGTCCTCAGAAGAATGTTTGAGGACGGCTCCACAACACTGCTGCGGCTTGTTCAGAATTATAACAACTATGATTCACTGCAGGAGACAGTAAAGGCAGCCATGATGGTGGTTTCTACACTCCCCATCCTGTGTCTGTATCCTTTCTTGCAGAAGCATTTTGAAGGTGGAATCATGATCGGGTCTCTGAAGGAATAATTGTGATGCAGACAATGTAGGTGAGATGATGCAAAAACGCGAAGAAATTCTGAAAAAAAGACTGGGTGATAAGGGAATCCGCAGGTGGCTGTTAGTCTTTCTGATTGTTTTTCTGATTCAGATTCTGTGTTGGCTTCTGGCAACCAGAGCGGTGAGAGAATCCGCAAGATTACAGGAGAATGAGACGTATCAGAATGCCTTAAGCGTTTTGGCATTTTCCTGTGACAGTGATGTGACGTCGGTTTCTTCTATGCTGGATGGAATGGTTCTTGAGGAAAATATCCGGAAACGCTGTAACAACACAGTGTCAGCGGAGAACATTCCCTATCAGAATGAACTGGTTCGAAGAATCCTTGCGTCCTATAAATTGCAACATTCCTTTATTGACGATATTTATATTCATCTGGAGAACTGCGATAAGATCATATCCTCTAATACGGTAGCGGATTCCGAGTTGTTTTACGATATTTACGGTGATGTCCGTATGTCTTATGAAGAGTGGAAGGAAGCGCTGGAGGGTAATTATTATAAAGACCGTTGCCTTTGGGAGAACAGTTCCGGAAGTAAAAATCTATATATCCTGCACAGCTGGGAGAGACAGGCTGAAAACAATGATGTGACAATTGTTGTGAAATATAAGTCATCCTACCTACAAAGCCTGATGGATAACTTTAGGGGAAGCCGTTTCGCAGTAGTGGTGATAGAGGACGAAACAGGTGAACGCGTTGCACAATCCGGTAATGTAGGAGATGAAAACTTACGGCGTAAGGTAACTGTAATTTCGGACACAACAGGCTGGGTTTATACGGCCTATATTGCGGATACCGGCAGCAAATTTTTTGAGAGCAAGGCGCTGACTGTGCTTGCGCTTTGCTTTACCGTAGTGATTCTTGTCTTTGTGGCTAGCTGTCTGACATTCTTCAAGACGAATATTGATCCTTTCCGGGAACTGATGCAGTATGTCACTGCACAGAGTCAGGAGGAGATTGTGAATGGTTCCGGATATATCTATATTAAGGATAAATTTGATGAAATTGTCAGTAAACAGAAGGAAGATGAGAAGCAGTTTAAAATTAGAATGAACGTGATGAAATTATCCTATCTAGGCGAAATTATGAAGGGAAAGTTTGCAGTGGATGAAAGCAACCGGGAGCTTCTGGAGAAGATGCGTTTGGAATATCTGTATGAACCATGTGTGGTCGTACTCGCCTCAGGAGGGGATATTTTTTCGCAGAATGTAGAAAGCGAAATGGAGCTGCTAAAACCTTGCGGAATCGGTATGTCCGGGAAAGAGCTTCTGTATGGCTGCAGCTTCCTGTACCAGGACATCATTGTGTGCCTCATAAAAAAAGACAGGATGCTGGAGGAATGCCGGAAAGCCCTGATTGAAATATCAGATAATGCGAAGCAGTATGCAAAAGTGGAAATTATAGCAGTTAGTTCGCTGACCGGTGAGATGGATGGCATCAATAAGCAGTATGGACAGGCAAAATTTGTAATGCAGAGTGCCAGACAGCTTGGGGTAGAAGGAATATTATTCTTTGACGATATTCGTGAAAGAGTCAGGGAAAATGCCAGAGAAAACAAAAACGACGGTCTGGTGCAGCAGGTCAGAGAATATATTGAAGAACATTATTCGGAGAGTAATCTTACCATTGAACTTTTGTGTGATGCAATGGGTAAATCGGTTTCTTATTTATCTCAAGTCTACAAGGAAAATACCGGACAGAATATTCTATATGATCTGAATCTGCTTAGAGTGGAGAAGGCTAAAGAACTTTTGCGGACTGAGGATATCAGTGTGGATGAAGTTGGCAGAAAATGTGGATTCACCAACAGTAATTCCTTTATCCGGGTTTTTAAAAAATATGAAAAGGTTACGCCCGGAAAATACCGGGAAATGTGTCAGGCAGGCATCTCATAATATCAAAACGCCTGCAGAATGGAGATTGTTATGAAAACTTATGATATTACACAAAAGCCATTCAGAATTTATGGTCTTGCGGTAGCTGATAGTGATAAAAGGCAGTTTTGGAAGCTTCCGGAGCATATTCTGGAGGAATTTCCCCAGTACGAATACCTGGGACGCAGGTCTGCCGGTGGAAGAGTTCGCTTTATGACCAATGCCAGGAGTATTTATATCAAAATGACATTGGCAGAAGCAAAGGAAGATATCAATATTCCGCTTTCCGGCTCAGCGGGAGCTGATATTTATCTGGGGAGCGGTAAATCATCTGCTTATCTAGGCTATATTGCCCCAAATGAACATATACAGCAGGAAGTTACCACGGAGAAAACTTTTGTATTATCCGGGGAGAAACAGATAGTTACGATTAATCTTCCGAGGAATGATCATCTGCTTGCTATGAGGATTGGAGTGGAAGATGAGGCTAAGCTTTGGGAAGCTCCGGAATATACTGTGTCCAAGCCTATCGTATTTTACGGCTCTTCCATTACGGAAGGCGGGTGCGCCACACGACCGGGTAATGCATATACCAGTATGGTCAGCCGCTGGCTGGATGCAGATTATAGGAATATGGGATTTTCCGGTAAAGCCAGGGGGGAAATTGGATTCGCACAATATCTGTCAACGTTTCAGGACATGAGTGTATTTGTCATGGATTATGACCACAATTCACCCAGTCCGGAGCATCTTAAGGAAACACATGCTCCATTCTTTCATAAAATTCGAGAAGCACATCCGGATCTTCCTGTTGTTTTTATGAGCAGACCGGATACGGATAATAATCCGGAGGATAGTCTCAGACGTAAGGAAATTGTATATGCCACTTATGAGCAGGCAAAAAAGAATGGAGATAATAAGGTATGGTTTATAGATGGATTCGAACTGTTCGGGGATAAAGGACGGGAAGAGTGCACTGTAGACGGAACACACCCAAACACATTGGGATTTATGAGAATGGCAGAAAGAATCTATCCGGTTCTGAAAGACATATTGTAATTGCTCAGAGTGCTATAAACAGTTATAAAAATTCTCCTAGAAAGGGAGGATGCCAAGGATTCTAATCCTTGGCATTTATTATGAAAAAGTTTTTAAACAAGAAACTGTTGTCTGCTTAAGTTGTTGTTTTGTTTGTTTCTATGGTTATAGTATATGAAACAGAAATGTCCAAAACGTGTTTAGGAATTGAAGATTCCTTGAAAAAATTGTAAACAAACTATGAACAACTCTTTTTATCTGTCCAGTTTTTGGGGCTCGGGATAGGTTTCGGCAAAGGTATCAACGGTAACACTTTCCATGATCTGATCCTCCAGAGGGCGATCGCTGTAATCGGTGCGGGTTTCAGCAATTTTATTTACCACATCCATACCCTCGATAACTTTACCGAAAGCAGCATAGGAGCCATCCAGATGAGGACTGGTCTTGTGCATGATGAAGAACTGGCTTCCTGCGGAATCGGGATGCATGGCTCTTGCCATGGAAAGAACACCTTCGGTATGCTTCAGATCGTTGGTCACGCCGTTGGCAGCGAATTCGCCCTTGATGCTGTAGCCGGGACCTCCCATGCCGGTGCCGTCGGGGCATCCGCCCTGAATCATGAAACCGCGGATGACACGGTGGAAGATCAGGCCATCATAAAAATGCTTGTTGATCAGACTGATGAAATTGTTGACGGATTCGGGTGCAACTTCAGGATAAAGTTCACATTTGATCACACTGCCGTCTTTCATGGTAATAGTAACAATAGGATTTTTTGCCATAATAGTTTCCTTTCTGTCAGAACCTTGTGTATAATGTATGGTAACTATTCAGAGTTACCTTTTTCTGAATAGTTACATTATAACCATTATCTCAGTGAAAGGTAAAGAGGAGAATTATTGCGGATGTATTTTTTACAGCAGATCCTGTTTAATACAAAAGTTTATCCAAAGACAATTCCAAGGTTCACAAAAAATGATATTGTTCTATCGGATAACATGCAACAAGATCTTCAAACAGATAGAGGAGGCATACTCTGGATTACCGATCAGGGGAAACGGGCACAGGAACTGGTCCGTCAGGGCAGTCCGGTGCTGGCGTGGTTCCACCAAGACAACAGAGATCAGGATTTTTCCGGTGTCCGGTATGCCTGTGAAAACATGGAGGAACTGGACAGGGATTATCTGGAGAAGGTCTACCGCAGATATGTGGGGATTCCGTGGGATATTCTGGCTACAGACCGCTGTCTGGTCAGGGAGACCAGCGCGGAAGATCTGGATGGCCTCTATGAGATCTATGCGGAGCCTTCTGTGACGCAGTATACAGAAGGGCTGTACCCGGAGCGGGAACAGGAGGAAGCTTATCTTCAGGATTATACGGAGAATATGTACTATTTTTATAATTACGGAGTATGGACAATCTGTGACAAAGCTACCGGGCAGGTGATTGGCAGAGCCGGATTCTCGAACCGCGAGGGGTACGAAGATCCGGAACTGGGATTCGTCGTCGGTGTCCCGTGGCAGCGGCAGGGATATGCCACGGAGGTGTGTGAGGCATTATTAAAATACGGTAAAGAAGAACTGGGATTTGAACGGGTGCAGATGTTAGTAATGCCGGAGAATGAGGTGTCACTGCGACTGGCGGAAAAACTGGGGTTCCACAGGCTGGATCGGGTCATGTGGGATGGAACGACATACGAACGGCTTATGATGGATCTGGAAAAAATATAAAAAAATTATAAAAAACCGGTTGACACTCTAAAACCACGGTGCTATACTCTCACCATAGCAAAGGCGCTACAGAAGATATCTGTAGTGCCTATTTTGTTATAGCGATAAAATGCGATGCGATGGGGCTTCGAGGGAGGGCTCATAGTATCGCATTTATTTTTGCAAACGAGGAGGAAAATGTTATGACAGAAGAAATCTTAAGCGCAGTAGACGGTCAGTTATTTGCAGTCTGGTTTCTGATCGGTGCGGCCCTGGTGTTCTGGATGCAGGCAGGATTCGCAATGGTGGAAACGGGCTTTACCAGAGCCAAGAATGCCGGTAATATCCTGATGAAGAATCTGATGGATTTCTGTATCGGTACCGTAGTATTTATTCTGATTGGTTTTGGCTTGTTACTAGGTGAAGACATGGTAGGCCTGATCGGTAAGCCTGGTCTGGATATCTTCACCGCATACGAAAATTTTGATTATTCCAATTTCGTATTTAACCTGGTGTTCTGTGCTACCACCGCTACCATCGTATCCGGTGCCATGGCAGAGAGAACCAAATTCTTATCCTACTGTATTTACTCCGGAGTGATCTCCGCATTGATCTATCCTATCGAAGCTCACTGGATCTGGGGCGGCGGCTGGCTGGCACAGCTTGGTTTCCATGATTTCGCAGGATCCTGTGCGATTCACATGGTAGGTGGTATTTCCGCACTGATCGGTGCAAAACTGTTAGGACCCCGTATCGGTAAGTTCGATAAGGATAAGAGTGGTAAGATCGTAAAAGTAAATGCATTCCCCGGACATAACCTTCCAATCGGATGTCTTGGTGTATTCATCCTGTGGCTTGGCTGGTATGGATTCAACGGCGCCGCTTGTACTTCTGTAGAGCAGTTAGGTTCCGTATTCCTTACCACAACAGTAGCTCCCGCAATCGCAACTGTAGTATGTATGGTATTTACCTGGATCAAATATGGCAAGCCCGATGTATCCATGTGTCTGAATGCATCTCTGGCAGGTTTGGTAGCAATTACTGCTCCCTGCGATGTAACCGACTGTTTCGGTGCTATCGTAATCGGTGCTGTAGCAGGACTTCTGGTAGTATTTGGCGTATGGCTTCTGGATTACAAGTTACATATTGATGATCCCGTAGGTGCAGTTGCAGTACATTGCCTGAACGGTATCTGGGGTACCATTGCAACCGGTCTGTTCGCAACCACTTCCGCACCCGGTAACGACAGTGTTGTAGGTCTGTTCTATGGTGGTGGATTCAAGCAGCTTGGTTTACAGCTGTTAGGTTTCGCAAGTGTAGCAGCATGGACGGCAGTAACCATTACCATTGCTTTCCTGATTATCAAGGCTACTGTAGGCTTACGTGTATCTGAGGAAGAAGAGATCGTTGGTCTGGATTCCTGCGAGCATGGTCTTCCTTCCGCATATGCAGGCTTCAGCATTATGGATATTTCCAACACTATGACCATGGAGGTAAATGAGAACACCAGCCTTGGCGTAAGTGATTATGACGCAGCGTCCGCAACCATGAAGGACGCAGCAGTGAAAGTAGAGACTGCTCCGGCAGTAGTTCCCGCAACCGGTATCTACAAAGTAGTTGTTATTGCAAAACTTGCCCGGTTCGAGGCTTTGAAGAAGGCATTGAACGACCTGGGTGTAACCGGTATGACCATGACACAGGTTATGGGTTGTGGTATCCAGAAGGGTGTCGGCGAGATGTATCGTGGAGTTGAGATGGATGCGACCCTTCTACCTAAGGTTAAGGTAGAAGTTATCGTCAGCAAGATTCCTGTAAGCGCAGTTATCGATGCTGCCAAGAAGGCTCTGTACACCGGACATATCGGCGATGGCAAGATCTTTGTATACAACGTAGACAAGGTAGTAAAGGTTCGTACCGGCGAAGAAGATTTTGCAGCATTGCAGGACGTCGAGTAGTTTTAACTTAGCTTTTATCTAATCCCTCAATTTGGTATATACAGAGTGCTGTGCCCGGATGCTGCGACTCATCCGGGTGCAGACAAAGACCCCGGGTGCTTCCACCACCCGGGGTTTTTCCTGCCCCGAACTGTGGATAAGATTGCCCTCTTGAAAAGGTTCTGTGGAAATGATACTATCATCGTAGTAGTACAGAATTACAGAGGATACAGATAAAACATGGAAGAGAACATTCAAAAAGAGAACAAGATCGTAACGGGAGTCATCTGGCAACAGCTGCTCCTGTTCTTTTTCCCGATTTTATTCGGCACCTTTTTTCAACAATTATATAACGCGGCAGACGCGGTGATCGTAGGGCGTTTTGTCGGAAAAGAAGCATTGTCGGCGGTAGGTGGCGGCACCGGTACGCTAATCCAGCTGCTGGTGGGCTTTTTCGTGGGACTCTCCAGCGGAGCCACAGTCATTATTTCCCAGTACTATGGCGCAAAGCGTGCGGAGATGGTAGGTTATGCCGTACATACTTCCATCGCATTCAGCCTGGTGGCGGGAGTCGGCGTGATGATCGTGGGTATCACGGCGGCACCCTGGGCACTGCGTGCGATGTCTACACCCGAAGATATTTTAGGACCGGCGACGACCTATATCCGAATCTATTTTCTGGGAGTTATCGGGAATCTGATCTATAATATGGGTTCCGGTATTCTGCGTGCGGTAGGCGATTCCAAGAGACCGCTGTATTTTCTGATCGTCAGCTGTCTGACAAATATTGTGTTGGATATTGCATTCGTTATCGGACTGCGCATGGGCGTGGCAGGCGCTGCACTGGCGACGATTCTGTCACAGGCACTCAGTGCCGTATTGGTATTGTGGGTGTTGATGCGTACCCGCGACATGCATCGCCTGGAACTGAAAAAGATCCGCTTCGACGGAAGAATGTTTCGCAGAATCATCCGGATCGGACTTCCGGCGGGATTGCAGTCGGTGATGTATACTTCGTCCAACATTCTGATCCAGTCCAGCGTGAATGCACTGGGAACGGATACGGTAGCAGCATGGACAGCCTACAGCAAGATCGACAGCCTGTTCTGGATGATCGTCAATGCCTTTGGCATATCGATTACCACCTTTGTGGGGCAGAATTACGGTGCGGGGAAAATGGACCGTGTACACAAGGGCGTCCGTACCTGTATGGGAATTACAGCCGGGGCAACCGTACTGTTGTCCGTGATCCTCTATAATTACGCATCGATCTGTTATCAGCTGTTTACCACAGATGCACAGGTGGTAGTGATCGGAGAACAGATTCTGCATTTTTTGGTACCTACGTATTTTACCTATATTGCTATTGAAATTTTGTCCGGCACCCTGCGCGGTATCGGCGACAGCTGGCTTCCCATGATCATCTGCTGTCTGGGAATCTGTGTGCTGCGTGTGGTATGGATCCTGACGGCTGTACCTCTGAAAAATGATATTCTCACCATTGTATTCAGCTATCCGCTGACCTGGACGGTGACCAGTATCGCATTTATTGTGTATTACCTGTTCTTCAGCCGTCTGAAGATCGTGGGACGTAAGAGCTAATTCGTAAGATATTGCACTTTATTCTATAAAATTTGCATAGAAACAGGATGAAAATAAACTTATAATAATGTCAATAATAGGTATTTTATCATAAGATGGAGGTATAAATCCTCTCCTCGTCAGAGGACTCGGATTTTCCTTCGGAAAACAAGGAGGATTCTATGTATCAGGCAGATGAAAAAAGATATGAAGAAATGAAATATAATCGCTGTGGTGCCAGCGGATTACTGCTTCCGGCAGTCTCTCTGGGATTGTGGCACAATTTCGGCTCCAATGGTAATTTCGACAATATGCTGGACATGTGTCATACCGCTTTTGACCATGGCATCACCCATTTCGATCTGGCGAACAACTATGGACCGATATACGGTGCGGCGGAAGAGAATTTCGGTCGTATCCTGAAAAAAGATCTGGGAGTGTACCGGGATGAACTGGTCATCTCCACGAAAGCCGGTTATGATATGTGGCCAGGACCTTACGGCAACTGGGGCAGCAAAAAGTATCTCGTAGCCAGCCTGGATCAGAGCCTGAAACGTATGGGACTGGATTACGTGGATATTTATTATCATCACAGACCAGATCCCAATACACCGCTGGAGGAGACTGTGAGGGCACTGGATGGTATCGTCAGATCCGGTAAGGCATTGTATGTGGGAATTTCCAATTACAATAAGGAACAGACCATTGCGGCAGCAGAACTGTTTAAGGAGCTGGGAACACCGTTCATTATCAATCAGAGAAAATATTCCATGTTCGTAAGAGACATTGAAAAAGATGGTCTGAAAGATTATGCGGCGGCTCACGGCATCGGCATTATTACTTTCAGCCCCTTGGCACAGGGACTTCTGACCGATCGCTATCTCCATGGAATCCCTGAGGACAGCCGTATCCGTACCGATGGCAGATTCCTGAAGGAAGCAGCCGTATCCGAGGAGACTCTTACAAAAGTACGTGCTCTGAATGAACTGGCAGCCCAGAGAGGACAGACACTGGCACAGATGGCATTGTCCTGGATTTTAAGAGACGGAGATATCACCAGCGTTCTGATCGGCGCCTCCAGACCTTCCCAGATCCTGGACAATATCGGTATCGTACATGCCACCTCATTCAGTGAGGAAGAGAGACGCAAGATCGAGGAGATCTTAGCCTGACAGGAGCAGATTGGAGAGACAACGATGGAATTGGCATTGATAACCGCAAAACAGGTAATTGTATTATTTTTTCTGATATTGACAGGCATTGTCGTAGTGAAGACAGGGATTTTACAGCTGGAGAATAAGAAGATATTGTCGAATCTGCTGATCCAGCTGGTAGTACCCGCCATGGTTCTGAATTCTTACATGATGGAATTTGACCCGGAGATCGTAGGGAATCTGGGGAAGGCACTGGGCTATAGCACGCTTTTTTTGCTGGTCGGCATCGTGATTACTTTTCTGATCACGGCGCTGATCCCGGGAATTGGCAGGAATCTGCCGATCCTGCGGTTCGGAACCATGTTTTCCAATGCGGCTTATATGGGGTTTCCTTTGATCCAGGCTATTTTCGGAGAAGAAGGACTGATGTATGCCAGCGTGTATGTCACGGTGTTTAACATTTTGTTATGGACCATAGGCTATGCGGTGGTAAGCGGTCAACCAGACTTCAAAAAGGTGGCAAAAGCAGTGTTGACGAATCCAGTGCTGTATGCGGTAGTATTGGGACTGGTGATCTATCTGTGCCGTATTCCGGTGCCTTCCGTCATTCAGTCGCCATTATCGTATATCGGCAACATGAATACCCCCATTTCCATGCTGATCACCGGTATGCTGATTGCAGGGGTGACGGATTGGAAAAAGCTGTTCAACCGGCAGAACGGGCTGACGCTGTTCCTGCGAATGGTGGTAACACCGGCCTGCTGTCTGGGATTGTGTTACCTGTTTTCGCTGCATGGGATCGTAGTGGCAGTTGCCCTTTTGCTGGAAGCCTGCCCCTGTGCGGCAATCACTTCCGTATTCGCCGTGCAGTTCGGGCACGATGAGGATCTGGCGGCGGGGATGGTGGTCTGCTCTACGGTGATAAGTATTGTTACGTTACCTGTGATGGCTTTTCTTCTGCCCGTAGTGTAGTGGTTTTGAGGTAGAAAAAGCATATATGAACAGGCAAAAAAGAATTGTGATTATTATTACGGTCCTGCTTCTGGCGATGGTGGGTGGCTGTACCTGGTATGTCAATGATTATTATCATGTGGTGGATCGGGACGGAGCCATGTCGGATACGCCTGCGGTGAAGGTGGTTAAGACTTCCACCGGATATCTGTACGACGGACCGGGAGAGGATACCGCGTTGATCTTCTACCCCGGAGCCAAGGTGCAGGACATTGCCTATGCACCGCTTCTGAAGAAACTGGCGGAAAACGGTGTGGACTGTTATCTGGTGCACATGCCGGGGAACCTGGCAATCTTCGGTGTGAATAAAGCGGAGAAAGTGCTGCGGGATTCCATCGGAACGGACGTGGCGTATGAACACTGGTATCTGGCGGGACATTCGTTGGGAGGTGCAATGGCGGCATCTTTCGCGGCGACACACAGTGAGGAACTGGAAGGACTGATCTTTTTGGGAGCCTATTCCACCAGGGATTTGTCCGGAACGGATTTACGGGTACTGTCCCTATATGGCAGCGAAGATCAAGTGCTGAACCGGGAGAAACTGAAGGAAAGCCATGCGCTGATGCCGGCGGAGTTCACAGAATATGTGACCTGGGGCGGTAACCATGCCCAGTACGGTGATTACGGCGTGCAGAAAGGTGACGGCACAGCGACCATAACAGCAGATGAACAAAGAAATATTGTGACAGAACAAATATTGACATTTATGTCAGAAAAGGATGGATTAAGATGAAAGTATATACTTGTTTTCCCGGCGGAAAAGCCAAAGCACTGACCATGAGTTACGATGACGGCAAGGTACAGGACAGACGTCTGATCGATATTTTCAATAAATATGGGATCAAAGGAACTTTTAATCTGAACTATGGACAGGTGGGAGAACGCCCCCGCATGACTTTTGAAGAGATGGAAGGGCTGTATGCGGGACATGAGATCGCAACCCATACCATGACTCATCCCACCATCGAGAGATGCCCGTTGGTGGAAGTGGCGGAGGAACTGCTGGAGGATCGGAAAGGGCTGGAGAAATGGACCGGACAGATCGTCAGAGGACATGCGTATCCCAACGGTTCTTACAGCGAGGAGATCAAGCAGCTGTATCGTCAGCTGGGTGTGGCTTATGCCAGAGTCGTAGAGACGGTTCCCGATTTCGCTCTGCCGAAGGATCCGCTGGAGTGGCATGCTACCTGCCATCATAATGATCCGAAGCTGATGGAGTATGCGGAATTTTTTGCTAATTTCAAGAAGAGCCAGTACCTGAAGCTGATGTATGTCTGGGGACACAGCTACGAGTTCGATAATAACGACAACTGGGATGTGATCGAGAATTTCTGTAAGTACATGGGCGGCAGAGATGATATCTGGTATGCAACCAACATTGAGATCATTGATTACATGGATGCGGCGAAGCGTTTACAGTTCTCCGCAAATTACGAAAAAGTATACAACCCCAATGCATGCAGCGTGTGGCTGCAGTTAAACAGCGACAAATGCGTGGAGATCAAGGGCGGTGCTTTTGTAGATCTGAATACATTGCTGTAAAAAGTTAAGCCGGATAGCGATGACTGTCCGGCTTTTTTTATGAGGGAGAATAATTACTATGAATCAGATGATCGTAATCGGACTTATCATGGTGGGAGTGGGAGTGATACTGATTTCTTTGGGGCTGTGTTGTGATGATCTGGGGTACGAAAAATATGTCCGATGACGAACTGCGTAAATATATTGACGACGGACAGACGACCCGCATGGTGGAGTGCGTAGACGGTAATCCGGAGGAAAACGGCATGCTCATGTTCAGTGACCTGGAGCAGGTACAGGTTGGACTGGAGAACTGCTTCGGAACCGGCGAGACCTTTGATGTCACCGGAGTGCCGGAAGAGTGCTTCCGCCTGGCAGGTGTGCTGGAGAATACACTGATGAAGAGTATTAAGCCCGTGGATCGACAGTAAGTGAAAATAGGATAACAGAGACCGGATGGTTGCTAGTTTTCAGTCGTGTTTTTTCGGTGAATATGGTACAATAATAGAAAAGATTTACGGCGGAATACAGAAAGGCAGGGCGAGGTTATGAAGGATTATGATGTGATCATTATTGGCGCCGGAGTCAGTGGCTGCGCTATCGCCAGGGAGCTGGCGAAGGGAAAGCTAAGGATCGCTGTACTGGAGGCGAAAAGCGATATCTGCGAAGGCACTTCCAAAGCCAACAGCGGTATTGTGCATGCGGGATATGATGCGGCGCCGGGAACCCTTAAGGCAAAATTAAATGTTCGTGGTAATGAAATGATGGAGGAACTGTCGAAAAAGCTGGACTTCCCGTTTCGCAGGAACGGTTCATTGGTACTGTGTTTTGAAGAGGACGGCATGTCCGGACTGGAAGAACTGTACGAACGCGGTATTGAGAATGGGGTAAAGGAATTGAAACTTTTGTCTCCAGAGGAGGTCTGGGCGATGGAGCCTGCGGTCTCCCGGGACATCGTGGGAGCCCTGTATGCACCTACCGGCGGTATCGTCTGTCCCTTCGGGCTGAACATTGCCCTGGCGGAAAATGCGGCGGAAA
Source organism: Bacteroidaceae bacterium (assembly GCA_963630275.1). Lineage (GTDB taxonomy): Bacteria > Bacillota > Clostridia > Lachnospirales > Lachnospiraceae > Acetatifactor. Next base: position 7,674 of record CAVGMD010000010.1, on the reverse strand, counting down.
ACGGCGTGGAGTTCTATCGTGACCATAAAGTGACATCCGTTGTGGAGCAGAAGCCGGTATGGACCGAGAACCCGCCTGCGAAAGAAGGACGGATGTATCAGGTACAGGCAGACGGCGAGATGTTTATTGCGCCGGTGCTCATCAATGCAGCCGGTGTCTATGCGGATGAGATCCACAACATGATCTGCGAAGAGAAGATCCGCATTGTGCCGAGAAAAGGCGAGTACCGTCTCATGGATAAAAACTGCGGCAATCTGGTAAATGCCACCATTTTCCAGCAGCCTTCCAAAATGGGTAAAGGTATCCTCGTTACCCCTACGGTACATGGCAATCTGTTAGTGGGACCCACGGCAGAAGATATTCCGGATAAGCAGGATGTGGACACCACGGCAGAGGGGCTGGCGAAGGTCCTGAACCTGGGAAGTAACAGCGTGGATGCGCTGGACGGCAGACAGACGATTACCTCTTTTGCCGGACTGCGAGCGCATTTGGTACACGAAGACCCCGGAGAGAAATCAGACTTCCTCATCGGGGAGGCAGCAGGACACCCCGGTTTCATTGATGTGGCAGGTATCGAATCTCCGGGACTGACCAGTGCACCGGCAATCGGAGAATACGTGGCACAGATCGTTGAAAATATTTATCCCGCGGAACGTAAGGCGGATTTCATTGACACCAGAAAAGGAATTCCCAGCATGGCACTGGCCACGGAAGAGGAGAGGGAAGCCCTGATCCGGGAAAACCCCGCTTTTGCCAACGTGATCTGCCGCTGCGAACTGGTGACGGAGGGAGAGATCTTAGAAGCTATCCACCGTCCGGTGGGAGCGACGACTTTAGACGGTGTCAAGCGCCGTACCAGAGCCGGTATGGGCAGATGCCAGGCAGGATTCTGTTCCCCGAAGACACTGGAGATATTGTCCAGAGAACTGCATCTCGATCCGGAGCAGATCACCAAGGAAGGAACCGGCTCAGAGATTCTGACCGGTAAAAATAAAGACACCGCACCCGGAGAGGGCGGAACATGGAAGAGGACACAGGCACCTGTCGGAAAGGAGGCACTCCATGAGTAAACGTACAGAAGATATCGTCATCATCGGAGGAGGTCCCGCGGGACTGGCAGCAGCATTGTCCGCGAGGAAGGCTGGATGTGAAAAAGTGCTGATCTTAGAGCGCGACAGAGAACTGGGAGGGATTCTGAACCAGTGTATCCATAACGGTTTCGGACTGCATACTTTTAAGGAGGAGCTGACCGGACCGGAATACGCGGAGCGTTATATTGACATGGCAGAAGAAGCAAAAATCCCCTATCTGCTGAATACCATGGTAACGAATATTTCTCTGCTTCCGGACGGACGTAAAAAAGTCACCGCCATGAACAAAGAGGACGGACTTCTGGCGATCGAGACAGAGACCGTGATCCTGGCGATGGGCTGCAGAGAGCGTTCCCGCGGTGCGTTAAATATCCCCGGCAGCAGACCGGCAGGCATCTATAGCGCCGGAACTGCGCAGTATTATGTGAACATCCGCGGACGTATGCCCGGTAAAAATGTAGTCATCCTTGGTTCCGGTGATATCGGACTCATCATGGCGAGACGTATGGTGTTAGAAGGCGCGAAAGTGCAGTGCGTAGCGGAGCTTCGTCCCCAGAGCGGCGGACTGAAACGTAATATTGTCCAGTGTCTTGACGATTTCAACATTCCTCTGTACCTGAATACTACCGTGGCGCAGATTCACGGCAAAGACCGCGTAGAGGGAGTGACCCTGACCAAAGTGGATGATAACGGTAAGCCTATTCCCGGTTCCGAGTGGGACGTTCCCTGTGATACCTTGCTGTTGTCCTGCGGACTGATCCCGGAGAACGAGCTGACCAGGGGGCTGGGAGCCGATATGGATGGCAAGACCGGAGGTCCGGTAGTGGGAGAGAATCTGGAGTGCAGCATCCCCGGTGTCTTCGCCTGCGGCAACGTACTCCACGTCCATGAACTGGTAGACCATGTATCCGCAGAGGCGGAAAAAGCAGGAAACTACGCTGTGGAGTATATCCGGCAGAAAAGAGGGTAAGACAATGGCAGAGAAAAATATAACACAAAAAGAACTGACCTGTATCTGCTGCCCGGTGGGCTGTGCCCTGATCGTGACCATAGCAGATGACAGTAGTGTCACAGTGACCGGTAACCGCTGCCCCAGAGGCGCAGCCTACGGGGAGAAGGAAGTGACCAACCCTACCCGTATCGTGACATCCACCGTATGTGTGGCAGGGTATCCGGATGCTGTGGTATCTGTGAAGACCGCATCGGATATTCCCAAGGGTAAGATTACGGATTGCATGAAAGCCCTGGCGGATGTGACCGCAACGGCACCTGTTCATGTGGGCGATGTCATTTTGGAAAATGTAGCTGACACAGGTGTCAATATTGTGGCGACCAGGTCGTTCCGTGGATAACAGAAGATAGCATATAATTAGAGCAATGAGCACATAGCCCAACGGCTTCCGCAAACATATCTGAGTGGGATATGTGTCAATTGCGAGGGAATGAACAACGGGAGGTTACATAACAGAATGGGAGATACACATAACACACAGAAAAAGACATATATCATGGCACTGGATCAGGGTACCACCAGTTCCCGCTGCATCCTGTTCGACAAACAGGGCAATATCTGCTCTATGGCACAGAAAGAATTCACACAGATCTATCCCCAGCCCGGCTGGGTAGAGCATAACCCCATGGAGATCTGGTCTTCCCAGCTGGGAGTGGCAATCGAGAGCATGGCGGTCCTGGGTATCACGGATGACCAGATTGAAGCCATCGGTATTACCAATCAGCGTGAGACTACGATTATCTGGGACAAAAATACGGGGGAACCTGTATATAATGCTATTGTATGGCAGTGCCGCCGGACTTCCGATATGATCGAAGAACTGAAAAAAGACGGTTTTGACAAAATTATCCGGGAGAAGACCGGACTGATCCCCGATGCCTACTTCAGTGCATCGAAGATCGCCTGGATCCTGAACAATGTTCCCGGAGCCAGAGAGCGGGCAGAGAGAGGAGAGCTGCTTTTCGGTACGGTGGATACCTGGCTGATCTGGAATCTGACCAAAGGTGCCGTACATGTAACGGATTATACCAATGCTTCCCGGACTATGCTTTTTGATATCCATAACCTCTGCTGGGATCAGGAGATTCTGAAGCGTTTCAACATCCCGGAGAGCCTTTTGCCGCAGGTATGCTGTTCCAGTGAGATCTACGGCAAGACCGATGCGTCCGTCCTGGGTGGAGAGATTCCTATCGCCGGTGCAGCGGGAGACCAGCAGGCGGCGCTGTTCGGACAGTGCTGTTTTGAGCAGGGAGAAGTGAAAAACACTTATGGAACCGGCTGCTTCTTATTAATGAATACCGGACACGAAGCCATTACTTCCCGTTCCGGTCTGCTGACCACCATTGCTGCCAGCACCACGAAAAATGTGGAATATGCCCTGGAGGGCAGTGTGTTCGTAGCCGGTGCCGGAATCCAGTGGCTCCGTGACAGCATGCGTATGCTTAAGACTTCCGCACAGTCCCAGGAGTACGCGGAACATGTACCGGATACCGCAGGAGTCTATATCGTTCCGGCTTTTGCGGGCATGGGAGCTCCCTACTGGGATCAGTATGCCAGAGGAACCATCGTCGGGATTACCAGAGGTTGTACCAAGGAACATTTCATCCGCGCCACACTGGAATCCATCGCTTACCAGACCGCAGATGTGCTGGAAGCCATGGAGAAGGACAGTGGCATTGATTTAAAGAGCCTGAAGGTAGACGGCGGCGCCAGTGCCAATGATTTCCTCATGCAGTTCCAGGCGGATATCGTCAACACCCAGGTACGCCGTCCGGCATGCATCGAGACGACGGCTCTGGGAGCTGCTTATCTGGCGGGACTTGCCGTAGGCTATTGGAAGAATCGTGACGAAATCCGGGAGAACTGGCAGATCGGAGCCTCTTTTGCACCGGAAATGGATGAAGAAGGCCGTAAGAAACTGTTAAAGGGTTGGCATCGTGCGGTGAAATGTGCGCTTGCCTGGGCGGAAGACGATGCCTGATAACGGAATAAATCTGAACAAATCCTAAATTTTTACGGATAGCGTGCATTTTTAGCGGTGCAATATTGTAAAGTGTCAAAATACTATGGTATGATAACTAATTAGAACATAATAACTGCCCATAGGAATCTCCGGAAGGAGATCTGACGACAGACAGCTTAGGCATTCCGGAAAGGAAACGGCATGGATTTAAAGGGCTTACCACAGACTGTTCAAAATTTCATAAACGACGCGATACAGCTGCGAGAGAACGGCAAGTGCCTGGATAATGAGACCTGCCAGAGGGTGCTGGAATATGCAGCGGACACCGGATCCCAGAAGCTGATGGGGCTTGGACTGTATTATCTGGCGGAATATTACTGGCAGAACGGGCAATACGAGAGCACGATACAGAGTCTGACGGAGAGCGTGGGATATCTGAAAAATTCTCAGATGTACGAACTCCTGGCGCGGACCTACAATATGATGGGAGCAGCGTCCGACCGGAAAAATAACCGGATGGTGGCGCTCAGCTCGTATTATAACAGTCTTCAATACGCGGAAAAATACCATTATTATTACATACAGGGAATGTCGGAGAGCAATATTGCCTATACGCTGGTGAAAATGCGGCTGAGACAGGAAGCAATCCAGCATTATCACACGGCAATCGACTGCTACAACCGTTCGGAGAGCAACTATTATCTGAATTATAGCAGGATCAACTGTATGGTGGAATGCGGTTGCTGCTATTTGTATCAGGGGGATAAGGAGCAGGCTCTGAAATTATGGGAAGACATTGAAGAGATTCTTCGCAGGGAGCCGGACACCTATTACTCTCACATAACGGTGGAGATGTATCGGATCCCCTGTGAAGCGGTGCAGGGACATGACGAGGAAGCGGCAAGGCTTGCGGAGGACATTCTGAAACGCCTGGAAGACCCCGATACGTTTGAAGATATTCTGGATAATCTGGTAATATTGGCGGGAATCCTTGCATTCCTAACGGACGGAAAATATCTGGAACAACTGATCCACATCATTGACGAGAAAGATGTGGAAGAACATTATAATATTTACCTGGACCTGTATCCTTTTAAGTCTCAGAGCATTTTGAGCAAAGGAGATATGCAGGAATACATCGCATATACCCGGAAGTATTTTGAACTCTACGAGAAGTTCCGGCAGGAAAACCGCCAGGCGCTGATCAATGTCATGGAATTGCAGGACCGGCTGAAAAATGTCACCATGGACTGGGAGAATATGCAGGCATCCAATCAGGCACTGGAGAATCTGGCCATGCATGATGAACTGACAGGGCTTGCCAACCGGACATACCTGCATGAATATTTTACCGGCTGCTTTGAACACGCTTATGCGGAAGAAAAGATTCTGGGGGTGGAACTGATGGATATTGATTTCTTCAAGAAATACAATGATCACTACGGTCATCTGATGGGAGACCAGTGTCTGAAAGCCATCGCCGGAGTCCTTCGAAAGATACAGATCCCGGGCAAGGTATTCTGCGCCAGATACGGCGGAGATGAATTCATGATCCTGTACACCGGGATGACAGCGGAACAGATCCGGAGAAAATCGGAAGCTATCCTCAGGGAAGTCCGCAAATTAAAGATGCCCCATGAGCGGAGCAACTGTAGCAAATACGTATCCATCAGTCAGGGCGTGTTTGCAAGAGTGCCGGTGGGGAATAACAGAGAGTGGGATTTCACTTCCAGAGCGGATGATCTTCTCTATAAGGCAAAAAACTGTGGAAGAGACGGCATCTGTCTGTCCACGGAAAAGTCCAGAGATAAGTTTATAGAGATCAAATAAACAGCGCAGACAGCGCGGATGGGAGAGCGTAGTATGTTAGTTCAGAAATACAAAGACATGCTGTCGGGAAAATCAGTGATCCGGCAGCTTTCGGAATTCGCTACGGCAAGAGGACAGGAAATCGGATACGAAAACGTATTTGATTACAGCCTGGGGAATCCTTCCGTTCCGGTTCCCAGAGAATTTACGGACCGCATGATTCATATGCTGGCGACGAGGGAACCGCTGGAACTGCACGGCTACAGTCCCAGTCTCGGTATTACCAGTGTGAGAGAAGCCATTGCGGAGAATTTGGAACAGAGGTTTGGTCTGCCCTATCGTAAGGAGCACATTTTCATGGCATCCGGTGCGGCAGGAGCGCTGGCACATGCCTTTCGTCTGGTGACGGAGCCGGGAGATGAAATCCTGACTTTTGCACCGTTTTTCCCGGAGTATCATCCTTATGTGGATCTCACCGGTGCAGTGCTTAAGGTAGTTCCGCCCAATCTGGAGAATTTCCAGATCAATTTTGAAGCATTTGAGGAGATGCTGACGGAGAAAGTCAAGGCAGTACTGATCAATACTCCCAACAATCCCTCCGGCGTGGTATATTCCACCCCGACACTGCAGAGACTGGCAGATATCCTGAGAGAAAAGTCCAGGGAATACGGTCATATTATTTACCTGATTTCTGACGAACCTTATCGTGAGATCGTGTTTGAAGGTGTTGACAGTCCCTGCGTATCCTATTTTTATGACAATGCCATCATGTGCTATTCTTTCTCCAAATCCCTGTCCCTGCCGGGAGAACGTATCGGTTATGTGGCAGTGAATCCGGCATGTGAGGAAGCGGAGACCATGATCAATATGTGCGGACAGATCTCCCGCGGTATCGGACATAACTGTCCTCCTTCCATCATCCAGCTGGCGGTGGCACAGGTACTGGACAAGACAGCGGATCTGTCGGTGTATGAGACGAATATGAACATCCTCTACAAAGAGCTGACCGATCTGGGATTCACCTGCGTGAAGCCCGGCGGAACCTTCTATATTTTCCCGAAGGCACTGGAAGAGGATGCTAAGGTATTCAGCCAGAAAGCATTGAAATACGATCTGATCCTGGTACCGGGCGACACCTTCGGCGCACCGGGATATTTCCGCATGGCTTACTGTGTGGACACTGAAAAAGTAGAGAGATCCCTGGAAGCTTTGCGAAAGTTTGTGAAGACAGAATATGCAACTATCTAGAGTCACGCAGCATATCGAAAGCGAATTGTGCTTGCACGAATGAGCCTTTCGATATGCTGATGTGACGAAATAATCACATGAGCAAAAGAAAAGCATCGCAGATGCGATTTTGCGAATGGGGTTCTGGATAGTTGCAGGAGCAGAAAGGAGAGAAGTGTATGTATCAGGCAGGATTGGTATTGGAAGGCGGTGGCATGAAGGGCGTCTATACCGCCGGAGTGTTGGACTTTTTTACCGAAAAAGGAATTGACTTCTCCCATATCTACGGGGTATCTGCCGGAGCGTGTCACATGTGCAGCTATCTGTCCAGACAAAAAGGGCGGGCGCTGAGTGTCAGTGTGGACTATCTGGATACGAGACGGTATTGCAGCCTGGAGAGCCTGGTGACCAGCGGAGATCTGTTCAATGTGGATTTTTGTTATCACCTGATTCCGGATTACCTGTATCCCTATGATTATGAGACCTTTGAAAAATATCCCGGCAAGGCCTACAGTGTGGTGACCAACATCGAGACGGGACAGCCGGAGTATCTGCGTGTCCGCGATATCCGC
>CAVGMD010000009.1:0-52542 GCA_963630275.1 Bacteroidaceae bacterium | reverse complement strand
CTCAGCATCTCTGGGATGAAGAGTATATTTGATTTCTTCATAGTAGTCGGTAAAAATTTTTTGCAGAATGTTCATGCTACTATTATGCAGGAAATTTGAGAAAAAAGAAACCCCACCCCTCAAGATTGAGGGGCAGGGGAGTTGAATAGGCGGAGCCTATTTTTTATTTACATATCATATAGGAACTTTCTAAAATATTTTTCCATTTTTTAAATCTTTTTTGAACCCCTCCCTGTCATACAAGTGAAAGCAAAAGGAGTAACAAAAATATTAGAAAGAGGGTACACAAGATGAAGAACAAAGCACGTAAACTACTTTTACTGATGATGATAATGAGTACGGTACTGGCATTTTCCGCATGCGGAAATACGGGATCAGAGACAATAACAGCAACAGGGCAGGCGGAAACCGCCGCATCCACAGAAAGCATTGAGGAGAGCGTACCGGAGAGGGAACAGGACGCTATAGAACCGGAAAACACAAATACTGAAATTGGGATGAAAGACATCAAAGAAACAGAAAGCACCGCACCGGAGACGGAAGGGCCGACAGTAGAGAATACGGAGGATAATGCAAGGATCGTCTATGATGACAGAGAAGCATTTGCCAGTGACAAAAACTTAAGCTCTGAGAAGATTACCAAGACTGCAAGTGTGACACAGGACACAAACTCCGCATCCACGGATTTTCTGACACCGGAAGGCTACTTGAACCCGAACAACCCTATTGTAGCAGCTGCCTATGCAAAATACGGCGAGAACATTGCAATCAGTGAAGACGGAACCGTACTGGATGCGTCGACATGGCAGATACTGGGGCAGATCGACGGTGTCCCCAGTGCATCGGAAAACAATAACAGTAGTTTCCTGACGGATGGTTATGACAGGACCGCGGCAGAAGAAGTGTGGAAATGTATGAATGAAGAAAGAGTTGCAGAGGGCCGGGAACCGCTTGCATGGGACGAAGATATTTACAATTTTGCCTGTCAGAGAGCAGTGCAACTGGTCACGGATTTTTCACATAATGGCTGTGGTAACTATGGCGAAAATATCCACTATCGTACCGGAATTCCCTACAGCGGGGAAAGCATTCATATGTCATGGTATTATTCTCCGGCACATCATGCGAACTATCTTGACTCCCGGTATGGCTCCGGTGCATGCGCAGTATATGTTTATAACGGATCGGTTTATGCAGTGGAGAACTTTGCACTGGCATCCGCTTCAAACTCACAGACAACAGAAGAACCGGAAAACACAGAGAGCGAACTGATCGGCGAGATCGACAATGGTACTTATTGGACAGCGTCCAATGGTGTTACTCTTTTCATACGTGGGGACGGGATGGTCTCTGTCACCATGAGCAATGAACATACACCGGAAGAATGTAAGGCGGCGCTGGATGAATACAACACAGGCCACTGAAAAGTTTGTCATACTTTTTGCAGTACTACTGTCATACCCTATGTAGCACAAAAATAAGTTGTGAAGACAATTTACAGAATGCCACGGATACCAACGCACTTTTGTGATATGGTTTTGCACATACAGATACTATTATAATGATATGTATGACGATTGAAAAAATTACATAGGGAGGTATTAATGGTATGGAAAAATTTATCATCACCCCCAAGGAAGATACATCCGTTACCATGACGATACGAATAGACAGAGTATTGCAGGAAGAGTATAATAATCTGGCTGCAAAAACGAATCGTTCCAGGAATGAATTGATATGCATGGCATTAAAATATGCACTGAATAATATGGAATTGAAAAGTCAGAACGATTGTAGTACATAAAAAGTTTTAATTTTTAGATCTATTTTCAGAGGTTCCCTGTCTAACAGGATAGGAAGGGAGGCAGGAGCCTATGAAAAATATCATCCGATGGTTTGTTCTTTTACTGCACAAGGATATGCAGGATTTTGAAATGGACGGAGCAACCAGCAAAACAATTTACAAACAGATCATTAAACAGACAGAAGATAACAGTAAAAAAGAAAATGCATGGAAAGACTATGCGGAAATGGAGAAAAAATGACTTATACAGAAGCAATCAGCAAAGCACTTAACGGTGACGCATTCGGATTTGAGTATCTTTACAATTCCACCAGAAACAATAAATATTATTTGGCCTTAAAATATGTAAAGAACGAAGAGACGGCGAAAGATGTTATGCAGGAGGCATACCTCCGGGCTTGGAAGAGTCTGGGCAAACTGAAAGAGCCGGAAAAATTTGAGTCCTGGCTGGCCCAGATCGTGGTCAACACAGCAAAAAATGAGCTGGAAAAGCGGAATCACACCCCGCTAGACCTGCGGGCGGAAAGTGACGAGGATGAAGCTGATACAGAGATCATCGACCGGGCCGTCAGCTCCTGGGACAATGTTCCGGAACTGGAATACACGAAAGAAGAGACCAGACAGCTGGTACATGAACTGATCGATGCCCTGCCGGATGAGCAGCGCCTGGTGGTGATCGCTTTTGAACTGGAAGGCCTGACCACTAAGGAAATCGCAGAACAGCTGGGCTGCAAGGAAGCCACCGTAAAATCGAGACTGCGTTACGCCAGAGGCAATATCAAAGAGCAGGCGGAAGTACTGCAAAAGAAGGGATACAAGCTCTACAGCATTGCTCCGGTTACACTGGTGCTGTATCTCATGAGAAAGGATATGGTGGTGTGTGCGGCAGAACCGGCCACACAGCTGGCACTGTCAGAGTGTGGTAAGACCATACTGGAGAGCACCCATGTGGCACCACAGGTCGTCAAGACAGCAGGAGATACTGCCTCCGCAGCAAAAAAAATAGCTTTTTTGTCTACCAAAGCAGGAAAAACAGTGGCAACAGTAGTACTGACCGTAGCAGTAGGCGGAACCGCTGCAGGAGTGATCCATTATAATAATACCGTTGCGGCAGATAACGTAGTGCAGGAAGAGCTGCAAAGCGAAGAAAGTATGGCAGTCACTGTAGCAGAGACAACAGTCGAAGCGGAAGCCACAGAAGAGACGGAGATCGCAGAGACCGAGACTACTGTAGAAGCCAGCGAAGAAGCAACCCCTACACCCGCTGCAGATCTGCCCGGAATTAATCGGAACGGCAGATACGCAGATATCCCGGAATCAGTACTTCCCAGCAGCGTAGCAGCAAATGCGGAATTTGTAGATGAGCCTATTTACGGAAAGCCATGGCCGGATGTTACCGGTACAATTTATGCGGATTACATGAGAACCCAGGTGCTTAAAGTCGCGGAATACGGTGTGGATGATTTCTATGTGATAGCATATTGTGCGGGAGATGAGGCAAACGCTCTGTATGGCAATCTGGTTGTCATCTATAATAATCAGTATGCTATCGTTAATGAGGACTTATTTGCAATATGGGTGAATGGCATTGATCCTGAGTTTAATTAATAAAGTCCCCTGACGATCCGATTTTTCGGATGGTCAGGGGATTTTTTTAAAATATTTCATTTTTTTAAATCTTTTTTGAAACTTCACTTGTCTCACTGAATAGAAAGGCAGAAATGAGCCAAAAACAAATCAATAACCCAGAACAAATGAATGGAGGAAAATGATTATGAACGTTAGACCCACAAGTACAGATTGTGCAGGAAATGGCTGCTACACCGCAGATAATGGAGCAATCTATTATGGAAATCCACAGAATGGATATCTGGTGGAAACGGAACAGACCAGGAGACTCAGAGAGCAGAAGGAAGCATGGAATAACTCATCGCAGAATTCTTATTCGGGATATACCTCGTCACCCTGTACAAATACGGGTTCCAACCAATCTATTTTGGAAATGCTGTTCCTAAAAGAAGTCACAAAGGCAAGCTGTAAGCTTGGAACAAGGCTGGGATCTTTTATCGGAAAGGTGGTCCCTGCTTTGATAAAGCTGCTTTTCGTGGTGGGATTTCTTCCTCTGGCAACCCAGGAGTATTTCACCGAGTTCGTGGTACGCAACAGCCATATCGGCTGTAAATTGCTGAGCCTGGCAGGACTGTTGGGGATTCTTGCGCTGATGGTCTATGGCGTTTATCGGAAAATAAAAGGACAAAAGAGTATCGCAAAGCCGGTATTTTATGTGGAACTGGCTGCTCTGATCGGAATTTATTATCTTAATTATAAAAATGAGGGAATGGGACTGCTCGCAAGTGTATTCATGGCTGTTCTTGTTGCGGGTACCTTAAGGGCTATGAGCGGATGGCTGGAAATGATCGCCGCAAAGGTTTATCGAAAAAAGAGTATCAGATAAATGAAAAACTAATGTGTAATACAAAAATGCATTGAAATAATAATGCGTAATGCAATACGGATTTGTGGCATGGCATTGAGCATATCACTACGATTATAATGAAGTGTGGACTGCTAAAAAGTTACAAACGAGGAAGGGAACTACTGTTATGGTACAAGGTGATGAACTAAGAGCAAATTTGAAAAATGTGCTGGCAATGATCCGCGAGTATGAGAACAATTACATGCAGCGGGTCGCATTGGAGAATCAGGTGCGAGGAGAGATTGCGGAACAGGTGGAAACGGCAGAACTTGATTTTTCCGGAGGCAAAGGAAAAGCAAAAATGACTGCACTGGCGGTTGTTTCCTATATAGTGATCCTATTGATTCTGGCATCTGTTTTCGGTGGAATGGCAGGCAGCTGGATCCCGATTATCATTGCCACCGTGATAGCGATTATTGGCTTTAATACTGTGTTTTTTATTGGTGTAATAGCGGCTGTTGTTGCTGTTGGAATGATTTTATATATGATCTACGGATGCGTCATAGAACCGACTATCCGGGCTGTTACTACGGGAAATGTAGTGGCGCTTGGAATATTGGGAGCCCTGACGGCACTTCTGGTGCTCATTATCTATCTGGTAAATCATAAACTGGTCAATGCTTCCAATGCCAGAGCACGCAGGATGAATAAAGAGATCCGCAAAGCAAATCAGGAAATCCAGAAAAATAATGCGCAGCTGATGCAGCAGGCTACCGCCCTGTATAATCGGGCAAAAGAACTGGATATGGCGTTGCAGAGCTGTCTGAGTCCACATGGTTTCTATCCAAAGCGTTATGTCTATGAGCAGGCAGCGGCATGGTTTGTAAACTATATGGAAGACCTCGAAACAGGCACGCCTATAACAATGCAGCAGTTGATAGAAATATACAAAAGTGATATGCACAACCAGAAGGTCGAGGCACAGTTGGATGGAATCAGTACAGAGCTGAATGATCTGAAGAATATGACAGGCACGATCATCGGCAATCAGGAAAGACAGTTGCAGATGCTGCAGGTCAGCAACATGATCGGTATGTACCAGTGTTACCAGAATTCCGTGCTGAATTCCAACGTAGCGGCCATCCGGGATACCGCCAACAACGCATATGAGAGAATGACCAGACACGATATCATCTGGTAAAAAGTGTCCTGGCAGAGGGCAACGATGAAAGGGTTGCCCGGAAACAGAATGAGAAAGGATGGAACAGATTGTGATAAATACAAAACCCCCTTTTTGGACGACGAAAATCGGAAAAATTACGATTGGAATTGTTGCAGCGGCTGCGGTCGGAGGAACGATAACTGTGGTTACACTTCATCAGAATGATCAGGCTCCGGAGACACAGGAGGTGGAGCAGAGCGTGGAAAATACAGAAGAGCAGACTACGGAAACGATGGTGGAACAGAACACGGAAAGTAGTGAAGTTAAGGAAGTACAGGCGAACGTGGGAGAAGATCCGTATTTTGATTATGAAAAGCGGTTTTCCTTGGGGGATCCCGATAGCTACGGAGTAAGTGGTGATTACAATACCGTAGGTCTGGAACATGTCGCGAAGCTTACCGGTGAGAAAATCAAAGACGTGGACGAGGATGTAGCGGTGAACTCCGTCACAGGATATATCGAACTCATGACAATACTTTACAAGGAAAGTAATGCCCGTGCTGCAGAGTTTCCCTCGAATGGAAATGAATATACGCTGTCTCCCAAGTATTATGATCAAATTTCAAACGGAACGCCGGCGCATGTAAATGTCGGCATCATAATCCCGGCAGAGCATATATGGGGAGTGCAGGCAAAAGGAAAGACCGTGACCATTTATGAAGTGACGATCGGGACGGATACTGGATATGTACTGCAAAATGCATTCAACGGAAGTCCGGCGGATGTAAATCCGGCAGAGGAATAAAGGCAGAAGATCCGTGAGTGGAAAAGCTGTTTTGAAACAATAAACGAAAGAAGGAAAATGAGTATGAAAAAAAGAATGGTAGCAATGGTAATGGCGGTCATGATGGCTGCAACGATGACCGGATGTGGAAAATCCGATGACAAGCTGACGGTGTCGGTGGAGACACCCGCAGGACAGACAGCAACGGACAGCAATAGGGCTCCGGGTGAAAAAGAAGTGAAGACGCTGACGCAGATCCTCGATGAGAATGAGTATACGATTTGGTATGATATTAATGCCGTGGATAAAAATTACTGTCCCGAAATAATGATTTTTTATAATGACGGTACCTATACTTATCTTGGAATAGGCAACGAGGGGAATAAAAAACTTGGAGAATATGCACAGATGTCTGACGAGGAGATCAAGACTTATGTGGAAGAAAAATCGAAGGAAGTAAAGGAAAATTCGTCGGCGGAGCAAAATTCTTATGACAGAGGACATTATTACATAAGTGTATGGACAGATGCAAGCGGTAATAAAGTACAAAAAGAACGGGTAAGTCTCCGTAAGCCGGATGGAAGTGGGGATACAACGCTGGAACTGAACGGAGTTGTAGGGGCACAGCCGGTGTATGAGTCTTACTATGGCGGATATATGAAGGAAAATGGCGGTAAAATGTGGATTACACGCATTGATTCCAATATTCGGTTTGAGTATGATGCCATCGGCACGGAAGGCGTCACGACAGACAGATATGCAGATGAGATTGTCAACTACAAGGATGACAGCGCTGCCGCAACGGCATATTAATGAGGGCACCCTCTGGCGGTTTTGAATTTCGGATCGTCAGGGGGGATTTTTATAGTGTAAACCCTGCGAAATTTGGAAAAATCTTGCGATGGGTTCTGCTTGAAGCCATGGTGCATAACTATTTATAATAGAATGGTACGTGAAAAAAGTAGTTTTGTAGTCATGGAGGTAGTTTAATGGAAAAATTAAACATTACAACTACAAAGGATAATGAAAAAGTATACAAAATCCTGGGGGATCTGATGAATGCCAACAAGGAATTCCAAATTATGATCACGGTTCCTTCTACGAAAAACGCCAAAGACAGCACTGTAAAAGCGACAGAAAAAAAGGAACAGACCCCGGAAGTCATCCATGACCTGGAAAAAGATGTCACGGATATGATCCATGAGATCGGAGTGCCGGCACATATCAAAGGATATCAGTATTTGCGGGAAGCTATCATGATGTCTGTGGAGGATCCGGCGATGATCAGTTCCATCACGAAGATCCTATATCCGACCATCGCCAAGCGTTTCCAGACCACACCCAGCCGTGTGGAGCGCGCCATCCGTCATGCCATCGAGGTCGCCTGGAGCAGAGGGCGCATGGAGACCCTGGACGCCATGTTCGGCTACACCATCGACACGGGAAAAGGCAAACCTACCAATTCTGAATTCATCGCTCTGATCGCTGATAGGATCCGACTTTCATACAGAAGCTGAGGCAAAACCGGTAGACTCTAAAAGATTTGTAAATTATCGATGCCCTCTTTTCTATGAATTGCAAACATGGTATAATCAATCTATGTTTTGAAATACAAGCCGTAGCATATGTGGAGGGTTTACATGAAAAAAATTCTTTTTGCCGCATCGGAAGGCGTACCTTTTATCAAGACCGGAGGACTTGCGGATGTCGTAGGATCTTTGCCGAAGTATATTGACAAGGAGTATTTTGATGTAAGAGTGTTTATCCCGAAGTACACCTGCATGAAGCAGGAGATGAAGGATAAGCTGAAGTATGTGACACATTTCTACATGGATTACAACTGGCAGAATGTGTATGTAGGTGTACTGGAAGCGGAAGAAGGCGGAGTACACTACTATTTCATTGACAACGAGAGCTATTTCGGAGGTTTCAAGCCTTACGGGGATGATCCGAGATACGAGATCGAGAAGTATGCGTATTTCTGCAAGGCAGTGCTGTCGGCATTACCTCTTTTGAATTTCCAGCCGGATCTGATCCATTGTCATGACTGGCAGACCGGTCTGATCCCGGTATACCTGAAGGAGCGTTTCCGCGGTGGAGACTTTTACCACAACATTAAGTCCGTTATCACCATACATAACCTGAAGTTCCAGGGGAAATGGGATGTGAAGACGGTACAGAGCATCACCGGACTGCCGGAGTATTATTTCACTTCGGATAAGCTGGAGGCTTATAAGGATGCGAACCTGTTAAAGGGCGGTATTGTATTCGCGGATGCGGTGACCACCGTAAGTGATACCTATGCGGAGGAGATCAAGACTCCGTTCTACGGCGAGGGACTGGATGGACTGCTGCGTGCAAGAAGTCATGACCTGCGCGGTATTGTCAACGGTATCGACTATGAAGAGTTCAATCCGGAGACGGATAAAAATATCGTAAAAGCCTACAATGCGGTGAACTTCCGCAAGGAAAAGGTGAAGAACAAGCGTGCCCTGCAGGAAGAGCTGGGACTGCGCGTAGATGATAAGAAAATGATGATCGGTCTGGTATCCCGACTGACAGACCAAAAGGGTCTGGATCTGATCGCTTATGTGATGGATGAACTGTGTCAGGATGATATCCAGTTCGTGGTACTGGGCACCGGCGAAGAGCGTTACGAGAACATGTTCCGTCATTTCGACTGGAAGTACGGAGACAAGGTATCTGCTAACATTTACTATTCGGATGCACTGTCCCACAAGGTATATGCGGCATGTGATGCATATCTGATGCCTTCCCTGTTCGAGCCCTGCGGACTGAGCCAGCTGATCGCGCTGCGTTACGGTACCGTGCCTATCGTCAGAGAGACCGGCGGACTGAAGGATACCGTACAGCCTTACAATGAGTACGAGAGCACCGGTACGGGCTTCAGCTTTACGAATTACAATGCACATGAGATGCTGAATACGATCCGTTATGCGGAGCATATTTATTACGACAGGAAGAGAGAGTGGAATAAGATCGTAGATCGTGCCATGGCCACTGATTATTCCTGGAAAGTATCCGCCAGAAAATACCAGGAGATGTATGACTGGCTGATCGGATAAAGAACTGAAATAAGGTAAGATAACATATGGCAGATAAGAACAGTTCCAAGAACAATTTTATCATGCAGGCGGGAATTCTGGCAGCAGCCGGAATCATCAGCAGAATCATAGGGCTCCTTTACAGGGGCCCTTTACAGAGTGTCATTGGGAATCTGGGATTGGGGTATTATCAGTCGGCGTATAACTATTATACGATCATTCTGCTGATCTCTTCCTACAGTATTCCCTCGGCAATCTCCAAAGCCATCGCGCAGAAGCTGGGAGAGAAGGAATATCGCAACGCCCACAGATTGTTCCACGGAGCCATGATCTATGTACTGGTGGTTGGCGGCATTGCCAGCCTTTTTCTGTTTTTCGGAGCGGGATTGTTCGTGTCGGGAGCGGCAGTCGCAGTACTGCGAACTTTCGCACCGACGATCTTCGTCTATGGCATTCTGGGAGTTTTACGAGGCTATTTTCAGGCGCATAAAAGTATGGCGCAGACTTCCGTGTCACAGATTTTAGAGCAGATCGCAAATGCGGTAGTCAGTGTAGGGGCCGCCTATCTGTTGATCAGCATGTTCATGGGGACCATGGAGATTCCGGAAGATCAGGCGGGGCAGGTGAAGAGAGCTACCTACGGTGCCGTGGGCAGTGCACTGGGTACCGGCGTCGGTGTGCTGGTGGCGTTACTGTTCATGGCAGGAATCTATGCACTGAACCGTAAGATGATCCTGCGCAGAGTCCAGCGAGACAGACATCCGAATGTTGATTCTTACGGACAGATTTTCAAGACGATTACACTGGTGGTGACGCCGTTTATTTTAAGCACGGCTGTCTATAATTTAAGCAGTACGGTCAACAACAGTATTTACACCAAATGGTATCCGTCCCTCAGGAACCTGGATACGGTATCCATTTATGAAAAATATGGTATTTTCTCCGGACAGTCCCTGACCATGTCCAATATTCCCATTGCGTTTGCTTCGGCGATGGCATCGGCGATGATCCCTTCTGTGGCACAGCTGATGGCGGCGCGGGATGTGAAAGGTGCCAGAGAGAAGATCGGACTGGCGGTGAAGACTACCATGGTGATTTCCATTCCCTGTGCGGTGGGATTGTTTGTACTGGCGAAACCGGTGATCAGCCTGCTGTTTACCAATAAGACCGCAGAGGAACTGAATCTGGCAGCAGCACTTTTAATGACATTGTCGCTGTCGGTAATTTTCTATGCGCTGTCTACTCTGAACAGTTCGATTTTACAGGGACTGGGAAAAGTCAATACGCCGATTATCAATGCGGGTATCTCCCTGGTGGTACAGACGGTGGCAGCAGTGCTGCTTCTGATGTTCACGAGCCTGGATCTGTACAGCATTGCTATTGCCAATACGCTGTATTCTGGCATGATGTGTGTGCTGAACCAGTGGGCGGTACGAAAGGCGGTAGGGTATAAGCAGGAGATCGTAAGGACCTTTGTCATTCCGGCGTTTGCCTCCGCATTCATGGGAGCGGCAGCCTGGGCTGTCTATGAAGGACTGTATATGGTGACGAAGTCCATGCGGATCTCTGTTATTCCGGCAATCGTAATCGCGGCCGTGGTTTATTTTGTCATGCTGATCCTGATGCGGGGCATCACGGAGCAGGAGCTTCGCAGCTTCCCCAAGGGTTATCTGCTGGTGAAGGTAGCAAAGAAGTGCCGGTTATTAAGATAAAGAAGAAAGAAACCTGCCTCATGACGATGCTATCGTCGGAGGCAGGTTTTTTGTGCGCGAGGGGTATAGGAAGGAAAAATAGGAGAATATACCCAAAGAAAGTGAGAGGGTTGGGTATAGGAAGGAAAAATAGGGTGATTATACCCAAGGAAAGAGAGACGACTGGGTATGGAGAGTTAAAATAGGACAATATACCCAGGAAAAGAGACGGCGCTGGGTATAGAGAGTTAAAATAGGACAATATACCCAGGAAAAGAGAGGGCACTGGGTATAGGAAGAAAAAATAGATGAATATACCCAAGGAAAAGAAAACAGCTGGGTATAGAGAAGTAAAAGAGACGAATAATACCCCCGGGACCGAAGTCACGGGGTATAAAGTCATGCTATATCACCGTATAGAATTGCAAAACTGCCAAATGTATGAATTACCTTTGGGAGAACGGATCGCCACCGTTTTTGAATAAAGTGATCATCTCCTGACCGACACTGATGGTTGAGGGCAGATCCGGTACATCTTCTCTGGAGAACCATTTTGCTTCACCGAGTTCAGATTCCTGCAAAGTAATCGTGGGATCACCGTCCAGCTTTGCAAAGAAGCCGATCATGGCGGAATCACTGAAGGACCAGGGTTGGGATTTGTAATAGACCAGATCATTGACCTTAAGTCCTACCTCTTCCATGATCTCTCTGCGGGCAGCACCCTTGAAGGTCTCACCGACTTCCACGAAGCCTGCCACCAGTGCCCAGTGACGGTAGGAACCGCCAGCGTAGCGCGTCAGCAGGATCTTGTCTTGCATGGTATCCACGATGGCGATAATGACGGCCGGAGAGATCTTGGGATATTCGATCTGTCCGCACTCAGGGCAGATGCAGGCTCGCTCTGTGGTACTGTGAACTGTGGGATGACCACAGCGGCCACAGAATTTCCGGTCCAGGCGAAAACGATTGATCTGGGTGGCGGTGATCCCGGCGAATGCCAGATATTCCGGTGCAAAGTTACGAAACACGCCGGAAGCATAGAGATCTTCCTCTGGGAGCATGAGAGCGCCGGAGTTTTCTACGGTCTTACGGTAAAAAGCCCTGTCGTCAATGGAAAAGAGGTATTCACAGTCGAGGAAAAAGCGCTCCAGGGGCTGCCGGATTCCCAATAGTCCATGAACTCCCTCAAAGGTAGGAAGATATACCTGAGGATGCTTCACAATATCTGCATTCGAGGAAGAGCCAGCAACAGCAGCGTCGTTTCCTGTATGGGAGGGCAGATATACCTTTTCCCCATCAAACAACAGCAGATAATCGGAAGGCTTTGGCTCCTGATTTCGGAATTCCGGATAATATTTATGCGGTTCAATCTTATGGATCATCATAGGGTATTTCTCCTTTTATGGCTATTTTTCAGAAAGTATTCATAAGAATATAGTATTCCACCGTAGGGAGGCTGTCAAATGCAACAGTTCATGAACTGTTATGGAAATTATTTGAGATTCCGGCATATTTGTGTTAAAATATTTTGTGACTGTTCTGGGACGTTCATTTCACGAAGACCCCACCGGACAGTTATGAAATTTATCAGAAAATACAGCATGAGAGTGTCGTGATGAATGTCTCGGGTGCATCATGTGGAAACGAGGGATAGTATGTTACAGATGATCTTGCCGGAGGGAAGCAGTTCTCTCCTTGCTTTTTTTGGAATCCTTTTTGCTTTTGGAGCTACGGTACTGGCAACGGCGAAATTAAGTCCGTATCTGCCGAAGGATGCAGGAAGAGAATTTGCCCATGATGGAAAATTGTCCGCGGGGAAGCCCAGAGGCGCTGGAATTATTTTTGTCCTGGCATTTGTGGTATCTGTTCTGTTGTTTTCCCCTTTAAGTGCAGAACTGGTGATTTATCTGCTGCTGATCGTGGTATGTATGATGACCGGATTTCTGGATGATGCTTCCAAGACTCCCTGGGGCGAGTATAAAAAAGGTTTCTTAGATCTGTGCGTGGCGGCACTGGTAGCCATCACATTCCTAAAATATAACTCCAACGTGGTTGAACTGGCACTGTTCCATGTAAAGTTCACTCTGCCGCCAGTGGTATTCGCCATTCTCACGGTGATCCTGGTATGGACCTCCGTGAACGTGACCAACTGCTCCGACGGTGTGGACGGACTGTCCGGAACCCTGTCCATTATCACCATTATGTCCATCTATATTGTGGACCGCATGAAGGGCGTGAATGAAACCTATTCCTTCCTGATCCTGCTGTTTGCCGTATGTATTCTAGGCTATCTGTGGTACAATGCCACACCCAGTAAGCTAATGATGGGAGATGCGGGATCCCGTGCCATGGGATTGTTCATCAGTATTACCATTTTAAAAAGCGGCTGCCCGTTCCTGTTCATTCCGCTGGCGCTGGTGCTGATCCTGGACGGAGGACTGGGACTTTTGAAGGTATCTTTGCTTCGCTTTCTGAAGATTCATATTTTAAAAAATACGAGAACGCCCCTGCACGATCATGTGCGTAAGGTGTGGGACTGGTCCAATACACAGACCGTATTCCGTTTTGCCATTATTCAGATCATTCTGTCGCTGGCAGTGATCTATGCAATGCAGTTGTAGAAAGAAGGTTTTTTTATGTACGATGAATTAACACCCACTGACATTAAGAAAATGGAAGAGGAGATCGAATACCGCAAGCTGGTGGTGCGTCCCAAGGCATTAGAGGACGTGAAGGAAGCCAGGGCGCACGGCGATCTCAGTGAGAATTTTGAATATTACGCAGCCAAAAAATACAAGAATCAGAATGAGAGCCGCATCCGTTATCTGGAGAGAATGATCAAGACCGCGAAGGTCATCTCCGAGAACTCCGCAGCGGATGAAGTAGGCATCAACAACACTGTCACTGTAGAATTCGTGGATGACGGCACGGAAGAGGATTACAAGATCGTGACCACCGTCCGCGGTAACTCTCTGGAAGGTCTGATCAGTAACGAGTCCCCCCTGGGCAAAGCCCTGCTTGGCAAAAAAGTAGGCGACATCGTTCATGTGCAGGTCAACGCCAATGTGGGTTATGATGTGGAAATAAAGGCACTGAAAAATACCGAGGATGACGGAGACAAGATCCGCAGCTTCTAGATCCTCTGACAGAACAAGGAATATATAGGAAAAGGAATTTACAGAATGAAAAAATATCTGTTGTTTGATCTGGACGGTACCCTGACAGATCCCAAAATCGGAATTACCACCTGTGTGCAGTATGCGCTGCACTCTTTCGGCATCGAGGAGCCGGATCTGGACAAGTTAGAGCCCTTTATCGGACCGCCCTTACGGGACAGCTTTATGGAATTCTACGGCTTTACCCCCGAGAAGGCAGAGGAAGCCGTGGCAAAATACAGAGAGCGTTTTCAGGATACCGGACTTTTTGAAAATGAGGTCTATGCCGGCATTCCGGAGATGCTTCGGAAACTTCAGTCGAAAGGCTATTTCCTGGCAGTGGCATCCAGTAAGCCCCAGGTATACGTAGAGCGTATCCTGGATCATTTTGATCTGAAAAAATACTTTGCCGTAGTAGTGGGCAGTGAACTGGACGGCAGAAGAGAGACCAAAGATCAGGTGGTACAGGAGACACTGCGTCAGCTCTTCGGAGAGAACCCCGTGGATCCCGAACAGGTCTATATGATCGGTGACAGAAAATTCGATGTGGAAGGAGCTAAAGCTCTCGGTGTGGAGAGCGTGGGCGTGACCTACGGCTACGGAAGCAAAGGAGAATTAAAGGAAGCCAAGGCCGATTACATCGTACAATCCGTGGACGAACTGGAGAAGTTCCTCCTTCGCGGAAGCGAAGAACTGCGAAACAGCAATCCCAATGCCAAAAAGAAAAATCCCATGTACCAGAGAATCTGGACCATGGTGTATTCTTTTCTGATGTTTATTCTGGTGCGTAACGTAATCCAGTATGCCCTGTTGGCACTTCTGTATCAGCTGGCGCAGTCCGGAGCTTCCGGTGGGCTGGTGGATCTGCTGATCCTCCGGGATGAGACCGGTGCCTATAATGGCTACTCCGGAGACGTCTCCAGCATTATAGCGGCACTGGGATTCATCGGCGGCGCTATTGCCGTATGGTCCACAGCGAAGCTGCTCATTGACAAAAATAAAGAGGATATGCACCTAAACCACCTCAAAAAAGAAGGCAAAGCCAGATACGTCCTGCTGGTGGCAACTACCATCGGCGCCGTCATAGGCTTCAACCTCCTGTTTGAACTCCTGGGTGTGACCAACAAATCCGAAGCCTATACCGAAGTTGCATCCCAGCAATATTCCGCACACTTCCTCGTAGGAATCCTCGTGTTCGGCTTCATCTCCCCCATAGCCGAGGAACTCCTGTTCCGCGGAGTTATCTACGGGTACCTTCGCAGATTCATGAACCTCAAGCTCGCCATAGCCCTGTCCGCCCTTATCTTCGGCGTCTACCACATGAACTACGTCCAGGGCGTGTACGGCTTCCTCATCGGCTGCCTCATGGCATATGCCTACGAATACTTTGGAGAGTTCAAAATGGCGGTCTTCGTCCACGTGGCATCCAACGTCCTCGCCTACTGCCTCTCCTACACCGCCATCGCCGTCACCGGCTTTGTCAGCTGGCCCGTGTGCGTGATTTTTCTGGCAGTAGCAATCGTATCCCTCGGGATGCTCCACAAACAGAAAAACATATTTTAATGAGATAACAAAATACACCATTTGCCAGTTCTGACCGCATTTATAAGATGTACAGAGCTGGTCATCATAACCCAGCAGCCGAAAACAGGGTAAGGATAAGCAGGCCGTAAGCAGACGTCGGCACTTAGTGACCGTACTTTGGTCACTTACGTGCCGCTACGCTCTGCGACAGAGTGCGAACGTGCCGCGTTCCTTACCCTGTTCTCGACTGCGGAGGTATTGGTATTATATTTTATAAAGGAGCAACATATGAAATTCAGCATTATCGTAGTATGCCTAAACCCCGGATCCAAACTGAATCAAACCTTAGACAGCATCCTGTCCCAGACCTACCCGGACTTCGAGATCATCGTCAAAGACGGCGGCAGCCGCGACGGCTCCCTGGACACCATGCGCCACGATCCCCGCATCTGCATCTACCAGGAACCCGACCACAGCATCTACGAGGCCATGAACCAGGCAGTCTCTCACGTGACTGGTGACTACATTCTCTTCCTGAACTGCGGTGACCTCTTCTATGACAACGAAGTCCTGACTCACACCGCACAGTTCATGGAACAACATCCGACGAAACTCCAGGGCATCTACTACGGCGATACCTACAGTGCGAAGACAGATACCAAGATATCTTCCCCGCCCCGCATCACCGGTTTCGTCTGCTACCGTAACATTCCCTGTCACCAGTCCTGCTTCTATGCTGCAGACCTTTGCAGACAGAAGCCCTACGAACCGAAATATAAGATCCGTGCGGATTACGAACATTTCCTCTGGTGCTATTACCGCGCCAAAGCCCCCATGCAGTATCTGGGGCTTACCGTGTCCTCCTACGAGGGCGGCGGCTACTCCGAGACCAGGGAGAACCTGAAGCGCAGTGCTGCAGAACATAAGGCGATCACGGCAGAATACATGAATCCCGGTGAACTGTTCCGCTACCGGGCAGTCATGGCACTGACACTGGCACCTCTTCGCACCGCACTGGCAGAGAGTAAGCACTTTTCAGCAATGTATCAGAAACTGATGAGCAAGGCGTATGGACGGAAACAGGAAAAATAGGGGAGAACCACTAAAAAGTTGTGTGGGAAACACACTTTCCAAAAAGAAAATTAATATAATTTCCAGATAATAGGCATGCAAATAATAGAATTGACAAATTATCTGACAATTCATAGAAAAATCTATATTTACAAATGAGAAAAATAGGTGTATAGTACAGAAAAGGTCGCAATGAGGCGCTCGAAAGAGTCTCATTGCGACCTTTTTTATTATTCGAAATCACAACACGAGAAGAGAGAAATAGAAAACCGGAAAGGAGAACTATATGTTTGATGTAAAACAGGAGCTGCCCAAGGCACCGTTATATCGGGAAGAATTTGAGCATGATAACTGCGGTATCGGAGCCTGTGTCAATATTCACGGAGAGAAGAGCCGCGCGACCGTAGAGAATGCGCTGAAGATCGTAGAGAATCTGGAGCACAGAGCCGGTAAGGATGCAGAAGGCAAGACCGGTGACGGTGTCGGTATTCTGACACAGATCCCCCACAGATTTTTTGCAAGAGTTACAAAGGCTCTGGGCATGGATATCGGCGGAGAGAGAGAATACGGTGTCGGCATGTTCTTCTTCCCACAGGAAGAGCTGCGTCGCAACCAGGCGAAGAAGATGTTTGAGATCATTGTGGAAAAGGAAGGAATGGAATTCCTCGGCTGGCGTGAAGTGCCCACTTTCCCCAATGTGCTGGGACACAAGGCAGTAGAGTGCATGCCCTATATCATGCAGGGCTTTGTGAAAAAGCCCGCTGATGTGGAAAAAGGTCTGCCCTTCGACCGCAGACTTTACATTGCAAGACGTGTATTCGAGCAGTCTTCCGATGATACCTATGTGGTCTCTCTTTCCAGCAGAACCATCGTATATAAAGGAATGTTCCTGGTAGGACAGCTTCGTACCTTCTTTGCAGACTTACAGAGTGAGGATTACGAATCCGCCATTGCTATGGTACATTCCCGTTTCTCCACTAACACCAACCCCAGCTGGGAGCGTGCTCATCCGAATCGTCTGATGGTACACAACGGCGAGATCAATACCATCCGCGGCAATGCCGATAAGATGTTGGCCCGTGAAGAGAACATGGAATCCGAGCATCTGAAGGGACAGCTGCATAAAGTATTACCCGCCATCAGCAAGACCGGTTCCGATTCCGCGATGTTGGATAACACATTGGAGTTCCTGGTAATGAGCGGCATGGAGTTGCCTCTGGCAGTCATGATCGCCATCCCCGAGCCTTGGGCGAACAACAAGGCAATGTCCCAGACCAAGAGAGATTTCTACCAGTATTACGCTACCATGATGGAGCCTTGGGACGGTCCCGCATCCATCCTGTTCTCCGACGGAGATATCATGGGAGCCGTGCTGGACAGAAACGGTCTGCGTCCTTCCCGTTACATGATCACGGATGACGATACGCTGATCCTGTCCTCTGAGGTAGGTGTGCTTCCCATTGATCCCACGAAGATCAAAGTAAAAGAAAGACTTCGTCCCGGCAAAATGCTCCTGGTCGATACCGTACAGGGAAGAGTCATCGACGATGAGGAGATCAAGGAAAAATATGCTTCCAGACAGCCTTATGGAGAATGGCTGGACAATAATCTGACCGAACTGAAGAGTATCCATATCCCGAACTATCGTGTTCCGGAATACACCTACGAAGAGCGCCAGCGGATGCAGAAGGCTTTTGGCTACACCTATGATGAAATGAAGCAGAGCATTCTGCCGATGGCAAAGAACGGCAGCGAAGCCATCGCAGCCATGGGTGTGGATACGCCACTGCCCGTGCTGAGTAAGACGAATCACCCGCTGTTCCATTATTTCAAGCAGCTGTTTGCACAGGTGACGAACCCGCCTATTGACGCTATCCGTGAGGAGATCGTAACATCCACCACCGTATACATCGGTACCGAGGGCAACATCCTGGAGGAGACTCCGAAGAACTGTAACGTTCTGAAGGTCAACAACCCGATCCTGACCAACACTGATCTCTTGAAGATCAAGAACATGAAAGTAGACGGCTTCAAGGTAGAAGTCGTACCTATCGTATATTATAAGAACACCAGCTTAGAGCGTGCCATTGACCGACTGTTCGTGGAAGTGGACAGAGCTTACAGAGAAGGCGTGAACATTCTGATCCTGTCCGACAGAGGCGTGGATGAGAACCATGTGCCGATTCCTTCCCTGCTTGCTGTATCTGCCCTGAACCAGTATCTGGTACGCACCAAGAAGAGAACCAGAGTCGCACTGATCCTGGAGTCCGGCGAACCCAGAGAAGTACACCATTTTGCTACATTGCTTGGCTATGGTGCCTGCGCTATCAACCCTTATTTGGCACAGGATACCATCAAGGAGCTGATCGAGAGCAATATGCTGGACAAAGATTACTATGCAGCAGTGGATGATTACAACAACGCTGTCCTCCACGGTATCGTCAAGATCGCATCCAAGATGGGTATCAGCACCATCCAGTCCTATCAGGGATCCCAGATCTTCGAGGCCATCGGTATTGCACCGGAAGTGATCAGTAAGTATTTCTCCAACACCGTATGTCGTGTGGGAGGTATTACCTTAAAAGATATTGAGCAGCAGGTAGACGACCTGCACTCTCAGGCATTTGATCCGCTTGGACTGAAAAATGACCTGACCTTAAACAGCCCCGGACATCACAAGATGCGCAGCGGCGGTGACGAGCATCTGTACAATCCTGCTACCATCCATATGTTACAGGAATCCACCAGACGCGGTGATTACCAGATGTTCAAGCAGTACACTGCCATGGTCAACGATGAAGACTCCATCAAGAACCTCAGAGGACTGATGGACTTCAATTATCCGAAAAAGGGCGTGTCCATCGAGGAAGTAGAGCCGGTAGAGTCCATTGTGACCAGATTCAAGACTGGTGCCATGTCCTATGGCTCCATTTCCAAGGAAGCCCATGAGACCATGGCCATCGCCATGAACCATCTGCACGGCAAGAGCAATTCCGGTGAAGGTGGCGAGGATCTGGACCGTCTGACCGTAGGTCCGGATGGACTGAACCGTTGTTCCGCCATCAAGCAGGTAGCCAGCGGACGTTTCGGCGTCACCAGCCGTTACCTGGTAAGTGCACAGGAGATCCAGATCAAGATGGCACAGGGAGCAAAACCCGGCGAGGGCGGACATCTGCCCGGAGGAAAGGTATATCCCTGGATCGCCAAGACCAGACATTCCACACCCGGTGTGTCCCTGATCTCTCCGCCCCCTCATCACGATATTTACTCCATTGAGGATCTGGCGCAGCTGATCTACGATCTGAAAAATGCCAACACCAAGGCAAGAATTTCTGTAAAGCTGGTATCTGAAGCCGGTGTGGGAACCGTAGCAGCCGGTGTAGCCAAGGCGGGAGCCCAGGTCATCCTGGTATCCGGTTATGACGGCGGTACCGGTGCGGCACCGAGAAACTCCATCCACAATGCCGGACTTCCCTGGGAACTGGGACTGGCAGAGACCCATCAGACTCTGATCATGAACGGACTGCGTAACAAAGTCCGCATTGAGACCGACGGTAAGCTCATGAGCGGCAGAGACGTAGCCATCGCAGCCATTTTAGGTGCCGAGGAATTCGGTTTTGCTACCGCTCCGTTGGTAACCATGGGCTGTGTCATGATGAGAGTATGTAATCTGGATACCTGCCCGGTAGGTGTGGCTACCCAGAACCCGGAGCTGCGGAAAAACTTCCGCGGTAAGCCGGAATATGTGGAAAACTTTATGAAATTTATCGCACAGGAGCTGCGGGAATACATGGCAGCACTGGGCGTGCGCACCGTAGATGAGCTGGTGGGCAGAACCGATCTGCTGAAGAGAAAAGAGCATCTGACCGATCGTCAGGAGGAAGTGGATCTGACCCAGATCTTAAGCAATCCTTACGAGGGCAGCAAGCAGAAGGTAACCTTCGATCCCAGACAGGTCTATGACTTCCAGTTAGAGAAGACACTGGATGAGAAGGTGTTGTTAAAACAGTTAGGAAAAGCCATCGATGCAGGACAGAAGCGCAGCATCGAAGTAGACGTCAGCAACACCGATCGTGCTTTTGGTACGATCCTTGGAAGCGAGATCACCAGAAAACTGGGTGATGAAGTGGAAGAGGATACCTACCATGTACTGTGTAAGGGTGCCGGTGGACAGTCCTTCGGAGCCTTTATCCCCAAGGGTCTGACTCTGGAACTGGTAGGCGACAGCAACGACTACTTCGGCAAAGGCTTATCCGGCGGTAAGCTGGTGGTATATCCTCCCCAGGGAAGCAAGTTCAAGGCAGAGGAAAATATCATCATCGGTAACGTGGCGCTGTACGGTGCAACCTCCGGTAAGGCATTCATCAACGGCGTGGCAGGCGAACGTTTCTGCGTGCGTAACTCCGGTGCCATTGCGGTAGTCGAGGGTGTAGGTGATCATGGTTGTGAATACATGACCGGCGGCCGGGTAGTAGTCCTCGGTATGACCGGTAAAAACTTCGCAGCCGGTATGAGCGGCGGTATCGCTTATGTACTGGATGAAGGCAACGATTTGTACAAGCGCCTGAACAAGGAGATGGTATCCTCCAGCGAGATCACATCCAAATACGATGTGCTGGAGCTGAAATCCATGATTCAGGAGCATGTGGCACTGACCAATTCCGCCAAGGGTAAGGAAGTGCTGGACAATTTTGGAGAGTATCTGCCCAAGTTCAAGAAGATCATTCCTCATGATTATGAGAGAGTCTTAAAGACCATCGTACAGATGGAGGAAAAAGGACTGAGCGCAGAGCAGGCACAGATCGAAGCATTCTATGCCAACACCAGAAAGTAGGAGGTAAGTCATGGGAAAACCAACGGGATTTATGGAATATAAAAGGGAAGTCAGCGTGGCTGAGGATCCTAAGAAGAGAATACAGCATTTTAACGAATTCCATGAGCATCTGCCGAAGGAAAAGCAGCGATTACAGGGTGCCAGATGTATGGAATGCGGCGTGCCGTTCTGCCAGTCGGGCATGATGATCTGCGGTATGGCAAGCGGATGCCCTTTGCACAACCTGGTGCCGGAGTGGAACGATCTGGTATATACCGGCAACTGGAAGCAGGCGTACAACCGCCTGAAGAAGACCAATAACTTCCCCGAATTCACCTCCAGAGTATGCCCTGCCCTGTGTGAGGCGGCATGTACCTGTGGGCTGAACGGGGATCCGGTCTCCACCAAGGAGAACGAATATGCCATTATTGAAAACGCCTATAGCGAGGGTTATGCGGCAGCCAAGCCTCCTGTGGTACGCACCGGCAAAAAGGTGGCAGTCATCGGCAGCGGTCCTTCCGGACTGGCAGCAGCAGATCTGTTGAATCAGAGAGGACATCTGGTAACCGTGTTCGAACGCTCCGACCGCGTAGGCGGACTGTTGATGTACGGTATCCCCAACATGAAACTGGAGAAACAGATCATTGACCGCAAGATCAATATTATGAAAGAAGAGGGTGTCACCTTCGTCACGGGAACCGACATCGGCAAGGACATCAAAGCATCCAAGCTGTTGCATGATTTTGACCGTGTGGTACTGGCATGCGGTGCTTCCAACCCCAGAGACATCAATGCGCCCGGCAGAGATGCCAAGGGAATCTATTTTGCGGTGGATTTCCTGAAAGCCAATACCAAGAGTCTGTTGGATTCGAATTTTGAAGACAAGAAATATGTGGAGACCAAGGGCAAAAATGTGGTCATTATCGGCGGCGGTGATACCGGTAATGACTGCGTGGGAACCTCCATCCGTCACGGGGCCAAGTCTGTGACCCAGATCGAGATGATGCCCAAGGCTCCGGACAAGAGAGCGGAGAACAATCCCTGGCCCGAATGGCCGAAGGTCTGCAAGACCGATTACGGTCAGGAAGAAGCTATTGCGGTCTACGGACATGACCCGAGAATCTATGAGTCTACCGTGAAGGAATTTATCAAGGATAAGAACGGCAATCTGAAAGCCGTGAAGATCGTGAAGTTGTCCTGGGAAAAGGATCCGGCTACCGGACGCATGAAGATGCAGGAGATCGCCGGAAGCGAGCAGATCCTGGATGCGGAGATCGTGCTGATCGCCGCAGGATTCTTAGGAACCCAGAAATATATTGCCGATGCTTTCGGGGTGGAATTAAATGAACGCACCAACGTAAAAACTGCCCCCGGCAAATATCAGACCAGTGTGGAAAATGTATTCGTCACCGGCGATATGCACAGAGGACAGTCTCTGGTGGTGTGGGCAATCCGCGAAGGCAGAGAAGCCGCACATGCTGTGGATGAGAGCCTGATGGGTTACTCTAATCTGGTGATCCAGTAATATTAAAAACGAAAAGGTCGCTGCAACCCTTATGGCTGCAACGGCCTTTATTTTTATCTGAAGTCAGACTGCGGTTTCCGCCTTTTGATACACGGGGATGACTTTTGCCTTGATCAGTGCCAGCCCTACCGCTCCGGTTAAGAACGTGGATGCACACATCTCGAAGACCGCATTCACACCTACAAAAGAGCAGATGAAAAGAATTGCATGTTTACCGCCCATCAGTCCCTGCACATAGGAAGTATTGCCGAACAGCAGTACTAAAAGGGACATGAAAAATGCGGTGTTGAAAAAAGCGCTGCAGAATCCGGTGATCATGCAGGCAATTCTGTCTCCTACGGCCTTACGGCTGTATTGGAAGACGTATCCCAGCAGAAATCCGTCCAGAAGTCTGGGGATGAAGCGCTGGATGAAGGCCAGTACGGGGCTGATGTCAAAAAGAATCGCTCCCATGGCGCTGGTGCCTCCCACACCGACACATTGCAAAAAGCTGGTCAATCCGAATACAGCTCCCATGGCGGCTCCGCCTACAGGGCCAAGAGTGATTGCAGCCAGTGCAACGGGGATGACATTGAGGGTGATTGCCAGGGGTCCGATGTTCAGGTACCCGAGCGGGGTATAAGCCATCAGCAAAAGTACCGCCGTAAGCAAGCCCATCAACGTGAGTCGCGTTGTCTTACTTTGTTTGTTCATATGAAATTTTCCTCCTTGTTACCATTCTCCCTCAGGGAGATACAATACAAGCTGCCCCGGTGATTCGGGACACTCCTACTGTTTATATCATATTCCGGTCAAAAAGAAAAGCAAAAAAGTGATATTTGCATAAAATAAGTACTTATGGTATTTTAGGAGTACAGTTTTAAGGCATTATTTTAAGAAGAAAAAGGAGACAACTATGCTGAAGGGAAAGACCGTAGTTCTGGCAATCTCGGGAAGTATTGCTGCATATAAAATGGCGAATGTGGCGCGGATGCTGTTAAAACAGCACTGTGATGTGGAAGTGCTGATGACACAGAATGCCACACAGTTTATCAACCCCATTACTTTTGAAAGTCTGACGGGACACAAATGTCTGGTGGACACCTTTGACCGTAATTTCCAGTACAGTGTGGAACATGTGGCACTGGCAAAGCGGGCGGATGTGGTGCTGGTGGCACCGGCATCGGCGAACGTGATCGGTAAGATCGCAGGCGGCATCGCTGATGATATGCTGACTACCACAGTCATGGCATGTCCCTGCAAAAAGATCGTGTCCCCTGCCATGAACCACAATATGTATCACAATCCCATCGTGCAGGACAACATCGAAAAATTAAAGCGTTTCGGTTATGAGATCATCACTCCCGCCACGGGAATGCTGGCGAACGGCGATATCGGTGACGGCAGAATGCCGGAGGAATCCGTACTGTTCGAAGCCGTGGTGAAGGAGATCGCCTGTGAGAAGGACCTGGCGGGCAAAAAGGTGCTGATTTCCGCAGGAGCCACCAGAGAACCCATTGATCCGGTACGTTTTATCACGAATCATTCCAGCGGAAAAATGGGCTATGCGTTAGCCAGAGCCGCAATGCACCGCGGTGCGGAAGTAACGGTGGTGGCAGCCCATACGGATGTGGAACCGCCTCTGTTCGTGAACGTGGTGCCGGTACAGACCGCGGCGGAAATGTACGACGCGATTCTGTCAAGGGCTTCGGACTACGATTTTGTCATCAAGGCAGCAGCTGTGGCAGACTACACCCCGGCGGTGACCGCAGACAATAAGATCAAGAAAAAAGATGGGGATATGTCGATCCCTCTGGTGCGCACGAAGGATATTTTAAAGGCTCTTGGGGAAAACAAGAGATCGGGACAGATCCTGTGTGGATTTTCCATGGAGACGGAAAATGTGCTGGAGAATTCCAGAAAGAAGTTAGAGAGCAAGCACTGTGACATGATCTGCGCCAACAGCTTAAAGAGTGCCGGGGCGGGGTTCGGCACGGACACCAATATTGTGACGCTGATCACAAAAGATGCCGAGGATAGTCTGGAGCTTATGAGCAAGGAGCAGGTGGCGCATAAGATTCTGGACAAACTGGTCTCTATGAAATAAAAAGCAATAGAAAATCATTTGCTTCCGGGCAAAAAGATGGTATGATAGAAGCAATGATGTATAGCCGTGTAGACGGCGGATTGAGAGGATGAAATGGACAAGATTATTTTGACAGGTGACAGACCCACCGGAAGATTACATGTGGGACATTATGTAGGCTCCTTAAGAAGACGTGTGGAGTTACAGAATTCCGGTGAATATAAGAAGACTTTTATCATGATCGCAGATGCACAGGCGTTGACAGACAATATCGAGAATCCCGAGAAGGTACGTCAGAACATTATCGAAGTGGCACTGGACTACATGTCCTGCGGACTGGATCCCAGCAAGGCTACGATCTTCATTCAGTCTCAGATTTCCGAGCTGTGTGAGCTGACTTTCTATTATATGGATCTGGTAACCGTAGCAAGATTACAGAGAAACCCCACCGTAAAGAGCGAGATCCAGATGCGTAACTTCGAAGCCAGCATCCCCGTGGGATTCTTTACTTATCCCATCAGCCAGGCTTCCGATATCACCGCGTTCAAGGCGACTACCGTTCCCGTAGGCGGTGATCAGCTGCCCATGATCGAGCAGACCAGAGAGATCGTACACAAATTCAACACCGTATATGCGCCGGTACTGGTAGAGCCCAAGGCACTGCTGCCTGAGAACGAAGCATGTCAGAGACTGCCCGGCATCGACGGCAAGGCAAAAATGAGTAAATCCCTGGGTAACTGCATTTATCTGGCAGACAGCGCAGATGATGTACGCACCAAGATCATGAGCATGTACACCGATCCCGAGCATCTGTTAGTCAGTGACCCTGGACATTTAGAGGGCAACACGGTATTCACTTATCTGGATGCTTTCTGCCAGCCGGAGCACTTCGAGAGATACCTGCCGGATTACGCAAATCTGGATGAACTGAAGGCACATTATACCAGAGGCGGTCTGGGTGACGTAAAGGTGAAGAAGTTCCTGAATAACGTAATGCAGGAGACCTTAGAGCCCATCCGTAACCGCAGAAAAGAATTAGAGAAGGATATTCCCGCAGTTTATGAGATCCTGAAGAAGGGCAGCGATGAGGCCCGTGAAGTGGCAGCCCAGACTTTGTCTGAGGTCAAGAGTGCCATGCGTATCAATTATTTTGACGATGCGGAATTGATCCGTATGCAGAGTGAGAAGTACGAGGGACAATAAAATAGTTAATTAACGCTTCAGAAGTTTACTTCCGGAGCGTTATTGTTATCTGCAGGATTTCTACATAATACAGAAGGAGGCAGAGATCATGGCTGATAAGAGCACGAAAAATAATACTTCCGGATCGGATGAAATATTTGACTATGAGGAGCTTTCGGAAGAAGAGGATTTTGCAGAGGATTTTCCGGAGGAAATGGAAGACGAAGACGGTGAGATCGTCATTCGGTTCAAACCGTGGATGATACCGGCGTTTATCGGTATGGTGATCCTGGCGATACTGATCTGTATTCCGCTGTGGAAGCTAAGTCATCATGACAATAATAACAGTAACGGCGGAGGCGGTGATACCCTGCCTGCAGTGATCGTGACGGAAGAGACAGAGACGGAGACCACCGCAGAACCGGAAGTTACGGTAACTCCGGAACCTGTGGCAACTCCGGAGAACCGACCGGTAGTGGTGGACACTCCTGCAGATACCCCTGTACCCGCACCGGTATCCGACGGCAGCATGACTTTTACGGATGTGAATGAGACAGTCACTGCGAAAGATGTAAGCAATCTCCGCAGCACGCCTTCTACCGGCGATGAGGGAAATGTGGTGGGGCAACTGAAGAACGGAGAGACACTGACCCGTACCGGCAGGAATGATGACACCGGCTGGTCAAGGCTTAATTACAACGGACAGATTGTTTATGCGGTGTCTGCATACCTGACGACCGACTTATCTTACACGACACTGACAGCGCCGGTGAATTCCAACCGTGTCAGCACCCAGGATGGCAGAGTGATCGTCTTCACAGACTGTGATGACTATATCACCCCGAAGGATGTTATCAATCTGCGGACAGAACCCAGTACCAGTGGTGGAGAGAGCACTGTACGGACCCAGGTGCGTAATGGAACGAATCTGCATCGTACCGGAGACAGTGGAGAATCCGGCTGGTCCAGAGTGGAATATAACGGCGAGATCCTGTATGCCGTGACCAATTACGTGATCTCCGGCACTGCTCCGGAATGATGGAAGTTTATCGATATAGAATGCAAAGTTGTCTACAGTCTGAAGCTGTACCCACAGGGTGCAGCTTCTCTTGCGTAGTGCACCTGTCGGTGCGCAATTCTATTTAGAGAAAAGTATTGAGGGACTGGCAAGTTATTTGGGTCTTACGGTAAGTCTCTGGATCAGACCGTTTTCATCGGTCTCGCGGACCGTGGCGATTGCCATGATGTTGTAGCCGCCGAAGTTGGCAATGAACTCTGCCTGCTCGTCGTTTGCGACCTCGGCATCTAAAATGGAGTAGCGGCGGAAGCCGAACTTATTACGGAAGAACATGTTGATGGCTTCTTTTCCGTAGATGTGATACTCCTGCTGGGAAGCGGAGGTGGTACAATAGTCACACAGAATGCCGTCGGGAGTGAACAACTCTGCAAGTCCGGCAAAATCTTTATTTTCCATAGCTTCTACATATTTTTCAATGGGTCTCATAGCGTGCTCCTCCTTAATATACCTTTTCAGAATTTAACAGTGCGTCGGTACCGCCGTCTACGAACATGATGTTGCCGTTGACACCTCTGGCGGAATCGGAAGCCAGGAATACCATGACCTCAGCAATCTCTTCCGGTGCCATCAGACATTCCTGACCGTACTTGGTGGGAATGGGGAGGGCATTCAGTGCCATCTTCGCGGTGGTGCTCATGGTAGCGGTCATGGCAGTATGTACGTTGCCGGGAGCTACCGCATTGATGCGGACACCGTTGGCTGCCCAGGTAGCGGATACTCTGCGGACCCATCTTGCCAGAGCGTATTTGGTGGATACATAGAGGCTGTTGCCTACGGAGAGGTTGGTGGAATCCATGGAAGATACCAGGCTTAACACTCTCTTCTCATCGCCGATATTGTTCAGCAGATCTACGATGTCTTTCCGTCCGGCACCCTGGGAAATGGTGTTGGATACGGTGACTACGCAGCTGCCGTGCTTTTTCTTAAGGAGATCATAAACACCCTTTGCAATGGCTACGGTTCCGAAATAGTTCAGGGAAATGATCAGTTCCAGATTGCCGCAGGCACCGGAGACACCGGCATTACAGATCATACCGTCGAGACCTTCGGGATGCAGCTCGTGCAGCTTGTCTACAGCCGCCTGTCTGCCTTCCGGAGTAGCCAGGTTCACGCAGATGTCGCCGTCTTTCAGATCGATATTGATGACTTCGTGTCCTTTTTGAAGTAACAGTTCTTTTGTCTTGGCGCCGATTCCGCTGGATGCGCCGGTGATTGCATATACGCCCATG
This sequence comes from Bacteroidaceae bacterium, assembly GCA_963630275.1. Lineage (GTDB taxonomy): Bacteria > Bacillota > Clostridia > Lachnospirales > Lachnospiraceae > Acetatifactor. Next base: position 23,978 of record CAVGMD010000009.1, on the reverse strand, counting down.
ATATAATCCTCCTTGTGTTTGTTGCTTTCTTTATGCATCTGCTGTTGCATTTGCTTTATGAGTTCATTATAATAAAAACTGACATCTTTTAAATGACCAAAACAAGAAAACATGAGGATACCAGATGCTGACCTATGACCTGACTGCCCGTGGCAGAAAAACCATGTATGAATACTTATATGAAGCGATGAAGGCTGACATCTTAAGCGGTCGTCTGGCGGCGGGGGAGAAACTGCCCTCGAAGCGGGCGTTTGCTGAGCACTTGCAGGTCAGTGTGAAGACTGTGGAAAATACTTACGAACAGCTGCTATTGGAAGGCTATATCCGGTCGGAGGAGAAGAGAGGGTATTTTGTCAATCGCCTGGAAGTGAAGAGCGCAGCCGCGCCGGCGTATGCTTCCTTTGTGACCCGTTTCCGGGAGGAGGAATATCTGGCGGATCTGACGGCAAATAATATTCAGTATGATAAGTTCCCCTTTGCCACCTGGGCGAAGATCATGCGCCAGACCCTGACGGATTACGATACGTCGTTGCTTAAGACGGTTCCTTTTAATGGGGTGGAAAAGTTAAGAGTGGCTATTGCAGAGCATCTGTACCGTTACCGCGGCATGCAGGTATCGCCGGATCACATTATCGTGGGGGCGGGAACGGAATACCTCTACAGTCGTCTGTTACAGCTCCTTGGTAAAAACGCGAAATTCGGTGTGGAGAATCCGGGCTACCGCAAGATCACGAAATTGTATGAGGTGGGCGGCGCGGCATGGGATTATGTGGATATCGACGGTCAGGGTATGAAAGTGGAGCAGTTGGATGAAAAAGGCATCACCGTGGCACATGTGTCGCCGGAACATCATTTTCCTATCGGGCTGGTCATGCCCGTGGGCAGGCGGCAGGAATTGTTAAACTGGGCGGCGGAGGAGCCCGAGCGCTATATCGTGGAGGATGATTTCGACTGTGAATTCCGCATGGTGGGAAAGCCCATCCCTTCCATGCAGTCCATGGACCGTAACCACAGAGTTATCTATATCAACACTTTTTCCAAGACCATGGTGCCGTCCCTGCGCATCGGGTATATGGTGCTGCCGGAGAAACTGATGGAACGCTATATTTCCACCATGAATTTTTACTCCTGTACCGTATCCGGTTTTGAACAGTATGCCATGGCGGCGTTTCTGGAAAAAGGATATTTTGAGCGGCATATCCGGAGACTGATCAACGATTACAGGGGGCAGCGGGAGAAAATCTGCCGAATGTTTCGGGAGTCACCCTTAAGCCGGATCAGTCAGATCTATCAGGATGATGCTGGTACCCATTTTCTGCTGCATGTACGGACGGATCTCAGTGACGTGGAAATCAAGTGGGCAGCAAGACAGCATGGAATCCTGGTGAACTGCCTGTCAGAGTACTGTTTTGCGGATACGCAGAAATACCGTGGAATTCTGGTCATTCACTATTCCGATATGGAAGATGAAGTACTGCGGAAGGTGATCGGGGCGCTGGAAGAAATCTTTCTATAATCACAGTTCAGCCCGCAAAAGGCTGATAATTTTCCCAAAATGCGGGAACACTGACAACAAAGAACACAGTGTTATCACATGGAAGGAGAAATTATGAATCAGAGAGTGGGAAGAAGCAGTATCCGTCCGGCACAGCCCGTGTGCGTCATCGCCGGTGCCAGCATCGTAGGGAAAAAAGAGGGCGAGGGACCGTTGGGAGCTCTATTCGACATGGTGGGAGAGGGTGATCTGTTCGGCTGCAAGACCTGGGAGGAAGCGGAGAGCAACCTGCAGAAAGATGCCGTCTACATGGCTATGGAAAAAGCGGGATGGAAAGCGGAGGATGTTTCGTATCTCTTCGCCGGGGACCTGCTGGGGCAGTGTATTGCCACCTCTTTCGGCATTTCAGCTTACAACATTCCACTGTTCGGGATCTACGGTGCCTGCTCCACCTGCGGGGAATCCCTGACGCTGGGAGCCATGACCGTGGCGGGGGGCTATGCGGATCACGTGGTCTGCGTGACATCCAGCCATTTTGCCAGTGCGGAGAAGGAGTTCCGTTTCCCGTTGGACTATGGGAATCAACGACCACTGTCCGCCAGCTGGACAGTGACGGGAAGCGGAGCCTTTGCATTAGGATTAAACCAGAAGTGTAGAGCCCACATCACCGGCATGACTCCCGGGCGGATCGTGGACTATGGCTTAAAAGATTCCATGAACATGGGAGCCTGTATGGCGCCTGCCGCCGCGGACACTATTGCCCGCCATCTGGAGGATTTCCATGTGGCACCGGAAGAGTATAACCGGATCATCACGGGAGACCTCGGAAGCGTGGGACAGACCGTGCTAATCGACCTTTTGCGGGAGCGGGGCATCGACATCTCCGGCAGACACATGGACTGCGGTATTGAGATCTTCGATGCGGGTGCCCAGGATACACACGCCGGCGGCAGCGGCTGCGGGTGCAGTGCCGTGACCCTGGCAGCATATGTCCTGCCGAAGTTAGAATCCGGCGAGTGGAAGAAAGTCCTCTTCCTGCCTACCGGAGCCCTGCTCAGCAAGACCAGCTTTAACGAGGGCAAAAGCGTTCCGGGGATCGCCCATGCGGTGGTACTGGAAAGCCCGATAAAATAGAAATAAATCACTCTTGCAAGCGCTGTAAGTTACTGGTAAAATAAACTTCAAACGGCGAAAATACATTATGCCGGGAATGGCTGGTGAGTCAAAATGCGCAGAATAGAATTTAAGATGGAACGACCGGGATTTTTGGAGGTCGGACAGAAGATCACGGTAACGGAGGGACTTCTGCCCAGCAACTATTATTATACCATAGACCCGTCCCTGGCGATGTCTCCGAATATTCCGTTTCGCTACCGCCTGAAGAATCGTGAGGGTGTCGTGGCAGACATCGTGGAGAATTCCAGAGGATTCTATGTGACGGCGGAATTTGATGAGCCGGAAGTGGACATGACAAGGTAATTTTATTCTATATTATAAAAAGAGGAGAATATTATGTTACAGAAGATTTCAACAGACAAAGCACCCGCAGCTATCGGACCTTACTCCCAGGGCATCGTACTGGGCAATATCTTTTTCGCATCCGGACAGATCCCCATCGATCCCGCTACCGGAGAGATCCACGGAACCACCATCGAAGAGCAGGCTGAGCAGGTAATGAAGAACATCGGCGAGCTGTTAAAGGCAGCAGGCACCGATTACACCAGAGTAGCCAAGACCTCCTGCTTCCTGGCAGACATGGGCGATTTCGCAGCATTCAATCAGGTCTATGCAAAGTACTTTACCGAGAACCCTGCCAGAAGCTGTGTCGCAGTCAAGACCCTTCCCAAGAACGTATTGTGCGAAGTAGAAGTGATTGCAGAAGTATAATTATAAAGAAGAACGAGACGGAAGATCGTCGCTTACAGGCGACGATTTTCTTATGTATAGGATAGGCAGGAGAAACTTATGAAAAATAATATTACCCTGATCGGCATGCCGGGTTCGGGAAAAAGCACGGTAGGTGTTGTCCTGGCAAAGCGTCTGGGCAGACGATTTGTGGATTCCGATCTGGTGATCCAGGAAAGACACGGAAAATTATTGCATGAACTGATTACAGAGCATGGCGTGGAAGGCTTCTGGCAGATCGAAAGTGATGTGAATGCATCGCTGGATCTGGAGAACAGCATCATCGCCACCGGCGGAAGCGCCTGCTACGAGCCGGAGGGCATGGAGCATCTGCGGGACATCAGCACGGTGGTATATCTGAAGCTTCCCTATGAAGAAGTGGAGCAACGCCTGGGAGACCTGAATGCCAGAGGCGTGACCTTACAGCCCGGACAGACACTGCGGGACCTGTACGATGAGAGAACCCCTTTGTATGAAAAATACGCGGACCTCATCATAGACTGCAGCGGAAAAATGCTGCGGGATGTGGTGGCGGAAATCGCAGCCGAAGGAGCAAGATAATTATGGAAAATACGAGAGCAAAAACCACAAGAAACAGCCTGATCCTGCTGCTGACAGCCACCATCTGGGGCATGGCATTCGTCTCCCAGAGCAAGGGCATGGATTACATGCATCCCTTTACTTTTAACGGTGTCCGTTCCCTGATCGGTGCCGCCAGCATCCTGGTGTACATTTTAATCAGCCGGAAAATTGCGGGAGACAAAGCTGCAAAATTAGACTGGAAACTGAATGTCAAGGCAGGACTTCTGTGCGGTATTTCCCTGACCATTGCCAGCACTTTACAGCAGTTCGGTATCAAATACACCAGTGTCGGCAAGGCGGGATTTATTACCACACTGTATATTATCTTTGTGCCTATGTTCGGTATCTTTTTGAAAAAAAAGGTAGCCCCGGTGGTCTGGGCGGCAGCAGTCATGGCAGCGGTAGGCATGTATCTGCTCTGCATGACCGAGTCCCTGCGCCTCGGAGCCGGTGACATCATGGTATTTTTATGCGCCATCGCTTTTGCAATACAGATCATGACCATTGACCATTATGCGGCAAAGATCGACGGAGCCGTGGTATCCTGCATCCAGTTCACGGTCTGCGGCGTGGCGTGCTGCATCGGTGCACTGATCTGGGGACAGCCCACTTTCGGACAACTGCAGGAAGGTCTGGGCGCTCTGCTATACGCCGGCGTTTTAAGCTGTGGTGTGGGATATACCTTACAGATCGTAGGGCAGAAAGGACTGAACCCTACCGTGGCGGCACTGATCATGAGCCTGGAATCCGTGATCGCCACCATCTCCGGATGGATCGCGTATAAGATCGGATTTTTAACTACCGACCAGACATTGACGGGCAGACAGATCGCAGGCTGCGTTATCGTATTTGCAGCGGTGATTCTGGTACAGCTTCCGCCGGAATGGTTCCGTTTCGGAAAAAAGAATGCGTAAGCGTATAAATAACGCATAAATTCAAGAAAAAGTGCAGAGACTGTCCTTAAACAGATATAAGGAGGAAATGCATAGGATGGATTATATCAATGCTTTCTGGGTGGGCGGTCTGATCTGCACTCTGGTGCAGATTTTGATGGAAAAGACGAAGATGATGCCGGGACGCATTATGGTGCTCTTAGTGGTCACCGGTGCGGTGATCAGTGCCCTCGGCTGGTATGAAACTTTTCAGGATTACGCGGGCGCGGGTGCCAGTGTACCGTTGCTTGGCTTTGGAAATGTATTAATGAAAGGTGTAAAAGAAGCGGTGCAGGAGCAGGGCTTTTTGGGACTGTTTGCAGGAGGCTTCAAGGCAGGAGCCGTGGGAACATCCGCTGCGCTGATCTTCGGTTATCTGGCAAGTCTGCTCAGTAAACCGAAGATGAAGGAATAATGCAATATTAGAGTTCTTCGTAAGCAATCCCCTTCATATCCAGATATTTTTTCAAAGCCTTGTCCCATGCGGTGTCGGCACTTTTATCCATGGTGAAGACCTGGTAAGCACATCCGGTGGTGAGAACCGTCTTTTCCCCATCGTAGCGGATGTTTAACACCAGTGCCCGGATAACGTCAGGATCGACCAGCGCTTTTGTAAGCATGGCAGCTGCCTTATCGGGCTGCATATGAAGCACGAATTTAAAATACAAAGGAGTGTGTTTTCCCTTGATCAGGTCAAAGCACAGTCCTTTTATTTTGCTCCATGACTGCAGATCCCAGGGGATACAGTCCTCGCCCCGTTCTTCGGCAGGGTAGAAGTCCTTGTTGATATGCCCGTCGATCGTCACGGTGAGGGCGGTGCTGATGGTGGCTTCCTCTAATAGAAAGGGATCAAAAGTGTCCGTTGCCAGCAGGTGATTCATAAATTTTTTCATGGATGTAATCTGTAATGCAATCATGGGGACTCCTTTCTTTATTAACAGTATAAACGATGTCTGTCGAAAAGGAAATATGAATATTTTGTGTAAAAGCTTTACGAACGAAATATTTCGTGCTATTATAAGTAGTATTAAAAACTACATAGCATAGCTTTGCAAAAATAACAAATAATTGATCATATGGAGATAGATAATATGAGTTTCAAAATTGTAGTAGACAGTTGTTGTGAATTGCCGGAGGAGTATCTGCAGGATGCCCGGTTCCAGATCGTTCCGTTAGGTCTGGAAGTGGGAGATTACCGAATCCAGGATGATGAGACCTTCAATCAGGCAGAGTTCCTGAAAAAGGTGGCGGAATATCCCAAATGTCCCAAGTCCGCATGCCCTTCCCCGGAGAAGTTCCGGGAAGCATATCGCACAGAAGCGGAGCATGTATATGTGATCACTTTATCTTCCCATCTGAGCGGAAGCTACAACAGCGCGGTGCTGGGAATGAATCTGTATCGGGAAAAATACGGTAAGAAGCAGGTCCATGTCATTGATTCCGAATCCGCCAGTTGTGGTGAGACACAGATAGTGAAGAAGCTGGTAGAACTGGAAGAGCAGGGACTGACCTTTGAAGAGATCGTAAAGCAGATCGAGGAATTCCGCAGCAATATTCATACGTATTTTGTGCTGGATAATCTGGAGACCCTGCGGAAGAACGGCAGACTGACCGGCGTGAAGGCGCTGGTGGCATCCACCTTAAGCATTAAGCCCATCATGGCAGGAGATAAGGGAAATATCGTACAGAGAGGTCAGAGTGTCGGCATGAAGAAAGCACTCCGCAGAATGGCAGAGATCGTGCTGGAGGAAGCCGGAGACACCAGGGACCGCGTACTGATGATCACCCATTGTAATGCACCGGATCGCGCCGAGACTGTCAAAAAGCTTCTTACAGATAAGGCACCGTTCAAAGATTGTCTGATCATGGATACCCGAGGTGTCAGCAGCATGTACGCCAATGACGGCGGTGTGATCGTAACGGTGTAGTTACGATCACGCCGCATCACGAGCGATACTCTGCCAGGAGCTGTTTTGCATATGCGACGCAGTCTCTGTGCAGCGGGAACTTTTTCCCATCACACATAATGACTTTACGAAATCCCAGCTTCTCCATGTATCTGCCGTTAAGGATCGTCTTGACGGTAGGTGCGAAGAAGGTGGGATGATTTTCTATCTGGGAAAATAAATTGATGGCGGTAGTAGCGACTTTTACGGTACGGCCGTCCTTCAGGGTGACGATGACATTGCGTCCTTCTTCTTCAGCGTAGAGGATATCCGGTTCGGTCACATAGATGGTATCCTCATCCTCACGAAGTTCGATGAGAGGAACCGCCTTTGCCATGATCTCCAGGGCATGGTCGATGCTTTGCGCCAGTTCTGCCACTTTGATGGGCTTATCCAGGAAGATGACATTTTCCGGATAGGACTGTTCTCTGTAATTGATCTTAGAACAGCATAATACGATAGGCGCGTTGACACCCTGTGCGGTGAGGGCATTGACTACATCCGTACCGGTGGTGCCCTCCGTCAGACACATATCGATATAAAAGGCATCGTACTGCATGGGATTGGACAGCAGCGCGGTGGAATTACCGAAAGAATCGGTATAAATGATCCCCGTAGATGCAGCACGTTTGTCGGATTCCCGCTTTAACAAACGCTCTAACTGTTTTCTGTCGGCTACATTATCATCGCACACTGCTATATGCATATCGACACCTCCCAAAGACTATGTAAATATCACAAATTCATAAAATCAGTATAGCATAACTCCTACTTGAATAAAAGAACAAAAAGTAGTACCTGCACCACAAGGATCGCCGGCATACCGTATTTGAAATACCAGTGTTTCGTCTTGTGACGGAAGTGCTGCATTCCCAGGATACATCCCAGGCTGCCACCCAATATCGCTGATAAAAAAAGAGAAGCCTCCGAGATGCGCCAGGCACCCCGGATGGCTCTTTTTTTATCGACGCCCATGATGATATATCCCACGACATTGATGATCACCAGATACAGGATCACCACAGTAATTATAGTCTGTGCAGTAATCATAGACACCTCATTATGTTAGATTTTAGTTGCCGAGCTTCTTCTCGTTCTCCTGCAGCTTCATGGCACGAACCTTCAGGGACAGACCGAACAGATTGATGAAGCCTTCTGCATCGTGATGGTCATACAGATCACCGGTGGTGAAGGAAGCCAGGTTCTCATTGTACAGAGAGTAAGGAGAAGTGGTTCCTGCCTTGATGATGTTGCCCTTGTAGAGCTTGAACTTAACTTCACCGGTTACATATTCCTGGGTCTTCTCGATGAATGCCTGCTCAGCCTCACGGAGAGGAGTGAACCATTTACCTTCGTATACCAGGCTTGCGAACTTAGCGCCCATTTCCTTCTCGAATGCATAGGTATCACGGTCTAAGATCAGCTCTTCCAGCTGCTGGTGAGCCTCCATGAGAATGGTACCGCCGGGAGTCTCATACACACCACGGGACTTCATGCCTACGACACGGTTCTCTACGATATCTACGATACCGATACCGTGCTTGCCGCCCAGCTTGTTCAGAGTACGGATAATATCGGATACCTTCATCTTCTCGCCGTTAACGGAAGTGGGAACACCCTTTTCAAAGGTCATGGTAACATATTCGCCCTCATCGGGAGCTTTCTCGGGAGTTACGCCTAATACCAACAGATGCTCGTAGTTGGGCTCGTTGCCGGGATCTTCCAGTTCCAGACCTTCGTGGCTGATGTGCCAGATGTTACGGTCACGGCTGTAGGAAGAATCGGTGGAGAAAGGAAGGTGAATGCCATGAGCCTTGCAGTACTCGATCTCGGATTCACGGGAGTCCATGTTCCACTTGTCGCTTCTCCAGGGAGCGATGATCTTGATATCGGGAGCCAGAGCCTTGATGCCTAACTCGAAACGGATCTGGTCGTTACCTTTACCGGTAGCACCGTGGCAGATAGCTACAGCGCCTTCTTTTCTGGCAATCTCTACCAGCTTCTTGGCGATCAGGGGTCTTGCCATGGAAGTACCTAACAGGTACTTGTTCTCGTATACGGCATGTGCCTGTACGCAGGGAACGATATAATCATCACAGAACTCATCGATAACGTCTTCGATATACAGCTTGGAAGCACCGCAGGCCTTTGCTCTCTCTTCCAGACCGTCCAGCTCCTCTGCCTGTCCGCAGTTGACGCAGACGCAGATAACTTCGTAGTCGAAATTCTCCTTCAGCCAGGGAATGATAGCGGTAGTATCCAGACCGCCGGAATAAGCTAAAACTACTTTCTCCTTCATGTTAAAATCCTCCGTTAATGGTATTTATATAATGTCAGGAATCGTTTGTTACGTTCTGACAATTACTATACAACATTATATTCACAAAAGCAAGCAGAAAAATTGCATAAATAAATCAAAAATATGAATAAAACAAATTAAAATATGCACATAAATGCATAAAATAAGAATTATACAGTATAATTATACACTAATCGCTGATTTTTTCGATTCCGGAGATATCGCTGTCGATCATCAGGGAGTAGTTCGTATAATAGACCACGAATCCCGGCTTGGCACCGGCAGGCTTTTTGACCTGTTTCTTCTGAACGTAGTCGATCTCCACTTTTTCCTGCTCTCTGCCTTTGGAATAGTAGGCGGCAAGTCTGCCCGCCTCTTCAAAAGTACGGTCCGGCAGCTCCTTCCCTTCGGTCTTTACCACCACATGGGAGCCGGGGATGCCTTTGGCATGGAACCACCAGTCGTTACCGGTGGCGAATTTGAAGGTCAGTTCATCGTTCTGGAAATTATTTTTTCCTACATAAATATGGAAGCCGTCACTGCTTAAGTAGTGGAAGGGCTTGCTGGTGATCTTCGCCTTTTTCGTGCCGCCTTTTCTGCGGATGTAACCACTCTGTGTCAGCTCTTCCTTGATCTCCACCAGATCTTCTTCCTTCAGGGCAATATCCAGAGCCGTGCTGATGGTCTCTAAGTGGTCGATCTCTTCCTTTACCTGGCAGGTCAGCTCGGACAGTGCTTCATAAGTACGCTTTAACTTGCCATATTTGTCGAAGTATTTTTTCGCATTTTCCGTGGCGGAGAGGGTGGGATCTAAGGGGATCGTCACCGGTTCATTTGTATAATAGTTCACGGCAGTGAGGGATTTGTCACCGGGTTTTGCACTGTAACCGTAGGTATTGAGCAGTTCTCCGTAGATGCGGTATTTTTCCCGTTTTTCCGTATCCTTCATCTGGGTCAGCTGGAGGTCATACTTTTTAATATCACGTTCCAGAGCCGTCTGCACGATACGGCGCAGATCGGAAGATTTCTGACGGATTCTGGTTAATGTATTTTTCTCCACATAAAAATGCTCCAGCAGGGCGGACATGGAAGTGTAGGATTCCAGATGATCCGCACCTGTGCTGTACATGGTCAGGGGAACCGCCGCGTATTCCACGGGACGTGTGCCGGTGTAGGCGATGCAGGGAGAAAAGGTTTCTTCTTTAATAGAAGTGACCATTTTGAAAAATGCTCCGTACAAAGCATGGTAATCTTCCGATGACAGGGCTGCCGTAGGGCGCTCTCCGTCGATGCCTGTCTCATGGCACAGTTCCTGCGCCAGTACCGGAGAGATACCGGTGAAGTTTCCGTAGATCGCCTTGAATGCCGGCTGGGGTTTGGCGGCAAGGGCTTCACGGAACGTATTCTCATCGCAGGTCAGGGCATCCAGCTTGTCCTGGGTATGGGCAATGAAGTAAGGCTTGCCGGGCAGAACTTCTCTTACACTGCTGACTGCAGCGGATACACGCTTAATGCTGTCGATGATGGTATTGTCATCGTTACAGAAGATCAGGTTACTGTGCTTGCCCATGAGCTCCATGACCAGTGTCTTGTGGCGCAGATCCCCCATCTCGTCTAAATGCTCGATGTCGATATGCACGATACGCTCCAGTCCCGGCTGGGAGATATTCACGATACGACCGTTCTGCAGGTGCTTGCGTAGCAGCATACAGAAGTTGGGAGCCGTCATGGGGCTTGGTTTGTTGCTTTCCGTCAGATAGATCAGGGGGAGAGACGCGCTGGCGGACAGAAGCAGTCGTTTCTGCCCGGTGGGCTGCTTGATGGTCAGCAACAGCTCATCGTTCTCCGGCTGGGCAATCTTGTACAGCCTTCCGCCGATCAGTTCCTTTTTTAATTCCGATATTACACAGGCAATGGTAACGCCGTCAAAAGCCATAATTTCCTCATTTCTGTGTCCGAAAAGGACACGCAAAAATAAACTGAAATCATTGTAGCAGACTTTGACCGGAAAAGAAAGAGGCTGTGGATTTTGCGTTGCATATCTTGGAAAGTTCTACTATAATATGTTTAAATAACTACCATAGAACGGAAAGATAAAACAATGAAAGAATTGGAATATCCTTTTGATCCGGAATGGATCCTGAAAAAGAAAAAGGCATTGAAGCGGGAACTGCTTCAGAATACACAACAGACATTTCTGGAAAAAAAGATAGCAATTCTGGGAGGAAGCACGACCCGTGACATTCGTGACATCCTGGAACTGTTTCTGCTCAATTACGGCATCCGTCCCTGCTTTTATGAATCGGAATACAATCAGTATTATGCAGACGGGATGTTTCCGAATCCGGCACTGGAGGAATTTCATCCGGATATCCTATATATTCACACATCCAACCGGAATATTGAACAGTACCCCTCCCTGGAGGATGACAGGACACAGGTTACACAGAAACTTCAGGCGGAGTATGAACGCTTTCAGGCTCTGTGGGAGCATCTGCATGCAGTCTACGGCTGCCCTGTGATACAGAATAATTTTGAGCCGCCCTTTTACAGACTGTTAGGGAACAGAGATGCCTCGGATTACAGAGGCAGATGGAATTATATTCAGCGGCTCAATCAGCTGTTTTATGAATATGCGGATACCCATCAGGATTTCTATATTCATGATATTTGTTATGAAGCGGCGGATTACGGTCTGGAACGCTGGTTGGATCCGTTTTACTGGAATATGTACAAATATGCCATGTGTGTTCCTGCCATTCCTTATACGGCATGCCAGCTGGCGCGGATCATCAAATCCATTTTCGGCAGAAATAAAAAGGTATTGAACCTGGATCTGGATAACACGTTGTGGGGTGGAGTGATCGGAGATGACGGTCCGGAAAATATCGAGATCGGACAGGAGACTTCTCTGGGGCAGACCTATGCGGAATTCCAGGATTATCTGAAACAGCATAAGAAGCTGGGGGTTTTGTTATCCGTGAATTCCAAAAATAACGAGGAAACGGCGCTGTCAGGGCTGGAACGGGCGGACAGTGTTCTGAAACGGGAAGATTTTGTGGCTTTCCGGGCGAACTGGGAGCCGAAGAGCCGGAATCTGTATGCCACAGCGGAAGAATTGAAGCTGCTGCCGGAGAGTTTTGTGTTCGTGGATGACAATCCCGCAGAGCGGGAGATCGTGCGGCAGGAGGTCCCCGGGGCGGCGGTTCCGGAGATCACGAAGGTGGAAGAATATATCCGGGTGCTGGATCGCAGTGGATTCTTCGAGGTGACCAATTTCTCCGAGGATGATCTGAAACGGAATGAAATGTATCTGGCAAATGAAAAGCGCAGCAGGATGCAGAAGAGTTTCTCGGATTACGGAGATTATCTGCGCTCCCTGGAGATGAAGGCTGAAATCGGAGCTTTTTCCCCGGCATATTTTTCCAGAATTGCACAGCTGACCAATAAGAGTAATCAGTTCAACCTGACGACGCACCGATACAGCCAGTCGGAGATCGAACAGATTGCCACAGATCCACAGTATCTGACCTTGTGTGGACGCCTGGAGGATAAATTCGGAGATAACGGTGTGGTGAGCATCGTGATCGGACGAAAAGAAAGAGATGTTTTACATATCGAGCTGTGGCTGATGAGCTGTAGAGTCCTGAAACGGGATATGGAATATGCCATGATGGACACCCTGGTGAAACGGTGCAGAGAATGCGGCATCCGTCAGATCTACGGATACTTCTATCCTACAGCGAAGAATGCCATGGTAAAAGATTTTTATGCGTTGCAGGGATTTGAGAAACTGGAAGAGGACGCAGAGGGAAATGCAAAATGGTTCTTCCGGATACCGGAACAGTATTCCCTGAAAAATCAGGTGATCACAGTAACGGAAAGCTAGAAGTGCAAGCCGATAAACATACAGAAAACAGGAGATAAACAGATGACAAGAGAAGAAGTATTTGAGAGACTGAACAAGGTATTTCAGGAAGTGTTTGACGATGAAACTATCGAAGTGAATGATGATACCACATCAGAGGATATCGATGACTGGGATTCTTTTGAACACATTAATCTGATCGTTGCGGTGGAAGAAGAGTTTTCCATCAAGATCCCTATGGGCAAAGTAGTAACCATGAAAAACGTAGGGGAAATGGCAGATATTATTCTGCAGCTGGGGAACTAGATATGACGATCACATCTTTTACATATCTGCTGTTTCTGGCAGCGGGAGTCTTTATCTATTACCTCCTTCCCAGAAAATGGCAATGGGTGGAACTCCTGGGATTGAGCATTTTATTTTACTGCATTGTGGCGACACCGTACACTCTGATCTATGTACTGACTGCCACGGCAGCAGTGTATTTTGCCACGACCTTTTTGGAAAAGGGCGGCAGGAAGGCAGCGACAGCAGGAGTGATCGCGGTAGTGATCAATGCGGTGCTGTGGTTCGCCCTGAAAGGGTATGCTCTATGGGCACCGCTTTTTCAGGTGATGGGGATTACCGTGAAAGCGCCGGTGGCAGCCCTTGGCATGGGATATTATACGCTGCAGGCAGTAGGATATATTTTGGACTGTTACTGGGGGAACAGCAGACCGCTGAAGAACCCTTTACAGCTTTTGCTGTTTTTATGCTTTTTCCCGCAGATGATCACCGGTCCCATCAGCCGCTTCCATGAACTGGAAGATATGTATGCGGGACGAAGTCTTTCTTATCAGAATCTGACTTATGGCGCACAGCGGATCCTCTGGGGATTTTTTAAGAAACTTGTGCTGGCAGAGCGGGTAGGTGTCCTGGTGGCAGCAATCTGGGGGAATCCCGAGCAATATAACGGCTTCTACAGCTGGATCGCTTTCGTGGCATTTCCGCTACAGCTTTATGCGGATTTTTCCGGATGTATTGATATTGCGCTGGGAACGGCGGAACTCTTCGGAATCAGGCTCCCGGAGAATTTCAATTCTCCGTTTTTCTCAAGAACCACACAGGAATTCTGGCAGAGATGGCATATCACGCTGGGAACCTGGACCAAAGATTATATTCTCTATCCGGTGTTAAAATGCGGTCCCATGCAGAGACTTTCCCGATTTTTGCAGAAAAAAGTGGGGAAGAAAAACGGGAAGCTGGCAGTCACAGCAGTGGGAATGTTCTGCGTATGGATGTTCATCGGATTGTGGCACGGCGAGATGAAATATGTGGTGGGAGAGAGTCTGTGGTACTGGATCCTGTTGATGCTGGGAGAGATTTTCGCAAAAAGATGTAAAAAGTGGAAGAGTACACTGGGGATTACCGAAGACAGCTTCAGCTGGCATCTGTTCCAGTCCCTCCGGACATTTTTGATTTATGCCATAGGAATCGTATTTTTCCGGGCGGACAATATGAAAGAGGCATTTTCCTTCCTGGGAGATGTGGGCGGTGTCCTAATCGGCAGACATTTCAATCCCTGGGTTCTTTTTGACGGCAGCATGGAAATGCTGGGAATCGGCAGCGCGGATCTGTGGGTCATTTTTTCCGGTGTTGTACTGTTGTTTGTGGTTGCCGCTTTGCGGGAAAAATACGGTTACGCCAGAGAATGGGTGAGCAGACAGCTCCTTCCCTTCCGGTGGCTTGTCTGGTGCGGACTGTTTTTATTCGTGGTATTGTACGGAAAATACGGTGCACAGTACGATTCCGTGAATTTTATCTATCAGGCATTTTGAGGTAGGAAGCATGACAAAAAAGGAAGTATGTAAAATAATAGGATTCCTGGCGGTGCTGTTGCTGGCATTGTATGGATGTTCACTGATCTGCTTTCGCAATCTGCGGGGATTTAATGACCATGAGGATTTCTACAACTGTGAGCAGGATACGGTGGATGTGATCTTCGTGGGAGGCAGCATGTCTTACAGCGGATTTTCCCCCATGGAATTATATGAAAAATACGGAATCAGCAGTTATAATTTCGGAACTTCGAACCAGTCCATGCTGGCAGGATATTTATGGGCAATGGAAGCCTGCGAGAAACAGGATGTGAAAGTGGTCGTTGTGGAGGCAATGGAAGTGCCGATGTCTCATGGTGAGGTGGCTACGGATGTGCGTTCTCTCTTCAGTATGGGAATGAACGGGAATTACCGCAAACTGGCGGGGGTGTATAAACGCAATGCATTGAATGTGCTATTGCCGGTGTTTATTCTGCACGATGAGTGGAGAATCGATGGGGATACTTTCCGTGACGAAGAGGAAACGGATTATCTCAGAGGATTTGTCCCGATCAACAGCTATGCGGGAGAGGAGTACCGGGAATCGATTCTGCAGGAAGATCCTGAGGCAACCACGTATCTGAATTTTACCTATGTGAATAAACTCAGAGAGTACTGCGCAGAAAAGGGGATTCAGCTGATCTTCGTCAAAACACTGATGGCAAGTAATGAAGTGAACCACTGGGATGACGGCTGTCATAACAGACTGCAGGAATATACGGAAGAATACGGAATTCCTTTTATTGATTTCAATACAGCAGAGTATCGTAATGCAGCAGGTCTGGTGATCTCGGAGGATGTGGCAGCGGATCTCAGACATATGAATATCGACGGAGCGTACAAGGCAACGGATTATCTGGGAGAATATCTGTTGGATCATTACGGAAACGTTCTGCGGCAGTGGCAGGATCCGGGGCTGGATACACAGACGCTGGAAGGATACCATAAGATTATGGAAGGGTACCATAGAAGCCTGAATGAATTGTAATGTGCGGATGCATATTATTACAGAGGAATATTCACAAAAATGTTTAAAAATAGTGTATAAATGCATAAATATACATGAATAAATGAAAATAATGCATAAAAATAAAAAAGTAGTAGACATTTGAAGAGAAAGTGGTATCATGGAACTATTCAGAGTCAGGTAAATATCGAAAATATTCGTCGAATGCTTGCATTCGTAAGAATATTTGATGATATTTATATGACGAAGTAACCACCATAAGCAAAAGGAAAGCTGCGCAGCAGCGATTTTGCGAATGGCGGTTTGAATAGTTCCATAAACAAGAGTGAGGTAGAAAAATGATCAGAGTAGGAATCATCGGAGCAACCGGCTATGCCGGAGGAGAACTGGTACGTATCCTGTTGAACCACAAGGATGCCAAAATCGTATGGTACGGTTCCCGAAGCTATATAGATAAGAAGTATTATCAGGTATACCAGAACATGTTCCAACTGGTGGAGGATATCTGCAAGGACGACAATCTGGAAGAACTGGCGAAGCAGGTAGATGTGATCTTTACCGCAACCCCCCAGGGATTCCTGGCAGGACTTTTAACGGAGGAGATCCTCTCTCAGGTGAAGATCGTGGATCTGTCCGCGGACTACCGTATCAAGGATGTGGCTACCTATGAAAAATGGTACGGCATCGAGCATAAGTCTCCGCAGTTCATCGAGGAAGCAGTATATGGACTCTGCGAGATCAACCGTGACAAGATCACAGAGAAGACCAGACTGGTGGCAAATCCCGGCTGTTATACCACCTGCTCGATCCTGACCGCTTACCCTATGGTAAAGGAAGGCATCATCGATGTGAATACCCTGATCGTGGATGCTAAGTCCGGAGCTTCCGGAGCGGGCAGAGGAGCCAAGGTGCCCAACCTGTTCTGCGAAGTGAATGAGAATATGAAAGCATACGGCGTGGCAAGCCACAGACATACTCCCGAGATTGAGGAACAGTTGGGTTATGCCGGCAACTGTCAGGTGACCATTAATTTTACCCCCCATCTCGTACCTATGAACCGTGGTATTCTGGCAACGGAGTATGCTACACTGAAGAGAAAACCGGACGGCACACTTCCTACCTATGAAGAAGTAAAGGCTGTCTATGATAAATATTATGCAAACGAGAAATTCGTCCGCGTGCTGGATAAGGGCAGCTGCCCCGAGACCAAGTGGGTGGAAGGCAGTAACTACGTGGACATTAACTTCGTCATCGACGAGCGTACCGGACGCATCATTATGATGGGTGCGCTGGACAATCTCGTAAAAGGTGCTGCCGGTCAGGCGGTACAGAACATGAATCTGCTGTTCGGACTTCCCGAGAGCGAAGGTCTGGAACTGGTTCCCTGCTTCCCTTAAAGCAGACACAGGACAAGGATGAAAGGATTACATACATAAAATGAGCAAACAGTTTACAATCAAACCAATGACCATAGAAGATTATGACGGTCTGCATGCCCTCTGGATGACCATTCACGGCTTTGGTATCCGAAGCATTGATGATTCCAGAGAAGGCGTGGAGCGTTTTATCAACCGGAATCCCGGTACCAGCGTGGTAGCAATCGGGGAGGACGGAGCCGTAGTGGGCGGCATTCTCTGCGGTCATGACGGACGACGAGGCTGTCTGTATCATGTATGTGTGAGAGAAGATTACAGAAGGCTTGGCATTGGCAAAGCCATGGTAGTCCACTGCATGAATGCCCTGAAAGAAGAGCACATCAATAAAGTCAGCCTGATCGCTTTTACTCAGAACGATATCGGTAATGCTTTCTGGAAATGCATCGGCTGGACGAAGCGGGAAGACCTGAATTATTATGACTTTACTCTGAACGAAGAGAACATTACGGCGTTTAACAAATAGAAACGGAAGCAAACGGAATCGAAAGGAGAGTATTCCAAATGAAACAGATCCAGGGCGGTGTAACCGCAGCAAAAGGCTTTGAGGCAGCAGGTGTGGAGGCTGCCATTAAATATCAGAATCGTAAGGATATGGCACTGATCGTAAGTAAGGCACCCTGCACCGTGGCAGGTACTTTTACCTCCAACGTGGTAAAGGCGGCTCCCGTACTGTGGGATAAGCAGATCGTGGAACATTCCGCATATGCACAGGCAGTGGTAGTCAATTCCGGAATCGCCAATGCCTGCACTGGCAAACAGGGACTGGACTGCTGTGAGGCAGAGGCAAAATGTGCCGGAGAATTGTTAGGTGTGCCCACCGATGCGGTACTGGTGGCATCCACCGGTGTCATCGGTATGCAGATTCCCGTAGATAAGATCACTGCCGGTATTGAAAAGCTGGTGGCAGCCAAGGCGGACACCTTAGAGGCTGGTTTCGATGCAGCACACGCGATCATGACTACAGATACTATTTCCAAGGAGATTGCCATCGAGACCGAGATCGGCGGCAAGACCGTAACTTTAGGCGGTATGTGCAAGGGCTCCGGCATGATCCATCCGAATATGTGCACCATGTTAGGTTTTGTAACCACTGATGTGAACATTTCCAAAGAAATGTTACAGAAGTGCGTCAGCGCAGACGTCGTGGATTCCTTTAACATGATCTCCGTGGACGGAGATACTTCCACCAACGATACCCTGCTAGTGCTGGCAAACGGTATGGCAGGCAATGAAGAAATCACCGCAGAGGGCGAAGATTATGATAACTTCTGCAAGGCATTGCACAAGATCACTACGTTCCTGGCAAAGAAAATTGCAGGAGACGGCGAAGGGGCCACAGCCCTGTTTGAGACCAAAGTAATCCATGCAGTCAGCAAAGAAGATGCCAGAACCCTGGCGAAATCCGTCATCTGTTCTTCCCTGACCAAGGCAGCCATCTTCGGACATGATGCCAACTGGGGACGTATCCTCTGCGCACTGGGTTATTCCGGAGCCAAATTCGATCCGGAAAATGTAGATCTGTATTTTGAGAGCAAGAGCGGCAAGATCCATATCTTCGGAAATGGTGTGGCATGCGATTACAGCGAGGAAGAGGCTACGAAGATACTCTCCGATCCGGAAGTCACTGCACTGGTGGATATGCATATGGGCGATGCGGAAGCTACCGCATGGGGCTGCGACTTAAGCTATGACTATGTGAAGATCAACGCAGACTATCGTTCATAAGCAGCAGAAACAGGAGGAGACGACAATGGAAAAAGATATGGAACAGGTAATGAAAAAAGCAGAGGTGCTGATCGAGGCACTCCCTTACATACAGAAATTCAACCGTAAGATCATCGTGGTAAAATACGGCGGCAGTGCCATGAGCAACGAAGAACTGCAGAAGAACGTCATCAAGGACGTGACACTGTTGAAGCTGGTAGGTTTCAAGCCCATTATCGTACACGGCGGCGGCAAGGAGATCAGCCGCTGGGTCGGCAAGGTCGGCAAAGAAGCGAAGTTTGTCAACGGTCTGCGTGTCACCGATGAAGAGACCATGGAGATCGCCGAAATGGTACTGAACAAGGTAAATAAGAGCTTGGTAACCATGGTGGAAGAGCTGGGTGTCAAAGCGGTCGGTGTCAGCGGCAAGGATGGCGGACTGCTCCATGTAGAGAAAAAATATTCCGACGGCCAGGACATCGGTTATGTAGGTGAGATCACCGGCGTGAACCCCGATATCCTCTTCGACATGCTGGAGAAGGATTATCTGCCTATTATCGCTCCCATCGGACTGGACAAGGATTATCACACCTACAATATTAATGCGGATGATGCTGCCTGCGCCATCGCAAAAGCAGTACATGCGGAGAAACTGGCATTTTTAACGGATATCGAAGGTCTGTACAAGGACATCAACGACAAGTCCACTTTTATCTCCCGGCTGACAGCCTCCGAGGCAGAAGGACTGATCCACGACGGTTACATCGGTGGTGGCATGCTGCCGAAGTTAAATAACTGTACTTCCGCAATCCGTAACGGCGTAAACCGTGTGCATATTCTGGACGGACGTCTGGCACACTGCCTGTTGCTGGAGATCTTCACCAATCAAGGTATCGGTACCGCGATCGTATCCGATGAGGAGGAAAAATAAATGAGCGACACCATGAAAGAATATATTGCAGAGGCGGAAGCAGACCTGCTGCATACCTATAACCGTTACCAGATCGTCCTGGACAAGGGCGAAGGCGTGCATCTGTATGATACCGACGGGAAAAAATATTTGGATTTCGTAGCGGGAATCGCTGTATTTGCTCTGGGTTATCAGAACAAGGCATACAACGATGCGCTGAAAGCACAGATTGACAAAGTGATTCACACTTCCAACTATTATTATAATGTGCCTGCCATCGAAGCGGCACGTAAGATCAAAAAAGTATCCGGCATGGATCGTGTCTTTTTCACCAACTCCGGCACGGAAGCAGTGGAAGGTGCTATCAAGGCGGCCAGAAAATATGTGTATCTGAAGGACGGCTGTACTGATCATGAGATCATTGCCATGAATCATTCTTTCCACGGCAGAACCATGGGAGCCTTGTCTGTGACAGGTAATCCCAAGTATCGTGAGCCCTTTGAGCCCATGATCGGCCATATCAAATTTGCAGAGCTGAATGATTTCCAGAGTGTCTTGGATCAGGTGACGGATAAGACCTGTGCCATCATCATGGAGACGGTACAGGGCGAAGGTGGACTGCGTCCCGCCAGCGAAGAGTTCTTAAAGCAGGTTCGTGATCTGTGTGATGAGCGGGACATCCTGCTGATCTTGGACGAGATCCAGTGCGGTATGGGACGTACCGGCTACATGTATGCATGGCAGCGCTTCGGTGTGAAGCCGGATATCATGACCTCCGCCAAGGCACTGGGCTGCGGTGTTCCGGTAGGTGCATTCATGATGACAGAAAAGGTTGCACAGCATTCCCTGACAGCGGGAGATCACGGTACCACTTACGGCGGCAATCCGTTAGCATGTGCTGCTGTGGAAAAAGTGCTTGATTTATTCGAAGAGGACCATATAATAGAACATGTGAGAGAGGTGGCTCCTTATTTGGAACAGCAACTGAACGAACTGGCAGCCAAATACGATTGCATTAAGGAACGTCGTGGAGTGGGACTGATGCAGGGACTGGTATTTGACCATCCGGTAGGAGACATTATTAATAAGGCATTGGAGAAGGGATTAATTCTGATCAATGCCGGTGCGGATATTATCCGTTTTGTACCGCCTCTCGTGATTACCAGAGAAAATGTGGACGAAATGATCGCTATTTTGGACACCTGTATCGAATAAGAGGTTTAGGTAAATTATGTTTTTGAAAAAAAGAATTATCGCTACAGCAGCTGTGATCGCCATGGCTGCTGCAGCTATTTACGGAAGTACGCAGGAAATGAGTCAGACGCAGGAAGCCGGGGACCGTCTGCAGCTGTTTCACGGGAAGGAGACCATCTACTGCTGGTATTCGGATGAGTCGCTGTCCGGCTATATCAATGCAGCGGCGGTGTCTTTCGGAGAACAGAATAAGGGAGTCCGCGTGATCCCGGTGCTGACTTCCGACAGTGAATATCTGGAGGCAATCAATCAGGAGACCCTGCATTCCGACCAGATGCCGGATGTGTATCTGTTAAGCAGCGATTCCCTGGAGAAGGCTTATCTTGCGGGTCTGGCAGCGAAAGTGCCGGATACGGAAAATATCTGCAATACAGATCATTTTTCCCAGGCGGCATTGTCTGCGGTGACTTATAATGATAAGATCATCGGTTACCCTGTTTACTTTGATACCAGTGCACTGGTATATAATGAAGACTATCTGCAGACCTGGGCGACCCAGCAGGCCGAAAAGGAACTTGCCGGCAGCAGTGACAATGACGAACCGGTAGGTGAGGGAGAGGAGATCATCGAGGAAGATTCTCTTCCGGAAGATCAGACCACAGAGCAGGTCACAGCGGATGAGGCAGCGGTCAATGCGTTGGCGGAGCAGTATTTTGCCGGGGCGCTTCCATCTACGGTGGATGATCTTTTGAACATTGCAGACACGTTTGATGCACCGGAAGGTGTGGAAGGTGTCATGAAATGGGATGTGAACAACATTTTCTACAACTACTGGATCGTGGGTAATTACATGATCGTAGGCGGTGATCCCGGAGACGACAGAAATGATATCGATATCAACAATCCGGAGACGATACAGTGTCTGGAAGTATACAAGGCGCTGAACCAGTTCTTCTTCATCGAGTCCGACACCGTGACCTATGATTCCGTGATTCAGGACTTTATTGATGGAAAGACCATGTTTACCATCGGTACCACGGATGTGGTAAAGCGGCTGGAGGATGCAAAAGCGGACGGCAGTCTTACATTCAATTACGGAATTGCCCGTATGCCGGATGTCAGTGCCGAGCTTCAGAGCAGATCCCTGTCTGTTACGGGAGCGGCGGTTATCAACGGGTATTCGGAGCACAAGGAGCTGGCGGATCGTTTTGCCGCATATCTGGCGGAAGGATATTCTGACGGATTGTATGAGCGTTCCGGTAAAATGCCGGCAAGCCTTCATGCGGCAGAGAATGCAGACAACGGAGCACTTACCATATTTGCCGATGAGTATGCGAACAGCGTATCTCTTCCGAAAATGCTGGAGACGGGGAATTTCTGGATGCAACTGGAAGTATTGTTTTCCAAGGTATGGAACGGTGAGGATGTGACCACGCTGGTAGAGCAGCTTGCGGGAACAATAGCGGAACAGGTGGGAAGTACAGACTAGAACCGTACAGTAAAATATGAATGAAGGAACCGATCAGAGGATAGACTACTACTAAAAAGGAGGTAGAATTCTATGATCGGTTTTTTGATTGCATTAGTATCCGGAACGCTGATGAGTATTCAGGGAGTGTTCAATACCCAGGTGACGAAATCCTCCGGCATCTGGACCGCCAGTGCTTTTGTGCAGTTCACGGCGCTGTTGGTATGCCTGGGGGCATGGCTGTGCACGGAGCGGACTTCTTTTCTGAAAGTGTGGCAGGTAGAGCCGAAATACATGCTGCTTGGCGGTGCCATCGGAGCCTTTATTACGTATACCGTGATCCGCAGCATGGATGCCCTGGGACCGGCGAAAGCGGTAATGCTGATCGTGGTCGCACAGCTGGCGGTGGCGTATATCATCGAACTGTTCGGATGGTTCGGCGTGGAGAAGCAGCCATGGGAGTGGCGTAAGGCGGTCGGCATGGCGGTGGCGATAGCGGGAATTATTATTTTTAAGTGGAAATAGGAGGACAAACGGCTTGTAAATTCTGCCTGATTCCAGTACAATGAAAGTTAACAGCATAGAGAGGCAATCCCCGGAAAAGAACGACAGGAAGGGGACTATGATGTTTTTTAAAGTGATTTCTAAAATAAAATATAGATGTTTGATCGGTTTACTGGGAGGTATTGTGTTCTTCCTGACCGGCTGCGGTGCAAGGGACGAGGCAATTGTTCTGATTTCGTCAGGGGAATCTGTGGCGGAATATCCGGAGCTGGAAGCGGCGGAACAGGCGGCAGAGCCCAATGCCGGCATCGTAAGCGAAGCATCTTCGGAAGAAAAGATGCTGTATGTCTATGTCTGTGGTGCGGTGCAGAGTCCGGGCGTCGTAGAAGTGCCGGAGGGCAGCAGAGCGGAAGAAGCCCTGCGCCTGGCGGGCGGTATGACGGAGAAGGCGGATCCTTTTTATGTGAATCTGGCGGAGCCGGTGACGGATGGGCAGAAGCTCTATTTTCCTACGACAGAGGAAGCGGAGAGCCTGGAAAGTGCTGCGAAGGCTGCGGAAGAGGGGCTTGTGAATATCAACACGGCAACCGAGGAGGAATTGTGTGCTCTTCCGGGAATCGGAGATTCCAGGGCAGCGGACATTGTACGCTACCGGGAGAAAAACGGCAATTTCCAGACGCCGGAGGATATCATGAAAGTATCCGGCATCAAACAGAACGCCTATGATAAGTTATGTGATAAGATTACGGTGCAATGAAAAGGACATTGTACCGGTAACAGAAAAGTAAGATAGAGAGGTTAAGGAAGATGGCAGGCAAGAAAGTGCTGGTAGTGGATGATGAGAAGCTGATCGTGAAGGGAATCCGTTTCAGCCTGGAACAGGACGATATGGAAGTGGACTGTGCCTATGAC
>CAVGMD010000008.1:0-53156 GCA_963630275.1 Bacteroidaceae bacterium | reverse complement strand
GTCCTGATCTACTCGTTCGGGATCTTCTGATGAAAATCTTACGATCCGTCTCTTTCCACCGGCTGCTCCGGGATGTATTCCTGCTCTGCTTCTGTGCGCCTCTCACCGACCGGCTGCTCTCTGTCAGAAGTGGAGGAACAGTACTTCTTCCCTTCATCGCATTCTTCTTATCATATGTTTGCACTAAACATGAGCTTATTATAGCCAGTTTGCGTTTTTCTGTCAACACCCAAAATAAATTAGCAATTTAAGCTTCCGGCCAGGGCAGATGGGATACTTCCAGCTTCTTGTCACGAAGCATCAGTTCCTTTACCGCCTGATCCGCGGGCTTACCGTCAAACAGCACTTCATTTACCTGCTCGATAATAGGCAGCTGAACGTCATACTTTTTCGACAGTTCCATGGCAGCCTTAGCGGAATACACGCCCTCTACCACCATCTGTACTTCCTTCATGGCTTCCTCGTAGGTCTTGCCCTGTCCGATGAGGATACCTGCACGGCGGTTACGGGAATGCATGCTGGCGCAGGTCACGATCAGATCTCCGATACCGGTCAGACCACAGAAAGTCTCGAAATTACCGCCCATGGCAGTACCCAGTCTCGCGATCTCGGTAATACCTCTGGTGATCAGAGCTGCCTTCGTATTGTCTCCGTAGCCCAGTCCATCAGCGATACCGGCAGCCAGTGCCACCACATTTTTCAATGCGCCGCCCAGCTCAATGCCCAGTACATCCGGGCTGGTATAGACACGGAATACTTCGTTCATGAACAGATTCTGCACATATTCCGCACAGCTTTTGCTCTTAGAACCCGCCACGATTGTCGTGGGAATACCACGGCTGACTTCCTCCGCATGGGTAGGTCCGGACAGTACCGCTACCTGTGCCTGGGGGATCTCATCTTCGATGATCTGTGCCTGGGTCATCAGGGTATGCTCCTCGATTCCCTTGGAGACACTGACGATCCTTTGCCCCGGTGCTACCAGCGGGCTGATGCGGTGTGCCGTGCTTCTGGTGTAGGAGCTTGCCACAGCCATAACTAACAGATCCTTGCCCTCGATAGCCTGTTTGTCATCCGTCGTGAAGATCATATCCTCCGGAAGCTTTACTCCCGGCAGCATTTTATGTTCGTGGTTCTCCTGAAGCATCTGAATCTCTGCGGGAACCGCAGACCATACGGTCACTTCATGTCCGTTCTTATATAATACTACGGAAAGTCCGATTCCCCAGCTTCCGCCGCCCAAGATACATACTTTTGCCATAACTTATTTGTCCTCCCCGTTACTTTCCGTCTGCGCTTCTGCAGACTTTTTCTTGAACAGATAGGTCTTTCTCTCATTGCCGTGGATCAGGCGGACAATATTCTGTCTGTGCTTCCAGTATGCCATGACCGTGAGAAATGCAGTGATTGCATACATCTCATACAACTGTGACTGTGGCATGGCACCGAACAGTCCCATCTGTCCGCAGACTACCATCTGGATCATAAATCCGGCATATACCAGCAGTGATCCCAGAGATACATAATGGGTGGTCAGGAAAGTACCGAAGAACAATACCACGCCCATCACGATGAAATAGGGATGGAAAGACAGGATCAGTCCTGCGGTGGCAGCGATTCCCTTTCCGCCCTTAAATCCCATATAGAACGGGAAGTTGTGTCCGATGATGGCTCCTGCGCCGGTGTACAGGCACAGCAGATAAATATTCTCCGGATGTCCGGTACTGAATAAAGCTCTGGTGATGCATACGGCGATGATACATTTTAAGCAGTCTCCCGCCAGCACGATCAGTCCCGCCTTGGTTCCCAGTACTCTTAAGGCATTGGTAGTACCGGCATTGCCGCTTCCGTACTTACGGATGTCGATTCCCTTGGCCTTACCGTAAAAGTATGCGGTCTGAAACAGACCGAACACATAGCCGATGAGTAAACAGATAACACGTTCCATTATTGATCTTTTTCCTTTCGTTCTCTGATGATAAACCTGAGGGGAGTACCCTTGAAGCCAAAGGTCTCACGGATCTGATTCTCAATATATCTGGTATAGGAGAAATGCATCAGTTCCTTATCGTTCACAAAGATCACGAAGGTAGGGGGCTTTACCGCTACCTGGGTAATATAGTACAGTCTCAGTCTCTTACCTTTGTCGGAAGGAGGCTGTTGCATGGCTACTGCCTCTGCCATGATCTCATTCAGTACACCGGTGGCCACACGCATAGCATGGTTCTCACTGACGATATCGATGGTCTCGAACAGCTTGGGCAGTCTCTGTCCCGTCTTCGCAGAGACAAACAGAAGCTCCGCATAAGGCATGAAGGATAAGGTATTGCGCACCTTTTCGGTAAATTTGTAAATGGTCTTATCATCTTTTTCGATGGCATCCCATTTGTTCACCACGATGATCGTAGCCTTACCTCTCTCATGAGCAATGCCGGCAATCTTCGCATCCTGCTCCGTAACGCCTTCCTCCGCATCGATCATCAGTACCACCACCTCGGCGCGCTCTACGGCACTGACGGTACGAACGATCATATAACGCTCTAATTCTTCCTTGATCTTATTCTTCCTACGGAGTCCCGCAGTATCAATGAAGACATATTCCTTGCCATTATAAGTGATCTCGGTGTCCACCGCGTCTCTGGTGGTACCTGCGATATCTGATACGATCAGACGGTTCTCACCCAGCAGCTTGTTGATCAGGGAAGACTTACCGACATTAGGCTTGCCGACGATAGCCACACGGGTGCGGTCATCCTCTTCTTCCTCTGCCTGTTCCTTATCAAAATATTCGGTTACTGCTTCTAACATGTCACCGATTCCCAGACGGTTCACCGCTGAAATTGGATGGGGATCACCGATACCCAGATTGTAGAATTCATAGACATCCGCCATGTACTTTTGGAAGCTGTCCACCTTGTTGACTACCAGTACCACCGGCTTATGGGAACGACGCAGCATATCCGCCACCTTGGAGTCAGCGTCCACCAGTCCCTGCTTTACATCTACCAGGAAAATAATCACATCCGCCGTCTCCATGGCGATCTCCGCCTGCTCTCTCATCTGGGACAGGATCACATCCTTGCTGTCCGGCTCGATACCGCCGGTGTCGATCAGGGTAAATGTCATATCCAGCCAGTGGATATCCGCATAAATACGGTCTCTGGTAATACCGGGCGTATCTTTTACAATAGATATATTTTCGCCAGCCAGTGCATTGAACAGGGTGGATTTACCCACATTCGGGCGTCCCACCACCGCAACGATGGGCTTGGATTTTCTCTTTGCCATAATTTCCTCCATTCTTACTTCCTATATCTTATTATATCTTATTATATCTTCTTCTCTCTTAGTTCTGCTCGCAATCCTCGATTCCAAGCAAAGCGTCCACAAGATCATATCCGCTTGATTTTACAATATTCACGGGCACTTGTAAAGCCCCCTCCACGTCTGCCAGCGTATAATCGTCCAGGAACAGATCCGCTCCGCTTCTCAGGACATTCCGGGGGAGATACAACGATTCTCCCAAGTTCTTATCCTTTAACTGCTTCACGATGTCCTGTCCGGTCAGAAGACCGGATACGGTGATCATCTCTCCGAAAAATTCATTGATGATCTCATAGACGTGGATCTGAAGTCCCGGATACTCCGCCATCAGTTCTTCGGACATTCTCTTTAAATAAGGGAACGCCAGTCTGCCCGTCGCCAGGGAGATCTCCCTGGTTCCTTCCCAGGGGAGCTTTGCCCCGGAAGCTTTTTCTTCGAGCCGTCTCTTAAGTGCATCGTGGAACTCGTCCAATAACAGTCGGATCATACCCACGCCGTTCTCCAGCTGCAGATAGCCGTCATAGCGTTCCTCCTCCGGCACCTCTCTGCCCGCTAAGATATACCATTCGTCACTCGCCTGGATAAAGTGGGTGTCGTATTTCTCCATGCAGATCTTCTGGTATTTCTCGATCAGGTCAATGACCTCTCCCGCATCCTGCGCGTTGAAGGGTTCTAAGGGATACAGCCCCTCACGGTATTTGGACAAGCCTACCGGCACGACGGAGACACTCTCCACATTCGGCAGATATTCCATCAGTTTCTGAATGCTGTATTCCAGTTCCTTACCGTCATTCACACCCTTACATAGTACAATCTGTCCGTTCATCCGAATCCCGGCGGCATTTAAGGTATCCACCTTTTTCAGGGCATCTCCGGCGAAACGGTTGTTCAGCATTTTGCACCGAAGCTCCGGATTCATGGTCTGAAACGAGATATTGATGGGGGACAGATGATATCTGCAGATCCGGTCGATATCATGATCCGACATGTTGGTCAACGTCACATAATTGCCCTGTAAAAAAGACAGGCGGGAATCGTCATCCTTGAAATACAGGGTATCCCGCATGCCCTTGGGCATCTGATCGATAAAGCAGAAAATGCATTTGTTATGGCAATGTCTGTATTCATCCATCAGACCGTTCTCAAATTCGATGCCCAGGTCCTCGTCAAATTCCTTGTCGATCTCTAAGAGCCACTGCTCTCCGTCCGGCTTCTCCACCAGCATCTCAATATAAGTATCCTGGGTCAGAAACTGATAATCAAATATGTCTTCGATCTCCGTGTTATCTATCGCCAGTACTTTATCTCCGGGAATGATCTCCAGTTCCTCTGCGATACTGCCCGGCTTTACTGTTTTTACAATATGTTCTTTTTTCTTCATTCTAATTCACCTAACCAGCTTTCTCCTATCCATTGTACAAGAAATTCCTTGACGTGTCACTAGCATAATGATATAAAATAATTGTTATATTCAGAGCAAAAAGTAAGCATCGAAGATGCGCTTTTGCGAATGAGGCTCTGAATATTTTTACGAACAATAAAAGCTCGTCCAGGAGGGACATCATGCCTAATTTACACGAACTGGAAAATGCCATGCCCGTGGCTCCTTTGAAAATCATTGCTCTGCCTTCCGCAGAAAAAATGGGACGCCGTATCAACGATTACATGGTTGAATTCCGTAAGAGTATCCATAATGACAAAGTAAAAAACGATCCTGCTTTCCACGGCTATATCGAGAGCAACTATCTCGTAGATGTGGATGTACCTCGTTTCGGAAGCGGTGAAGCAAAAGCACAGATCAGCGAAACCATCCGCGGTAAAGACCTGTTTATCTTAACCGATGTATGCAATCATAGTATTACTTACAACATGAACGGCTATACCAACCACATGTCTCCCGATGACCACTATCAGGATCTGAAGCGTGTCATCGCAGCATGTAACGGTAAGGCAAGACGTATCAATGTCATCATGCCTTTCCTCTACGAAGGCAGACAGCACCGCCGCAGCGGCCGAGAGTCTTTGGACTGTGCTTACGCACTGGAAGAGTTAAGAGATATGGGAATCGATAATTTTATTACCTTCGATGCCCACGATCCCAGAGTACAGAACTCCACTCCCTTAAACGGCTTCGATAACTTCACTACCCCTTACCAGTTCATTAAGTCCCTGTTAAATTCCGAGGACGATATGATCGTGGATAAGGACCATCTGTTAGTCATCAGCCCGGATGAGGGTGCACTGGACCGTGCTATTTACTTTGCAAGTGTCCTGGGTGTTGATACCGGTATGTTCTACAAGAGACGTGACTACTCCACCATCGTCAACGGCAAGAACCCCATCGTTGCCCATGAGTTTCTGGGTGACAATATCGAAGGAAAAGACATTATCATCATCGATGACATGATCTCCTCCGGCGGAAGTATGTTAGACACCGCCAAGCAGTTAAAAGCCATGAAAGCCAGACGGGTATATATCTGCTGTACTTTCGGTTTGTTCACCGACGGTCTGAAGAATTTCGATGCAGCGTATGAGCATGGTGATTTCGATAAAGTCATCACCACGAACCTGACTTATCTGCCTCCCGAGATCTATACCAGACCTTACTTCGTAGAAGCAGACATGAGCAAGTTCATCACTTCCCTGATCGACTTCATGAACCATGACGCTTCCTTGTCCAACGTCATGGCTACCACAGAGAAGATCCACGGCATTGTGGAAGCTTACAATAACCGCAAGGACATGAACGAATTCCATTTCTAAGTTATAAATATAGTCATCAATAAAACGCAGAAGCTTTGATAATTCCAAAAGCTTCTGCGTTTTTTTATATTCTCTGTTCTCTTTTCACTTATTCTTCCGTCTTGTCGGAATCTGTCGTTTTTTCTCCTGCCGGCTCTTCTACCGGTCTGATATACTCCGGGAAATCCAACAGAATCTTGAACAGATCTCCGTCTAACTGGATCTGGAATTCGCCGTGCTGTGCCTTGGTCAGGTTCTTCGCGATATACAGTCCCAGACCGCTGCCCTCCGTGGTACGGGAAGCGTCTCCGCGGATAAACCGTTCGGACAGTTCCTCTCCCTTTAAATTCATGGGGCGATCGGAAATATTTTTCAGAGAAGCAATGACTCTGCCATCCTCTACCTGCATCTCCAGGTATACTCTGGTGCCTTCCAGCGCATATTTGCAGATATTCTGGAAGAGATTTTCGATAATTCTCCACATTCTGCGGCTGTCCGCATAGATCATACCCGTCACATCACTGCCGTCGAAAATGATCTGCAGCTTTTTCTCCTCCAGTCTGTCGGAGAACTCTCCCACTGCCTGGTTCAGCAGTTCTGTCAGATTTAGAGGCTCTAAATTCAGCACAATGTTACCGGAAGAGATTTTCGAAGCTTCCACCAGGTCATCCGTCAACTGTTTCAGCCTCTGGGACTTGCTGTCCAGTACGGCGATATAGCTCTGTGCCGGTTCCTCCGTGATTTTCAGGCGTTTCAGCAGATCCACATAATTGATAATGGATGTCAGCGGCGTCTTGATATCATGGGAGACATTGGTGATCAGGTCGGACTTCATCTGTTCGTCCTTCATGCTGGTACTTACCGCTTTGCGGATACCTTCACCAATGTTATTTACCGCATCCGCCATCTCCCTGTTGTCTCCGTGCAGTGCCTCCGTATCCAGCTTATAATCCACCTCGCCGTCACGGATCCTGCGGATTCCTTCCACAATATCGATCTGTTCCGCTTTCTGTTTAAACCGCAGCACACCCACGATACCGTCCAGTACAATGGCAGCCAGTGCCGGAAGCAGCCACAACGCTCCCCTGGCACGCAGCAGATACGCTACAAATATTCCCGCCAGATTGGCAAGCAGGAACAGATTATACGGAATCAGGGAGCTGATGGCGGAATTCCTGTGGGATACCACGAAATGTACAGCTTTTCCGAAACTGCTCACAAGCCAGTGCAGGAAACTGTCACTCCACATATTGTGGGATTTGATCCTGCGCATTAAGCTGTACCAGAATATGTTGAAGCCCATGCTGACCAGGAAGCCGTAGGCCGCAAATACGCCATAAGCTGCCAGTCTTGTGTACTCTCTGCCCTGAATCTCGGAATGGCTTAAATAGACTCTGTTGGCTGTAGCCATCAGGTAATCATACCCCAGTCTTCCCGCATAGATACATGCCACAAAAGTAAGCAGCATAAACTCGATCCACACATGGTCAATACCATTCAGATACAGTACCGGCTCATCCTCTTCATCATACGTAACACCTGCTGTCACAGTCAGATAGATACCAATGAGCAGCCACAGAACCACTAGCAGGATCCCGCCACCGATGAGATACCATATATTCGGCACAATCCTCTGGAATACCACATTTGCATTATAGAAAGCATCTCCCGCCACCGGATAATTCGTATCCACAGCGATCCAGATATGTGTCATATCCGGATAGGCATAATCGTATTCTTTGAGATAATGATAGATCTCGTTCTCCGTCATACCGGTATTACCGGTAAATTCCAGACTATCGGGATAATAGATCAGATAACGTCTGTATTCGGAAAAATAGTCCGTGATCTCATTGTCCGAGCTGTTCTCGATCTCCGATACGTTGGTATAAGTCCGGGTAATACCGTCCGGGGTCACCATACGAACCGCGTATTTCAGATTTCCCGCATTTTCCCGGTACAGATCGTTACAGTTCTGATATTGTTCGTAGCTGGCAGCTAGGGTATTAACCGTCAGTTCCAGGTTGTTCTGCAACGCTATATAGTCAACCCAGTTACTCGCATGGGCTGTCAGCTGTTTCTCTCCGTCCACAGTGGCATACCGGTTCACGATCATAGGAAAATATACCGTAATTGTTCCGTCATCCTCTCTGGATACCCGGATGTCCTGCACGCTCTCTTTTACAAAGTAAGTAAATGCCAGGTCTTCCAGCCGTTCTGTCCTCTGGCTCTCCGGAATGGCTTCTATCGCCCGAAGCACCGCTTCCTGTTCCTCTGTATCCTGTTCTGCTTCCGTCACGAATTCCAGCTGACCGTCTCCGTTCAGCCGAAAATGCTCCGGAGAGGTCACAGGACCGAAATAATTGACAAAATCGGACATACTCATGATACGGTCCGTGTACTCCACACCGTATCTTCCCCATTTGATCAGATCTTCCAGTTCATAGACCGCCGTTACCGGACAGTCCACTCCTCCGCTTTTTGCGGATGCAAATTTCGTGATGTCGATTTCCTTATAGGGATCAAACTGATCATTGGTCTCGATCTCTCCCTTGATCACCATCAGCTGTATGATATCCGATACCGCACTCTGAAAAAGATCATGGAAGATCACAGAATCCTCGAATTCCGTCTCCGCATCCAGAGGTGATAATTCATATACTTTGGTTCCGTCCGCAGTATCCACCGCAAGATAGGAATTGAACAGCACCGCCGCAATGGCAACTAACAGAAGCAATGCCGCCGTCTGCTGTACCAGTCCCAGTATCAGCCGCTTTAATGTCTGTTTTCTCATGCCTGCTCCTTATCGATCTTATATCCGACCCCCCATACCACCTTCAGATATCTCGGTTCCTTGGGATTGATCTCTATTTTCTCACGGATATGCCGGATATGTACGGCTACCGTATTGTCCGCCCCGATGGCGTCCTCATTCCAGATACTTTCATAGATCTGGTTGATGGAAAATACCCGTCCCTGATTCTTCATCAGAAGCAATAAAATATTGTACTCAATGGGCGTCATTTTCACCGTCTCGTCGTCCACTGTCACCTGCTTGGTATCATCGTTTAATATCAGTCCGCCTACCTGGTAGATTGCCTTGTTCTCCCCGGTAAGACTTCCCAGGGAAGTATATCTGCGGAGGTTTGACTTCACTCTCGCCACCAGTTCCAGAGGATTGAAGGGTTTGCAGATATAATCGTCTGCACCGATATTCAGTCCCAGAATCTTGTCCGTGTCTTCTGATTTGGCGGATAAAATGATGATGGGGATACTGCTGTATTCCCGAATCTTTAAGGTTGCCCGGATTCCGTCTAACTTCGGCATCATGATATCCATGATCAGCAGGTGGATATCCTCCTTGTCCAAGATCTGGATTGCCTGCTCCCCGTCATAGGCTTTGTAGATTTTATAACCGTCCTGACTCAAATAAATCTCTATTGCATCTACGATTTCTCTGTCATCATCGCATACAAGAATGTTTGCCATACTTCCCTCATTTCTGCGTTTGCACGCTGCTCCCACCTAACATTATTAACAGTTGTTTTTCAGCATTAAAAATGCCGCAAGGTTCCCTCTTTGTCCGTGGCTGGCACGATGGGAAAATAAATATTCCGGATTATGACAGGTACAGACATTCGTCACTGTCAGATGTTCCGGCAGGATCCCCGCCTTTAACAATATACTTTCATTGGCTTTCCACAGATCCAGCTGATACTTTCCCTCTGCCCTGCCCGGCTGTAAGACATCCTGCGGAAATCCCTCTCTGAATTGTTCCGCCACTTCCTCACTCACTTCATAGCAGTCCACACAGATAGAAGGTCCCACAGCCGCTATCAGATCCTTAGGATCACTGTGGAAATGTTCCTGCATAAATTGTACCATACAGGCACCCATTCCCGCTACGGTTCCCCGCCATCCGGAATGTGCCAGTCCGATGGCTTTCTTCACCGGATCCACAAAATATAGGGGGACACAGTCCGCATAAAAAGTCACCAGGGCAATTCCCGGAATATCCGTTGCTAGTCCATCCACGTCATCATAGGCGGAAGGTCCGGTAACGCCGTTCCCCAGATCCGTCTCTGTCACCAGACGGATATTGGTGGTATGGGTCTGTTTTGATGCCACCATATGTTCCGGATCGGTTCCCAATGCCTCGCCGATGCGTCTGTAATTTTCACGGACGCATTCCGAGTCATCCCCTCTGGAAAAACTTAAATTCATGGTGGAATAGATCCCGCTACTGACGCCGCCGGTCCTGGTGGTAAATAAATGCTCTACGATATCGGTCTCCTCCAGTTTCGGGAACACCAGGTATTCCAGTTCTCCCTTTTTTCTCTGCTGTATAGCGTCCGGATTCCCACCATTACTTCTTATTAACTGATACATTGTCTATCTCCTTGTGCGGTAATGGTGTAGAAAAGCATTGGGCACCCAGGTGATCTGTTCTCCCTGTATCGCCACCACATCATAACGCACCCATGTGTTCTCATCGTATTTATGCAGGATTCTGTAATAATCCGCCACTTCACAGATCATTTTCTGTTTTGCCGGCGTTACGGCTTCCAAAGCCGATCCTTTTTCTGTTCCGGCACGGTACTTCACTTCCACGAAGACAAGATATTTCCCGTCTCTGCCGATGATGTCGATCTCTCCGTTCCTACCTCTGCGGAAATTCCGCTCTAAGATCCGCATTCCCTGCTTTTTCAGATAGTCTGCCGCTATCTGCTCATATACATTCCCCGTCTGTCTGGTATTCAAGTTTTCTGTCTTCCCCCGTTTGCTACACTCTCCTTCACCATGCGGTGGTCTACCGCATCTACGAATACCAGGATCTCCGCCACCACCTCATATAATTCCGGTGGGATCATTTCTCCGATATCCAGGCGGGACAGTGTGTCTGCAAGTTTATCATCCCGATGAATCGGGACACTGCTCTCCTGTGCCTTTTCTATGATTTTTTCCGCCAGGATTCCCTTACCGCTGGCTACGACTCTCGGTGCATCATCGGAAGGGTCGTATTCCAGTGCTATCGCCTGTTTTACCTTCTTTTTTTCGTCGTCCATTGTTTTCCCCCTGGGTGGTTCTAAACATACACGATTTCTCCGTGCTACGCACTCTCGAAATCGCAACATACATTCGTATTCCGGACTATCGTCCTACTTACTCATGTATGTTTACTCCTCTCATAGAAAGCATCTGTTGCCTGCAAGCAGTCACGTCTGCTTTCTATGGAGGAGTTATGTTCTCACGTCGAAAGCGTACTGTGCTATCGGAACACTTCTCTCTGGCTTAAGGAGCGGTGCCATTGCTTGGGCAGTCTGTTGTAACTCCGTCCGCAGTGTGGTCTCGCAATTACAGTCATAGCCTCTCTGTTTCAACCGCTGTGTCAGCACATCCATATTTGCTTCCAGGTAATCTAAAATCGTATCATTCTGCACATAGAATTTGGTGCTTACTTTTACATCCTGCATTGCCACATACACATCCAACGGTCCCAGATGCTCCATATCCAGATGCAGAAGTGCACTGACCTGTCCGTCCCTTTTGGCGAGATTTTTCTTGTTCGTGTAGACAAACAGTTCACCCGTCTTATGTTCTCCCTGCCGCAGGTGCAGAGGCAGCTGAATATAGGCATAGGTCTGATTGATCTGTTGTAAAAAGTCCACATTCTGGCTTAAGTTCGACACCGCCTGGTAAGCATGGGAGCTGCTCTGTCCGTTCTCTGCCAAAGCATCGGCAAATCCTTTCAGCTGTCGTCCCAGCTTCTGGTACAGCTGTTCCACCTTCTCCGGAGACTCCACATCCTCCGGTCGTAAACTCCAGTTGTAAAGCAGCAGTTTTCCCGGAAGTTCGGTGACTTTGGGATCCTGCAATACCGTGCGCAGCAGATGCACATCCTTCGTATCCAGTCCCTGTTTCAGCAGTTTCTGTATGTTCTGCAACTGCGCCGTCACCGACTCTTCCGAATCTACAGCTTTTGCTGTGTCTTCAGCAGAAGCGGGATTCTGCAGTACTTCCGGATTCTCCTCCACGATGGTCTGTAACGTCTGTGCGTTCTCTTCCTGCGTCGCATCCGTTGTCCCGGACACTTCTTCTGTCAGCAGCAGGTCCGTAATTGCCTGATATAAGCCGGCAGCCTGCTCCACATCCCCGCCTGACACCATCTCCTGTAATGTAGCCGTCAGAGTTTCGGAAGCATCCGCAATTCCTTCCGTCAACTGATGGGTCAGATTCCGGTAAGCTGCCATCTGCGAAATATTTTCTTCCGTCACCGGCAGCTCCAATCTATGAAGATTTACAATATCCAGGATCTCAACATCCGGAAAGGTATTGCTCTCATGCCAGATCTGCTGCAATGTATTTTTATCAATGGGAAGACCCGCATCCATCAGCTGCTTTGTCATTGCCACCGTAGTTTCATTTGTCGGTAGCGAAGCCATATCCAGTGCTTTCAGTACAGTTCCTTCTGTTGCCATATTCGTAAACAGCGGGCTTAGGTTCAACGTCTGCCCATTGCTTTTTACCTGAAAGGTGATATTCTGTCCCAGCTCCAGACGGATATCCGCATCCACCTTCGCATCGATGAGTACATCCTGTAACAGGCGGATCTGCGCGTTGCCACCCTCTCTGGAGACAACCTCTCCCCGCAGGGTCTGTCCCGGCACCAGCGAACGGATCTGACGGTTCGCCTGCTCCGTATTCCCACTGTCCGGTGTCTGTATTCTGTTGTTTTCCGCAATTTTATCCTGCGTAAACCACCCTGTCAGCTTCATTCCTGTCTCCTCCGGCACTTTCCTCTAAAAGCCGAAATTCTTAATAAAACTGTGTCTGTGAATCGGCGTCGGTCCGTATTCCTTCAGGGCCGCAATGTGCGCTGCACTGCCGTAGCCCTTGTTGGACGCAAAATCATACTCCGGAAATACGTCGGCATACTGCTCCATGAGCCGGTCCCTGGTCACTTTCGCCACAATGCTCGCCGCCCCGATGGAAATGCTCTTGGCATCACCCTTGATAATAGGCACCTGCCTGATGTTCACCCCGGGGATCGTCACGGCATCATTTAACAGAAGATCCGGTGCCGGAGTTAACTTACCGATTGCCTCCCGCATAGCCTCATAGGTTGCCTGTAAAATATTGATCTCATCGATCCGTTCCGAGGACGCATAGCCCACTGCCCAGGCAACAGCTTCTCTTGTGATCACATCATACAACTCTTCTCTCTTTTTTTCGGATAATTGCTTGGAATCATTAATATACAAAATATTACAGTCCCTGGGCAATATCACCGCACCTGCCACCACAGGTCCCGCCAAGGGTCCTCTTCCCACTTCGTCGATACCGCAGATATAAGAATACTGCGCGTATTCTCTTTCGTATTTTTTCAGATTTTCGATGCGCTGTTTTTCTTTTTCCAGGGCATCCAGCTTTTTCCGGGCACTCTCTACGAGCTTCT
This sequence comes from Bacteroidaceae bacterium, assembly GCA_963630275.1. Taxonomy (GTDB): domain Bacteria; phylum Bacillota; class Clostridia; order Lachnospirales; family Lachnospiraceae; genus Acetatifactor. The sequence continues at coordinate 39,634 of CAVGMD010000008.1, read as the reverse complement.
GTACACCGCTTCTTGGATCCGCCTCATACTCTGCTATAAATTCAGGCAGCTTTTCGATAGAAGCTGCCTGTAATATTTCTTTGATCTTTGCTGCACTTTCCATTTGTTTTCCCTCATCTGACGTCCTGTCACTGATGTTTCAACACTCCGAAATCGGAAAGCGGCCAGATGCGCAGCCAGGCTTTTCCGATGATATCCTCTCTCTTGATGTTGCCCACCATATCGGTTCGGCTGTCACTGGAATTGTTACGATTATCACCCATTACAAAATATTCGTCCTCCCCCAGTACAATGGGGTCTGCCGCTCTGCCGATGGTCTCCGGTTTGATTACTTCCCGCCCGTAGGACTCTTCCAGTTTTTCGCCGTTTATGTAGATACTGCCGTCCTCCATGATCTGCACCGTCTCCCCGGGCAGACCGATGATACGTTTGATATAATAGGTATTTGACTGATACTGAAACGGAAATACAATAATATCAAAACGCTCCGGATCATGGAAACGATAACTCAACTTATCCACGATCAGATTGTCCCCGTTGTGAAGGGTATTTTCCATAGAGGCTCCCTCCACTTCGGTACGCTGTCCCACAAAGGTGATCACGATCCATACCGCCCCCAGAACACAGAGCAGGTAAATGGCAGTGTTCAAAAATTCTTTCATTACTTTATTCATTGTCTGAATCTATCCTCTCCAGTGTCATTCTTCCCAGCTTGCCGCTACGGAAATCATCGATCAGAAGTCCGGATGCCTTTACCAGGTCCAGCTGTTCTCCCTTCGAATAACACTTGCGGCTCTCTGCCACCGCTTCCAGTATTTCTATGGGTTTGCCTGCCGGATCTGCTGCGTAGCGTTCCTGCAGTGCTTTTGGATACAGCTCTTTAATGGCTCCGATGAGGTCACATGCCAGTTCATCGGGAATCAGGATCTCATCATTCATGGATCCGATGAATGCCAGCCGCATTCCCACCTGCTGATCCTCGAACTTCGGCCACAGGATACCGGGAGTGTCCAGCAGTTCCAGTCCCTTATTCAGACGAATCCACTGTTTGCCCTTGGTCACACCGGGCTTATTGCCGGTCTTGGCACAGGCCTTGCCTGCAAAGGAGTTAATAAACGTGGATTTTCCTACATTGGGGATTCCTACGACCATGGCGCGGACCGGACGGTTCACGATACCCCGCTTTCTGTCACGCTCGATTTTTTCCTTACAGACTTCCTGTACCAGCCCCTGGATGGATTTGATGCCCTGACCGGTGCGGGAATTAATCTCTAACACGCCCATGCCCTTCGCAGTAAAATATTCCACCCATTTTTTATTCCATACGGGATCTGCCAGATCGGATTTGTTCAATAAAACGATCCTGGACTTACCCTTTCCCAGTTCGTCAATGTCGGGATTTCTGCTGCTGATGGGGATTCTGGCGTCTACCAGTTCAATGACCAGATCGATAAGTTTTATATTCTCCTGCATCATACGCCTTGCTTTGGTCATATGACCGGGATACCACTGATAATTCATTCGCTTCCTCTTTCCTTTATTTCTGCATTCCTTTATTTGATAAATCCGATACCGTCTGTGGAAGATCTTAAGTGGAACCATGCCTTGCCCACGATATCTTTCTCTTCTACCGGACCGATATTCGCCGATCGGCTGTCTTCACTGTTGTTGGGATTGTCGCCGATACAGAAATATTCTCCGCTTCCGAGGATCAGTTCATTCTCAGCGATACCGGCATCCAGGATCCGCTCTGTGACCCAGATACTCTGCTGACCGTTCACATACAGTGTTCCGTCTGCAATCCGGACTTTATCCCCGGGTCCCGCCACCACTCTCTTGATATAATAATGGGAATTTTCATTGCCATTCGGCAGAAATGCCACAACATCTCCCGCCTTGGGGGAAGACAGGATATAGGTAAAACGGTCAATATAGATCTGCTGTCCGTTCTCCAGCGTCGGCTCCATGGACATGCCCACTACTCTTGCCGACCTTCCCAGGAAGATCACCATGACTCCGGCGAGAAATACAGACAGTGCAATACCGAAGATCCAGCTGAAGATCTCCCGCAAAAGCGCCTGACTGATTTTTTTCTTTTTTTTATAAAAACTAAGTCCTTTATTTCTCAATGTTATGCCCTATCTCACTATCCAAGTTTACAAGTCACAGTGTACCATATCCGGGGTGTTTTTTCAAATATAAAAGGCAGCTGTCCGAAAACAGCTGCCTTCACCGGTCAATACAATTATTTTACTAATTCCTTAACCTTTGCCTTCTTACCAACACGATCTCTTAAGTAATTCAGCTTAGCACGTCTTACTTTACCTTTTCTTACAACTTCGATCTTCTCTACGTTGGGAGAGTGTAAAGGCCAAGTCTTCTCTACGCCGATACCGTTGGAAGTCTTTCTAACAGTGAAAGTCTCTCTGTTGCTGCCGCCCTGTCTCTTCAGTACAACACCTTCGAATACCTGGATTCTCTCACGGTTACCCTCTTTGATCTTGCCGTATACCTTAACGGTATCGCCGACTTCAAACTGATCAACGGTTGCTTTTAACTGTTCTGCTTCGATCTCTTTGATAATGTTACTCATAATGAGCCTCCTTCATAAAATGGATGTTCTTAATACCCTTATTGGTAACAGAGGACCATCTCGTTTTCACAACATTCAAATTCTACCATAAAGTCATGCAAAAAGCAAGCTTTATTTATCTATATAGCCACCAGATCACGGGATCCGACAGATTCAGTCCCAGACGCTCCTGCAGCCGGATGGAGGTATCATTGCCATCCACGATATGCGCATAAGGAACAAATCCCTGCTCTCTCTGTCTGTTGATCAAGTAGCCCTCCAGAGATGCTGCCAGCCCCTGTCTGCGGTACGCATCTTCCACATACAACATTCCCATGCTGCCGTCATTATGACTGCCGATGAAGCCACAAAGCTTTTCCTCAATATAGATACCGTACATGTCTCCGGCACTAATTCTCTCCCAGACATAAATCTCGTCTCCCAGGTGATAATGTTCCGCCACATAAGGGATGTCTGCCTCGGTCAGTGGTCTGATATCCTTATGTCTCACCGGAAGCGGTTCTCCTCTGGTATAACATGCCTGAGAACACAGCATGCCGCCATGATACCCTAAGGCTTCACTGATCTGGTCGTTCCATCTGTCCGTTACGGTCACCATACTGTGTTCCGCCACATCCGCCGGAATCAGTGGTAACATTTGTTCCAGATGTTCCTCATCCTCTGCATTCAGCATGGCATTATGAATCTCCGGCAGATAGATCAGTACATTTTTTCCTTCCGCATAGAGCACCTCACCTCGACCTCTGGCAAGCGTCTCCATCATATGAATAAAGATGCGTTTCTTCGCGGAAAGTTTTTTAATGACCCGCTGCTTTTCCTTATACTTTGCATAGAGATCCGGACGGCGTTCTTTTGTCCGTATCTCAGACTGCTCCAGGCGCCAGACATTGATCTTTTTATGATTGCCGGATAAAAGCACCTCCGGTACGCTCTTCCCGTGCCATTCCTCGGGTCTCGAATACTGGGGATATTCCAACAGATCGTTATGGAAGCTCTCTGTCTCTGCGGACTCGTCGTTGTTCAGCACTCCGGGTACCAGTCGCGCCACTGCATCCACCACGACCATGGCAGCCAGTTCTCCGCCGGTGAGGACATAATCTCCGATGGAAATATAGTCCGTCACGATCTCTTCCAGCACTCTCTCGTCGATTCCCTCGTAATGACCGCATAAAAGCACCAGTTCTTCTTCCCCGGACAGTTCTTTTGCCTTTTTCTGGGTAAAGGGTTCTCCCTGAGGAGTCAGATAGACGCAGCGAATCTTTTTCTCTCCTGCGACCGCCCGGTAAGCATCATAAACCGGCTGTGCCTGCATCAGCATTCCTGCACCACCGCCGTAGGTGTAATCGTCTACTTTTCCATGCTTATCCTGTGTGTAATCCCGGATATTCACGGCATCCACAGAGATCAGATCCTTCTCCGCCGCTCTGCCTAAAATACTGGTCGCCAGTCCCTGCTGCACCATTTCCGGGAACAGGGTCAGAATATGAAACTTCATCATAAGTCAAGCAGTCCTTCCAGTACATGTACCTGCATGGTGCCGTTCTCCACATCCACATTCAGGATACACTGTTTGATAGCAGGCAGAAGCAGGCTCTTGCCGTCTGCCATTTCCACCTCGTAGACATCATTGGCACCGGTCTCGATCACATCTTTTACCGTACCTAATTCCTTACCATCCTCATCCTGTACTTTCAGCCCGATCAGGTCTGCAATGAAATACTCGTCTCTTTGCAGGCGCACTGCATTTTTACGGGTCACATACAGGCTTTTCTGACGATATTTTTCTATATCATTAATGTTGTCCAGTCCTTTGAATTTCAGGATTACAAACTGTTTAAAGAACTTGACGCCTTCGATTTCCAGATTTAATTTTTCCCTGCCGGTGTCCAGAACCACTTCCTTTAATCTACGGAATCTTCTGGGATCATCCGTGGTGGGATATACCTTTACTTCTCCTCTCACCCCGTGGGTGGAAGTGATAATGCCGACCTGTAACAGATCTTCCATATAGTCTTACTCCATTCCGGCTTTTAGCCAAAAAACGGAGAAACACACGCCTGTATGTTTCTCCGCTCAACGTCGAAATCCCGATTAAACGATCTCTACGTCCACTCTTGTGTTGTCTTTGGATGATGCTGCTTTCACAACGGAGCGGATTGCTTTTGCAATACGTCCCTGCTTACCGATCACCTTACCCATATCGGACGCAGCTACATGAAGTTCAAGGACGATATTTTTTCCTTCTGTCTTCTCAGTTACAACTACTTCATCCGGATTATCAACGAGTGCCTTTGCAACTACTTCTACTAGTTCCTTCATAATCCACCTCCGATGAATAGATATTTAGAACTTATTTCTCGATTCCTGCAACCTTGAAAAGCTTAGCAACCTGCTCGGTAGGCTGAGCACCGTTCTGTAACCACTTCTTAGCCAGCTCTTCGTTGATCTTGAAAGTGGAAGGATCGGTGGAAGGATCGTAAGTACCGATCTCCTCGATGAATCTACCGTCTCTGGGAGAACGTGAATCTGCTACGATAATTCTGTAAAAAGGAGCCTTCTTCTGTCCCATTCTTCTTAATCTGATCTTTACTGCCATTTCTTTTTCCTCCATTAATTGAAAATAAAATAATTTATATGATAAGAACTGATTGTTCATATCGGACTTAAGTTAAGTAATACATTAGAAAAATCTGCCGCCCATGCCGGGGAATTTTCCGCCGCCGAACATACCACCCATGCCGCCGCGGCCCTTTTTACCGCCGCCAAACTGCTTCATCATTTTCTGGGTCTGTTCGAACTGTTTGATAAAACGGTTCACCGTTGCGATATCCACGCCGGCACCTTTTGCAATGCGGTGCTTTCTCTGAGGGGTCAGGATCTTGGGATTCCTGCGCTCTTCCTTCGTCATGGATAATACGATGGCTTCCGTGCGCTTCATCTGGGTCTCATCGATGGCACCCTCTAAATCCGATGCCTTAATGCCCATTCCGGGAAGCATTCCCAGAATACTGGACAGACCGCCCATGTTCCGCATCTGCTTCATGCTCTCCAGGTAATCTTCAAAGTCGAATTTACCTTTCTTCATGCGCCCTGCCATATCACGGCTCTTCTCTTCATCGATATCGATGCTCGCCTGTGCCTTGTCAATGAGGGATAATACATCGCCCATGCCTAAGATACGGCTTGCCATACGGTCGGGATAGAACTGCTCTAAATCAGACAGCTTCTCACCCATACTTACGAAGAGGATCGGCTTGCCGGTGACTGCTTTGATAGAAAGTGCCGCACCACCTCGGGTATCACCGTCCATCTTGGACAGGATCACACCATCGACGCCTACCTTTTCATCAAACTCTTTTGCCACATTTACGGCATCCTGACCGGTCATGGCATCGACTACCAAAAGTGTCTGATGCACGGTCACGGTCTTTTTGATCTCCTGAAGTTCCGCCATCATGTCTTCATCCACATGAAGTCGTCCGGCAGTATCGAGGATCACTACATTGTGACCGTTCTTCTCCGCATATGCGATTGCATTCTGTGCAATCTCTGCAGGCTTGTGATCCGTTCCCATGGAGAACACATCGACTTCCTGCTTCTCACCGTTGATCTGTAACTGTTCAATGGCTGCGGGACGGTAAATATCGCAGGCTACCAGCAGGGGCTTTTTGCCCTTGAGCTTCAGCTTACCGGCAATTTTCGCAGTTGCGGTGGTCTTACCTGCACCCTGAAGACCTGCCATCATGATGACGGTAATTGCCTTGCCGGGCTGCATGGCGATCTCTGTGGTCTCACTGCCCATGAGATTTACCATCTCTTCATTTACAATCTTGATCACCATCTGTCCGGGATTCAGACCGTTCATGACGTCCTGGCCAATGGCACGTTCTTCCACTGCCTTCACGAACTGTTTGACTACCTTGAAGTTAACATCTGCCTCCAAGAGCGCCATCTTGACTTCCTTCAGTGCGGACTTAACATCCTCTTCCGTCAGACGACCTTTGCTTCTTAAGTTTTTAAAAACATTTTGGAGTTTGTCTGTTAAACTTTCAAATGCCATTTGCTACTCCTTACCATTCCTTTAAAAGGGATCTGGATAACTCCCGGATGCGTTCCATCCGTTCCTTAGGATCCGTGGTATCCTCCGCAGTCAGCTGTTCGATCTCACCGATCTTCTCTTTGGCTGCCATGAAGCGTTCCACCAGATGAAGCTTGCTCTCGTAATCCTGTAGGATCCGGTCGCAGCGCTTGATCAGATCATGGACGCCCTGCCTGCTGATGCCCTGCTCTCCAGCGATCTCACTGAGAGACATATCATTATATACTGCATCCTCATACACGCTCTGCTGATGCTCGGTGAGAAGTTCGCCGTAAAAGTCATACAGCAGATTCTGTTCCAAAATCCTGTCCATCTTATCCAGTGCCTTTCTATAGGTCATGCGATATGCACCTTGGCTATCATACTATAGAAGATCCTGGGTGTCAAGTATTTTTTCTTTACACCTGTAAATATTTTAATATACCCGAATAATGCCTGAAATCTCTCTGACTACGGACATTCCTTCCATGATGCGGATGGCATCGTTGAAGTGTCTCTCGGTCACAAGATCGGTGATGACCACGATCTCGGCAATGCCGTCGTGGCTGCGCTTCTGTACCATCTGGGCAATGCTGACGTCGTTGTTTCCAAGTACACCGGCGATATTCGCCAGGGCTCCGGCACGGTTCTCCACCTGCATACGCAGGAAGAAACGGCTCTTCGTCTCCTCCACATCCAGCACGGGAAGCTTCTTGTGGCTGTCGCTGCCGATCTTGCCGCAGCTTCCGTGGATAATATTGCGCATCACATCAATGACATCTCCCAGTACCGCACTGGCGGTGGGCATTTGTCCGGCACCCCGTCCCATGAACATGGCATCGTCGCATGCCTGACCATGAACAAATACAGCATTGAAAGAATCTCTGACCGTGGCAAGAGGATGACTGTCCGGAATCAGTGTCGGATATACCTTGACTTCAATGCCCTTGTCCGTCAGTTTCGTAATTCCTAATAGCTTGATCACGTAGCCGAATTCTTTTGCGTACTGAATGTCCTCGGCGGTGATCTTCGTAATTCCTTCCGTATATACCTGATGGAACGTTACTCTGGAGCTGAAAGCAATGGATGCCATAATGGCGATTTTGCGTCCTGCATCATAGCCTTCCACATCAGCTGTGGGATCCGCCTCCGCATAGCCCAGTCTCGTAGCCATATCCAGTGCTTCCTGATAGCCCATGCCTTCCTCGGACATTTTCGTCAGGATATAGTTCGTCGTACCGTTGACGATTCCCATAATCTCGGTCAGCTGGCTTCCCGCCAGGCTCTGACGCAAAGGGCGGATAATGGGAATGGCGCCTGCCACTGCCGCCTCGAACTGTAAATCGCATTTATTCTCCGTGGCAATCTCGAACAGCGGGTCTCCGTACTCCGCCAGCAGATCCTTGTTGGCAGTAACCACCTGCTTTCCGGCTTTCATGGCTTCTTCCACGTAGGTTCTGGCGGGCTCGATACCGCCCATAACTTCGATAACGATCTGAATCTCGGGGTCTTCTAAAATCTCCTGCCAATTATCTGTAAACAGTTCCTGCGGAATTCCCTCTCTTACCTTCCCTGGATTACGCACCAGGATCTTTTTGATCTCCAGCTGTGCGCCTGTTTTTAAAAAGATGTCTTCTTCCTGCATTCCTGCCAGCTTATACACGCCGCTTCCCACGGTTCCCGCTCCCAGTAATGCTGCATATATCTTACGGTTCTCGCCCATGATTTCTCCTCTCATCCTGCTCTTTTTACGGCAGGAAGTTACTGTTATGTCCAATTATAGAAAACTTCCGCTTATAACGCAACAAAAACCGTCCTTTTCAGACGGTTTTTGTCACGGTTTCTTTCTTATCTGATTCTGCTATCTATTCCAGTGCCTTTTCCAGTTCCGCGATGACGATCTTCAGTGCTTTGATTCTGGCATACTTTTTGTCTACGGATTCCAAAATATGCCAGGGAGCATACTCTGTGCTGGTCTTCTGAAGCATTTCATTCACAGCTTCCTCATACTGGTCCCATTTATCGCGATTGCGCCAGTCTTCGTCTGTGATCTTCCACTGTTTCTCCGGAGTATTCTGCCGCTCTGTGAAGCGTTCCAGCTGGGTGTCCTTGTCGATCTGCACCCAGAATTTGATGATTACCGCACCCCACTGGGACAGTTCCTTCTCAAACTCATTGATCTCGTTATAAGCCCGCTGCCAGTCGTTGGTACTGCAAAAGCCTTCCAGACGCTCTACCATAACACGCCCGTACCAGGTACGGTCAAAAATGGCGATATGCCCGGTCTTGGGCAGCCTCGTCCAGAAACGCCAGAGATAATGTCTCGCTTTCTCGTGGGGTTCCGGGCTGGCGATGGGGTGTACCTCGTAGCCTCTGGGATCCAATGCTCCGGCAATCCGCTTGATATTGCCGCCCTTGCCCGCGGCATCCCAGCCTTCGTAGGCAATGACTACCGGAATCTTTTTCCGATACAGGCGGTAATGCAGGGCGTTCAGTTTCTTCTGCAGGTGGCGCAGTTCTCTCTTGTATTCTTCCTCGGAGATCTCCTTGTCCAGTTCCACCTCAGACAGCTTCGGCATCTTCACCAGCGGGAATACATTCTGTAAAATGGGTACTGCCAGGCTCTCATTCTGTAATGCTACATGAATACCACTGCACAGAGTCTCCAGTACCTGTAACTCCGCCCACTTTTTGTCTCCGGAATCTATGATGTACCAGGGAGCTACAGAAGCGTTGGTGTCGGTGAGATACTTGTCGAAGACCTCCTCGCATTTGTCATAATGCTTATTCTGCCACCAGTCGTTCTCGCCCACACGCCATGCGGTGTCCTTGTTCCCTTCCAGTTCCTCCAGACGCTTTTTCTGTTCCTTTTTTCCGATCTGGAAAAAGAGCTTCAGCACCAGATAACCGTTGTCTGTCAGCTGTCGTTCAAAACGCTTGATGCTCTCAATGCGCTCTGCATACTGCTTATCCGACAATTCTCCCCGAAGTCTTCCCTTCGTCACCTCATCCATCCAGCCGGAATCCAGAAATTCGAACTTCCCGGCTTCCGGAATTTTTACAAAATACCGATACAGGAAAGGTTTCCGTTTTTCCTCTTCTGTTGGTGCGGACATGGAAGCCACCTTGAAAAATCTGGGATCGATATTTTTAATAATTCCACCGATGGTACTACCTTTTCCTGCCGCACCCCAGCCCTCGATCAGCACCAGCACCGGAAGCTTATGCTCCTTGATCTGCATTTGGAGTCTCCCAAGCTCCTCCTGCGCTGCATCCAGTCGTTTGTCTAGTTCCTCTTTGTCCGGCTTCACCGCCGGGATCCACTGTTTCAGCATACTGTAACCATCCTTTCCCGAATCCTTGTTGTACAGAACTTACATAAGTCTAGTGTATACCATTTTTCAAAAATATAAAAGCAATTCGGGAATTTATTTACAGATCAGCGTACACAAAAAAGCCCTCCGTCTTATGACGAAAGGCTACTGTCTTCCGGTAATCCTTTTAAGAACGCCATAGCCACCGGTAGTGACAAAACCGCAGATAAAATATCGGACACGGGCTGTGACCACTGGATGCCGCGAAGTCCCCAGAATGCTGTCATGATAAGCAGCGCCGGGATGTAGATGGAGCCACTTCGGAAGGAGGCTAAGATCGTTGCCCTTCCGCCCTTTCCGATGGACTGGAACAGCATGTTGCCGCAGATACACACCGGGATAAACGGCAGCGTCAGGCACTGGATCTGTAACGCATAAAATGCGATCTCATAGGCATCCATATCCGTAAGGAATTCCAACAGCAGTTCTCTGCGGAACACATACACCGCACTTGCGAATACTACCATGGTCACCAGACTGGCGCACAGGGTGAACCAGAACGCTTTCTTCACGCGGGAATACTTCTTCGCCCCATAGTTGAAGGACGAGACGGGTTGGAAGCCCTGACCGATGCCCAGTGCCACACTGAATACGAAATTGAAAATACGGGACACCACACTCATGGCGGCGATGGCAATATCTCCATAGACTGCCGCCTGCGCGTTCAGCACCATGGTGGATACGCTGGTCAGTCCCTGCCGCATCATGCTGGGGAAACCGGCGGTAATGATATTCTTATGCACGGCAAACTCCCAGGTAAAATATTTCGGTGCCAGACTGCTCTGGGTCTTTCCACGCAGGAAAAAGAACAACAGGATTCCGAAGGATATGTACTGGGAAATCATAGTGGAAAGTGCCGCTCCCCGGATGCCCAGATTGCAGCCCCACATAAGGATAGCATCTCCCGCCATATTTAAGATACCGCCGGAGACCAGCCCTACCATCGCCAGATTGGCATAGCCTTCATACCTGAGTACATTGTTCATCACACAGCTGGACGCCATCGCCGGTGCCGACAGCAGAATATAAAAGGCATAGATTCTCGCATAGGGCAGGATTGTCTCCGTACTGCCCAGCAGTCTGCACAGACCGTTCAGATCCACAATGCCGATCACTGTCACCAGCAGTCCTGCTCCCACCGCCAAATAGAATCCCGTAGCGGAAAAAGCTTTCGCCCGCTCTTTTTCATGGGCTCCCAGCAGGCGGCTGATATTGCTCCCGGCGCCGTGACCGAACATGAATCCGAAAGCCTGAATAATTGCCATCAGACCGAACACCACGCCTACCGCTCCGGTGGCGCTGGTGCCTAACTGGCTGACGAACCATGTGTCCACCATGTTATATAAATTCGTGATCAGCATACTGATGGTGGTGGGCAGTCCCAGTTCCAGAACCAGCCGCGCCACCGGCTCTTCGGTAAGCCGTTTGTACTGTTTCTCCGCTTTTGTCAAAGTTGTATCGCTCATATTACATAGCTCCTATATCCTTCCGCATTTTTATGCGGTTCTCTATACTGTTATATGCTATTCTATGCCGATGCGCAAAAATAGCGTCTGCCCATCCGGACACGACGCTATTATAGATGATTTTTCTTCCAAATGTAAGTAGCAAAAAGTTATGGTTCCATAAAAATCCGGAATAAATCCGTTCCATTTCTCACTGTTTCCGGAAAAACTCCCTTGCCACTTCCATAAAATGGTCTCTGCAGGGATGTCCCTGTTCCCCTCCGGTCCATACCATCCAGGTCTTCCTTGTAAAATAAGTTCCGTCCTTCATCAGCAGAGGAATCGCTGTCAGCGTTGGATCCTGTTCAAAATAGGACTTATCACAGAAAACGCCGTATCCCAGCCCCTTCTGGATCATGGAAAGGCAGGCGTCCCCGTTGGGCACCCGCATACGCAGTTTCGGCTGTCTGGTAAAATTTTCATTCCACCAGCGGTAATATGCCTCATTGGTGGGATCATTTTTATTGTATTCTATGTAAGGCAGTTCTTCCATCTCCTGCAACGTAAACGGTACATGATACACTGCGTAGATCTGATCCTCACTTACCTCTTCTCTGCGGAATAGTCTGTCCTCCACATCAAATCTCGCAAAGCACAGATCCAGACTTCCTTCCCGCAGTTCCTGTACCAGCCGGTCACTCAGCGCCGTGGTAATATTCACGATCACATTCGGATACCTGCTGTTGTACACAGCCAGAAGCTCCGGCAGTACAAACCGCACATAGGAATACGGCACCCCCACATTCAATGTTCCTTCCGCTCCATCCTGATATTTCAGAATATCATCCCGTAAAAGCACCAGCTCCGCCGCGATCTTCTCCGCATGCTGCACCAGCTGCTCTCCCTGCGGGGTAAAAGAAATTCCGCTGTGACCGCGCACGACGATATTGCAGTTCAGTTCTCTCTCAATATTCCGCAGCCTCTTGGTCAATGCCGGCTGCGACAGATAGAGCTGTTCTGCACTCTGGCTGATACTTTTCGTCTGATACAGGGACAAAATAATGTTCCAGTCAAAATCCTGCATTTTTCTCCTCCGCTGTTTTCCACTACCGTTACCGTTTACAGTTTCTCGCTGAAATAGCTCTTATAGCCCTCTCCGAAAATCTCTGTGGCGCTGGTGACGATCATAAATGCCAGGGGATCTTCTTCCTTTACGATCTCTTCCGCTTTGGGAGAGATGTTCTTCTTCATGGCACACATGATGACGCTCTTCTCCTTGCCGCTGTAGGCGCCACTGCCCTGTACATAGGTCACGCCGATATCCAGTTCTTCTAACAGTCTTCCTGCGATTTTCTCCGCGTGGTCGCTGATAATGTAAATTAATTTTGCCTCATCCCGTCCATATAATACCACATCCAGCACAACAGAGGTAACAATTACCACGATTCCGGCATACAATGCCTTGTCAATATTCTGGAAGACAAATGCCGATGCAATGACAATAACGACATCCGTCAGGAAAAACAGTACTCCGGTCTTAAGAAACGGAAACTTTATCCGAAGCAGCTTGATAATAATATCCGTGCCGCCTGTCGTGGAGCCTGCCTTGAACACCCATCCCATGGATACTGCCATCAGGGCACTGCCACACAGGGATGCTAACAACGGATCCGCGGTCACCGCTCCTACCGGGGTCAGCAGATTCGTAAACAGTGAGGTCATTGCCGTACAATAAATGGTCGACAGAATGAAACGCAGTCCGAATTTCCAGATACCGATCAGCAAAATAGGAATATTGATGAGCAGCATCCACGTACCGGTCTCAATACCGAACAGTCGGTTTAATATAATGGCGATACCGGTGATTCCGCCGGGCGCCAGGGAGTTCGGATCCAAAAATAAGCTGACGGATACCGCATAGACAAAAGAAGCCACCGTGATCATCGCATAATCCCAGATCATCTGCAAGGGTGTTTTCTTGTCCAGTCTCTGTATTTCCAGTTCTTTTTCTGTCTTTTTTGCCATAATTTTCTCCATTCCACACAAAAGCCGCATATCTATAATATGCGGCTTTTATCGGTGATACATTCACTTCTTTTCAAATCAAAATCTTAGATGTTTGCTCTGACCAGTTTCGGCTGATAGCCCTCTTTTTCCAGAGCGGCAATGATCTCGTTCTTGTGATCGGTGCCGAATGCCTCCAAGGTGATACGCAATTCCACAGCAGCACTGCGGTTGATGGATACGAACTGGTTGTGCTCCAGCTTGATGACATTACCGTTAACGCCGGCAATGATACCGGATACTCTGCACAGCTCACCGGGCTTGTCGGGAAGCAGTACGGATACAGTGAAGATACGATCTCTTAAGATCAGACCCTGCTGTACTACGGAAGACATTGTGATGACATCCATGTTACCGCCGCTTAAGATAGATACGATACGCTTATCCTTCACATTTAACTGTTTTAAAGCGGCAACGGTCAACAGACCAGAGTTCTCTACGATCATCTTGTGATTCTCTACCATATCGAGGAAAGCTACTACCAGATCCTCATCCTCTACGGTGATCACGTCGTCCAGATTCTTCTGTAAGTATGGGAAAATCTTGCTTCCGGGAGTCTTAACTGCGGTACCGTCTGCAATAGTGTTGACCTTCGGCAGGGTGGTTACCTTGCCGTTCTTTAAGGATACCTGCATACAGTTAGCTCCGGCGGGCTCTACACCGATGACCTTGATCTTCGGATTCAGAAGCTTTGCCAGTGCGGAGACACCGGTTGCCAGTCCGCCGCCACCGATGGGAACCAGAATATAATCTACCAAAGGCAGCTCCTTGAAGATCTCCATGGCGATAGTACCCTGACCGGTTGCTACGGTCAGATCATCAAAGGGATGAATAAAAGTATAGCCGTGCTCTTCTGCCAGCTCGTATGCTTTTGCGCATGCCTCATCATAGACATCACCATGCAGTACTACCTCTGCGCCATAGCCTCTGGTACGGTTTACCTTGATCAGCGGTGTGGTGGTGGGCATTACGATGGTCGCCTTGCTTCCGTAGCATTTTGCCGCATAAGCCACGCCCTGGGCATGGTTGCCTGCGGAGGCGGTGATCAGTCCCTTGGCACGCTCTTCATCGGTCAGAGTGCTCATTTTGTAATAAGCACCTCTTAACTTGTAAGCTCCGGTAAACTGCAAATTCTCAGGCTTTAAGTATACACGGTTGCCGGTCTGGGTACTGAAATAATCACTGTATACCAGCTTGGTCTCTAAAGTAACCTTTTTTACGATTTCACTTGCTTCTTCGAATTTCTCTAAAGTTAACATTTCTTCCTGCATTTTTCTTCCCATGCCTTTCTGTCACACTTTCCTTGGTCTGCCTGCTTATTCCTCTTCCGTATCTGTCTGTTCCTCTTCCTCAGGCAGATGAAGTTCTCCGATATCTTCCATATTCACATCAAACAATGCGTTTACAAATTCATCGGAATTGAATTTCTGGAGATCCTCGATAGTCTCTCCCACACCGATATATTTTACCGGAACCTTGAGTTCGGACTGGATTGCCACCGCAATACCGCCTTTTGCCGTTCCGTCCATTTTGGTCAGGATGATACCCGTAAGGTCTGCCACCTCGCCGAATTCCCTTGCCTGTACCAGTGCATTCTGTCCGGTGGTACCGTCCAGCACGATCAGATTCTCTCTGTGGGCATTGGGGAACTCCTTGTCAATGATACGGTTCATCTTGCGAAGTTCTTCCATCAGGTTCTTCTTATTGTGCAGTCTACCTGCGGTATCTATGAGAAGCACATCCACGCCTCTCGCCTTCGCTGCATTCACAGCATCGAATACCACACTGGCGGGATCCGCACCTTCTTTTCCGCCAATCATGGGCACATCCGCTCTGGATGCCCATTCTGCCAGCTGGTCTCCCGCCGCGGCACGGAAAGTATCCGCTGCGGCAATGAGAACTTTCCTGCCCTCATCCTTTAATTTGCCTGCCAGTTTGCCGACGGAAGTGGTCTTGCCCACACCGTTGACACCGATGACCATGATCACGGACTGTTCCTTCTCGAAATCATAGGCTGTCTCATCCACCTGCATCTGCTCCTTGATACTTTCAATCAGAAGCTGCTTGCATTCGGAAGGTTCCTTAATATGTTTTTCCTTCACCTGCTGTTTTAATCTCTCCACAATGGCTGTGGTGGCGTTGACACCGATATCTCCCATGATGAGGATTTCTTCCAGTTCTTCGTAGAAATCATCATCAATGGCGGAGAATCCGCTGAAGACAGAATCGATGCCCCGGACGATATTGTCACGGGTCTTGGTCAGTCCTTCTTTCAGCCTCGCAAAAAAGCCTTTCTTTTCCTCACTCATCCGATTTCCTCCACACATTAATCATCCAGATCTTTGTCAATGAGGTTGACACTGACTAAAGTAGATACACCCTTCTCCTGCATGGTGATACCGTACAGTCTGTCCACCTGCTCCATGGTACCTCGTCTGTGGGTAATGACGATGAACTGGGTGTTCTTGGTCAGCTTATGTAAATACTTTGCAAAACGTCCTACGTTGGAATCATCCAGCGCAGCTTCGATCTCGTCTAACAGACAGAACGGAGAGGGCTTTAAGTTCTGGATGGCGAACAACAGGGAAATGGCGGATAACGCCTTCTCTCCACCGGAGAGCTGCATCATGTTCTGAAGCTTTTTTCCGGGGGGCTGTGCGATGATGCGGATGCCTGCCTCCAGAATATCCTCATCCTCCATCAGTTCCAGGGTTCCCTTACCACCGCCGAAGAGTTCCTTGAATACCTTATCGAACTCTCTGCTGATCTCTGCGAATTTCTCCGTGAACTGTTTGCGCATGGCGGTATCCAGTTCTTCGATGATGCCTTCCAGTGTCTTTTCTGCTTCGACCAGATCATCATGCTGGGTCTTCATGAAAGTATATCGCTCCATCAGATTCTTGTAATCTTCAATGGCATTGACGTTGACATTACCGAGCTTGCGGATCTCATCTTTCAGGCCACTGATCTCACGCTTCATGGCGGGCAGATCGTTCATCTCTTCGTTGCGGAGTCCTGCCGCATCGCTTAATGTGATCTCATACTCATCCCACATGTAATTGATCTGACCTTCGATGCCGTCTTCCAGTTTTTTCTTCTGTTCGCTCAGACGATAGACTTCCTTGTCCAGGGCATTCATGCGCTCTGACATTTCTTCTCTGCTGCGGAAAAAGTCCTTCTGTTTTGCGGACAGTTCTTCCTTTTTCGCAATGTCTTCGTCCAGCTTCTTCTTGGAAGCATCCTGATTCTCGTGGGAAGCCGCGATGGTCTTCTCGATCTCCAGAATGTTGTTCTTCTTACGTTCCACTTCCTGTGCATTTTCGGTCAGAGCCTCTAAAATCTCATTCAGCTCTGCCTGTGCACGTTCCAGTTCGCCGCCTATACGATCCACATTCGCCTGCTTGTAATCCAGCGCCTGACGCATCTTCTCGACTTTTACTTCCCATTCTCCGGCGTGGGCGGAAGCTTCGCTCTCTTCCAGTCTGCAGCTTTCTAATTCCTTCTGGAATACAAGTATCTGTTCCTGCGTCGTCTTCTCCAGTTCTTCGCTGGCAGCCAGCTCCTGGGTAATGGATTCTTTGCCGGAACGGATCTCGAAAATCTTGGTCTCAATCTCCTGTTCTTCCAGTTTCAGAGACTGTGCACTCTCTGCCTCTTCTTCCATACGCTCCCTCGCCTGGGAGATATTTAATCTTGCGGTGTTCTGCTCGATGGACTTGCGTTGCATCTCGGTCTTCAGTGCTTCCAGATCCATACGAAGCTTATTTCTCTTACTCTTGGTATCTTCGATCTTCTGATTGTAAGTCTTGATATCCTCAGAGAGCTTTTTCACCTTTTTCTCCAGTTCGTCCATCTCACGACGTCTTCCCAGGAGATTACTATTATTTTTAAAAGCACCACCGCTGATGGCACCGCCGGGAACTAAGAGTTCGCCTTCCAAAGTGACCATACGGATGCCGTAATCGAATTTTCTGGCGATCTTCACGGCATTATCCACGTTGTCCACCACGACGATACGTCCCAGCATGGCTTTCGCCACATTACGGTATTCCTCTTCTGTGCCTACCAGTTCATCCGCCATGCCGATGACGCCTTTTTCTTTCAGTGCCTCCGGATTCTTGAATTCCTGGGGTTTGGTAATACTGGTCAGAGGCAGGAACGTAGCTCTTCCGAGACGGTTCTTCTTTAAGAAGCCGATCATATGCTTGGCGGTCTCTTCGTTATCCGTTACGATATTCTGGATATTGCCGCCCAGTGCGGTCTCAATAGCGGTCTCGTATTTGGCTTCCACCTGGATGATGTCCGCTACGACACCGATGATGCCCTTTTCCTTCTCCTTCTGCTCCATGACTTTCTTGACGCTGCCGCCATAACCGTCATAGCGCTCGGTAATATTGGTCAGGGCTTCTAACTTGGACTGCTCCTGATGGAAATGGTTCTGTGTCTCGCGAAGCTTCGCATCCAGTCCGGTGAGATTCTCACGGATATTGCCCAGTTCCAGTTCGGATGCAGCTTCCTGTTCGGTCATCTGCCGGAGTTCCTCAGTCACGGTCTCGAAAGTCTCTTCTAACTTTTTTACCGTCTCCTCTCTGGCTGCCTCATCGGATTTGGCACGAAGCAGCCTGGAATTCAACTCTGCCTTACGGATGTTGATCTGCTCCATCATGGTATCGAAGCGTCCCATCTTGGATTTGATGGTGGCTCTCTGATTCAGCTCTCCAATAATGGTATTTTTTCCGGCTTCGATATTATTATTGAGTTCAGTGATCTTGTTCTGGATGGCTTCCAAGTCGGCTTTTGCCTTGGCAGCCGCTTCCGCGATTTCCTGTACCTGGGTATCCGTATCCTTTTTATCGGTTAAGATATCCTGCTTTTCCTGCTCTTTGCTGGCAATCTCCTCTTCCAGGGCTGCCTTACGGTTGTTCAGATGATTCTCACTGCCGTGAGCGGAATTGATTTGCTCCTTTAAGACATTGATCTCACCTTCTAACTTACCCCGCATCAGACCGGTATCCGTCAACTGTTCTCTGGCAGCTTCAATGGCTGCATCCAGGCTCTCGATCTCCTGCTGGATCCGCTCGTATTCTTCCTTAATGCCTTCGTATTTTTCGCTGGTCTCATTTAATTCATTGCTTGCCAGGTTGTATTTTTCTTCCATGGAAGCAAGCTGTTCTCTGAGTCTCTTATTCTCTAATAAGAAAACATTGATATCTAAGGATTTCAGTTCTTCCTTTTTCTTCAGGTAGATCTTTGCCACCTCGGACTGCTTCTCCAGAGGTCCTACCTGCTTTTCCAGTTCGGATAAAATATCGTTGACACGCACCAGGTTCTGCTTCTCATTTTCAAGCTTCGTCTGTGCTGCGGCTTTTCTGCGCTTGAATTTCACGATTCCGGCAGCCTCATCGAACAGTTCACGACGTTCTTCGGGCTTACCGCTTAAGATCTTGTCGATCTGACCCTGTCCGATGATGGAATAACCTTCCTTACCGATACCGGTATCATAGAACAGTTCGTTGACATCTTTTAATCTGCAGGGTGTACCGTTGATCAGATATTCACTTTCTCCGGAACGGTAGATTCGTCTCGCCACCGTGACTTCATCGTAGTCGATTGCCAGCTGATGGTCGCTGTTGTCCAAAGTAATGGCAACATAAGCGTAGCTCAACGGCTTTCTGGTCTCTGTTCCCGAGAAAATAACATCCTGCATACTGGCACCACGCAGCTGTTTGATGCGCTGTTCGCCCAGTACCCATCGCACTGCATCCGCAACGTTACTTTTACCGCTACCGTTAGGTCCTACGATACCGGTAATTCCGTTGTGGAACTGAAATACGATCTTATTGGCAAATGATTTGAACCCGTGTATCTCAATACTTTTTAAATACATATCCTCTATCCCTCAATAGCAGAAGCGCCTCGTAAGCCGCCTGCTGTTCTGCCGCTTTTTTTGTTCTTCCCTGCCCACGGCCCAGGCATTCTCCCTCCATGTCGATTTCTACCACGAAGGTCTTGTCGTGTTCCGGTCCGCTCTCGTCTAACAGCCGGTATTCGAACTCTTTTTTGAGTTTCCCCTGGATCAGTTCCTGAAGGTTACTCTTGCTGTCGTAGAAGAGGCGCTTGTCCTCTAAATCCGACAGAATAAAACGGTCGATAAAAGCCTTGGCAGGCTGCATGCCACCGTCTAAGTAAATGGCACCGATCATGGCTTCCATGCCGTCGGAGGTAATGCTGTCTCTGCGTCTGCCGCCGGTGTTCTCCTCACCCTTGCCTAAGAGCATGAACTGTCCCAGTTCTAAATCTCTGGCGCAGAATGCCAGGGAAGGTTCGCATACCATGGAGGCGCGCATCTTGGTCAGTTCGCCTTCCGGTACATCCGGGTGCTCTCTGAACAGGAAGTCACTGGATACCAGCTCCAGCACGGCATCTCCTAAGAATTCAATGCGCTCGTAGTTCTCTGTCTTATTGATTTTTTGTTCATTGGTATAGGAGCTGTGGGTCAGTGCCTGCTTCAGCAATGCTTTGTTGTGAAAGCAATAGCCAATGCGCTGCTCCAGCACGTCCATTGTATAACCATCCAACATTTTCTTGTCCTCACTATATTCCGTAGTCCCGTCTATGGTAAGAAACGCGGCACGTTTGCACTCTGGCGCAGAGCGTAGCGGTACATAAGCGCAGAAAGTACCTGCGCAATGCGTCCCTTGGGACGCTATGGTACCGACGTCTGCTTACGGCGTGCTTATTCTTACCATAGCCGTGCCTACTGGACTATATAAATTTACAATTGTATAAATTGAAAAACAGGAACAGTGCCTTGTGAGCAAGCTCTCGGTCACAGTTCCTGTTTTGTCTTTGCATGGCTCGTAGCTTAACTAATTGACTGCGTTCTTGATCATCTCTACAGCATCTTCCACTGTAGTAACCTGCTCTGCGGTCTCAGCAGGGATCTCGATATCGAACTCTTCCTCGATACCCATGATGATCTGGTATACATCCAGGGAATCCGCACCCAGGTCATCCTGGAAGGTGGTCTCCATGGTGATCTCATCAGGATCCACGTTTAATACCTCAGCAATAATTTTCTTTAACTTTTCGAATTCCATAACAGTTCCTTCTTTCCAAAAATATTTTTCTCTTTTTAATTATTTTCTGCAGCCTTATCTTCCGGGCTGATCTGTTCTTTGATCTTCTCGTTGATCTTCTCTTCCTTGAATGCGATGCATTGCAGGATGGAGTTCTTCACTTCCACAGCCTTGCTGCTTCCGTGGGTCTTCACTACCAGACCGTTCAAGCCGAGTAACGGAGCTCCTCCGTACTGGGAGGTATCGAAGCTCTTCAGCGTAGTCTTCAGTGCGGGCTTCACAAGCAGTGCACCCACCTTGCTGCGCAGTGTAGACATCATGCCCTGCTTCACCTGGTGGAGAAGTGCGGAGCTGACGCCCTCATACATCTTAAGTATTACATTGCCGACAAATGCTTCACAGACAATAACATCTGCCACACCTGCGGGAATATCTCTGGCTTCTACGCTTCCGATAAAGTTGATCTCGGGACAATTTTTCAACAGAGGGAAAGTCTCTTTTACCAGAGCATTGCCTTTCTCCTCCTCGGCACCGATATTGACAATACCGACCTTGGGATTCTTAACTCCCATAACGCTTTCCATATAGACGCTGCCCATCTTGGCAAACTGTACTAACATGGAGGGTCTTGCGTCCACATTGGCACCACAGTCTAACAGAAGGCTTACACCTTTCTCCGTAGGGATCAGGGGCGCTAAAGGAGGTCTCTCCACACCGCGGATACGACCCACGATCACCTGTCCTCCTACCAGTACCGCACCGGTACTTCCCGCAGATACAAATGCATCGCATTCGCCGTTCTTCACCATATACATGGCTTTCACGATGGAGGAATCCTTCTTGCGTCGGATTGCCATCACCGGAGGCTCGGCAGTCTCAATGACTTCTTCCGCATGTACGACTTCCAGCTGCTCTGCATCATAGGTATATGCTTTCAACTCTTCCCGGATCACGGGCTCTCTGCCCACCAGGAATACTTTGACGCGCTTATCTGCGTTGACAGCTTCCACAGCACCTTTTACGATCTCTGCGGGAGCGTTATCGCCGCCCATTGCGTCTACAGCAACATTCACATATTCTGCCATTTCGTCGTTCCTTTACCTGTTTTGTGTTCATCCGCTCATCATCAAACCGCTCCGTGGATAGCACCAAACAGTTTGATGATGGCAGATTCATTCTTACTATACTAAAGGCGTATATAAAAAGCAAGTGATTTTTTTGTGAAAGCAAAAGGAGATTCCATTCGGAATCTCCTCTTTTCTTTTCACTTAATTTCGCTTCATTGATTTATCAATTAATCAACGCTTACGACCTGCTTCTTATTGTAAGAACCGCAAGCCTTGCAAACTCTGTGAGGCATCATCAGTGCACCACATTTGCTGCACTTTACCAATGTAGGAGCGCTCATTTTCCAGTTTGCTCTTCTCTTATCTCTTCTACCTTTGGAAGATTTATTCTTAGGACAAATAGACATCGTTACACCTCCTTATTCGCGTTGAAGATATCTTGGATTGCTGCCATACGAGGATCCGGTACGAAAGTATCGCAACCACATTCCTTCAGATTCCTGTTCTGACCACATACAGGGCAGATACCCTTGCAGTCTTCCTTACACAGAATCTTTGCCGGCCAATTCACCAGAATTTCATCGTACACAAAAGCCTCTACATCCAGCTGCCATCCATCCATAAAGCTCTGCTCTGTATCATCTTCCTCACTTACTTCCGCTTCCGGAGAATAAACGATTCTGTCAAATTCAAGCTTCATTGCTGTAGGTACTTCAGTAAGGCATCTGTCACATTTCGTGTCAAAGGTAAGCTCTGCCGTACCGGTTACTTTTGCCTTGTTCACACCGATGTTGGTAAAAGTAAGGGTAATGGGTGTCTTCTCCGTAATGGGGAAGTCTCCCTGAGGACTCTTAAAGCTTGTCATCTCAAGCGGAATGGCAACAGTTTCTACCTTGCCTTCGGATGTTAATACATCAGATAAACTTACTAACATAGCGACTCCTATGCAATATGTTGCGTAGAAAACACAAGTCTCCTACGATGTGTTGATTCACACACTGACTTATTATACATAGGGTGCGTGTGTTTGTCAACAAAATTTTGTAGGATTTTCATTCGCCAGCATTTTTTACCATTCTTCATAGTGTACTTTCCTCCCTCGCTTATGATTATCGTTTTATTAACTAAGACTTCCCATACCCCAAATGGGCTTCGCACCTTGAAAATTCAATATTTCAGCTAACAAAATAACGATTTATGCCGCTACAATCTTTGGATGGAGTGCATTTTGCAGATATTTCGGCAGTCTCGCTTCAAAATCAGCAGTAAATGCAGTCAGTTGTTCGTCACTGAGCTTTAAGATTTCCTGAAGGCTTGCCATTAAAGCATCCATAAGGATGCTACAGACTTTCCTATCACTTTCTTATTTTCTTATTCTTCTTAATCTTATTTAAGCCTCTACCACAGCATCTTTCATGCTCTTCACATATTCTCCGATATAAGGAGCGGCGTCTTTACCGTACTTGGCAATGATCTTCACGATGGCGCTTCCGACGATGGCTCCGTCGGAGATGGCTGCCATAGCCTTCGCCTGCTCCGGGGTGCTGATACCAAAGCCGATAGCGCAGGGAACATCGGTCACGGCACGGATGCTTTCCACGATGGCGGGCAGATCGGTCTTGATCTCGCTGCGTACACCAGTGACACCCATGGAGCTTACCACATAGATAAATCCTTCCGCTTCCGATGCGATCTGGCGGATACGGCTCTCAGAAGTGGGGGCGATCATGGAGATCACCTTCACGCCATGGGCCTTGGCGGGAGCCTCCACCTCTGCCTTCTCTTCATAAGGCACATCGGGAATAATGATGGCGCTGATGCCCAGTTCTTCACACTTGGTAAAAAATTTTTCATATCCGTAATGGAATACCGGATTCACATATGTCATAAATGCCAGGGGAATCTGTGACTGTTCCCGCACTCTTTTCACGATCTCAAATACACCGTCCGTAGTCATGCCGTTGCCAAGAGAACGGATATTTGCCTCCTGGATCACCACGCCTTCTGCCGTGGGATCGGAAAAAGGAATACCGATCTCTATGAGATCCGCTCCTGCCTTTTCCATCTCCAGAATGAATTTTACGGTGCTGTCCGCATCCGGGTCTCCCGCAGTGAGGAAGCCGATGAATGCTTTTTTATTCGGTGTATCAAATATTTTTTCTAATTTGCTCATCGTATCTGTCTCCATTTCTTCTTATCTAAATTTATATCTAAAATTTATATTTCGACTCTCGGAATAACTCATCAGTCATGAATATCCACGCCGCGGTATCTCGCGATAGCTGCCACGTCCTTATCGCCTCTGCCGGACAGACATACAATAATGCTCTGATCCGGGCTGTAGTTCTTAGCGATCTTACGCACCTGTGCTACCGCATGGGCACTCTCGATGGCACAGATGATACCTTCGGTTCTTGCCAGATATTCAAAGGCATCCACAGCCTCGTCGTCTGTGATGGGCACATACTGTGCCCTGCCGATGTCATGCAGGTAAGCATGCTCCGGTCCGATGCCCGGATAATCCAGTCCTGCGGAAATGGAGTATACGGGAGCGATCTGTCCGTATTCATCCTGACAGAAATAGGACTTCATTCCATGGAAAATTCCCAGGGATCCCGTAGCAATCGTAGCTGCGGTCAGTGCTGTATCCACGCCTTTACCTGCTGCCTCGCAGCCGATGAGTTCCACGTCCTTGTCCTCAATAAAGTTGTAGAACGCACCCATGGCATTGCTGCCGCCGCCCACACAGGCTACCACAGCTGCCGGAAGCTTTCCTTCTGTCTTCAGGATCTGCTCTTTTGCTTCCTGACTGATGACACTTTGGAAATCTCTGACGATCATGGGGAAGGGATGGGGGCCCATAACGGATCCCAGTACATAATGGGTATCCGCCACACGGTTGGACCATTCTCTCATGGTCTCATTGACGGCATCCTTTAAGGTCATGGTACCGGAAGTCACAGGATGCACCTTGGCTCCTAACAGTTCCATACGATAGACATTCAGTGCCTGTCTGTCAGTATCTTCTTTTCCCATGAATATCTCGCATTCCATACCCAGGAAGGCTGCTGCCGTTGCGGTAGCCACACCGTGCTGTCCGGCACCGGTCTCTGCGATCAGACGGGTCTTGCCCATCTTCTTGGCAAGCAGTGCCTGTCCCAGTGCGTTATTGATTTTATGGGAACCGGTGTGGTTTAAGTCCTCTCTCTTTAAATAGATCTTCGCACCGCCTAGATCCCTGGTCATCTTCTCCGCATAGTACAGCAGAGAGGGACGACCCGCATATTCATTCAACAGCTTATTTAGTTCCGCATTGAATTCCGGGTCCTTCTTATAATGTTCATAGCACTCCTCCAAATGGATCAGTTCATTCATCAATGTCTCGGAGATATACTGTCCTCCGTGGATTCCGTAACGTCCTTTGCTCATGTGTTTCTCCTCTTTTCTATGTTCTTGTTTGTTCCTGATTTTTCTTTATTTCTGATTTTCTTTTATTACGCTCTATTTCGATACTGTTCTACCAGTTCCATGATCCGGTGCATCTTCTCCGGATCTTTCTTCCGGTCGCTCTCGATACCCGAACTTAAGTCCACCGCGTAGGGGCTTACCGTTTCCATAGCTTCGGTGATGTTCTCCGCCCGCAGTCCTCCCGCCAGGAAAAATTCTCTGTCGATCCCGCCGAGAACACTCCAATCAAACGCCTGTCCTGTTCCCATTCCGTTGTCAAATAACAGATAATCCGCACTGCTGTCCAGCCAGGCTTCCACATCGTACCGGTCTCTTACTTTGACCGCTTTAATCACCGGTTTGCCACAGACTGCCTGAAGATACTGGATATTCTCCTCCGTCTCGTCTCCGTGGAGCTGTGCCACATCTAAGATTCCTTCCTCCAGCAGTTCTATGATGTTCTTCGGATCCTCATTCACGAACACCCCCACCGTCCGGATCCCCGGAGACAACTTCTTACGATACTCCGCTGCCTGCTCCTTTGTGACCGCCCGATGACTCTTTGGGTAAAATACAAATCCCACATAGTCCGGCTGCACTTCATTGGCATAATCGATATCCTCCGGGCGATAGAGACCGCACATTTTTACTTTCATAAAGCAATTCCTCCGCGAAGTTCCTGCAATGCCGCTTTCTTATCCCCGCTTCGCATCAGGGTCTCTCCGATGAGCACCGCATTGGTTCCGTTCTGTGCCAGTCTTGCGATGTCCTGTCTGGTCTTCATGCCGCTCTCAGATACGAAGAGAATGTTCTCCGGCACCAGTTCCCGCAGCCGCACGGAGTTATTGATATCCACCGTAAAATCTTTCAGATTCCGGTTATTCACACCGATGATTCTTGCACCGGCGTCAAGTGCCATCTCGACTTCTCTCTCGTCATGAGCTTCTACCAGTGCCGACAGACCAAGTTCTCTGGCGATCCCCGCATATTCCGACAACTGCATTGGTGACAGAATGGCACAAATCAGGAGTACTGCATCCGCACCGATATTTTTTGCCTCATAGATCATGTATTCGTCCACTGTGAAATCTTTCCGAAGCAGCGGGATTTTCACCGCCTGCCGGATCTCTGTCAGATATTCGTTCTTTCCCTGAAAATACGCCGGTTCCGTCAGCACCGAGATAGCATCCGCTCCTGCCGCTTCGTATTCCTTTGCAATCTGCGCATAGGGGAATTCCGGTGCGATCAGTCCCTTGGAGGGGGACGCTTTTTTCACCTCACAGATGAAGCTCATCCCCGGTTTTGCCAGAGCCTGCTCAAAGGGAAATCCCATATTGCTGTCTAAGTCTCTTGCTCTGGCGATCTGCACTGCCAGGGGCAGTGCTTCTTTTGCTGCTGCCACCCGCTCTAAAGTGGAAGCTGCTATGGTATCCAGTATCATTTTCCTGCCTCCTGCTTATACTTCATTGCTTAACTTAATGAAACGCTCCAGCTGTGCCTTTGCAAGGCCGGTATCGATGACCTTCTCTGCCAGCTTCACGCCGTCCGCCATGCTGTCTGCCTTGCCTGCCACGTACAGGGCTGCTGCCGCATTCAGCAGTACCGCGTTGCGCTTGGGACCTTTTTCCCCGTTCAGTATGGCTCTGGTGATCTCCGCGTTCTCCTGGGGAGTTCCTCCCACCAGATCCTCCTTTGTGCATCTCTCTAAGCCAAAATCTTCCGGTGTGATCACATAATTTTTAAAGGTACCGTTGTCGATCTCGCAGACTGCGGTAGGTGCGCTGGCGGAGATCTCATCCAGTCTGTCCTGTCCGTAAACTACCATGCCTCTCTTGACTCCCAGGTTAGACAATACCTTTGCCATGGAAGGCAGCAGGCTTTCATCGTACACACCCATGATCTGATATACCGGTCCTGCGGGATTTGCCAGAGGTCCTAAGATATTGAAGATGGTGCGGATACCTAGTTCCTTGCGGATAGGTCCCACATATTTCATGGCAGTGTGATATTTCTGTGCGAAGAGGAAGCAGATACCGATCTCTTCCAACAGCTTCTTACTCTGCTCCGGCTCTATGGTGATATTGACACCCAGGGCTTCCAGACAGTCTGCAGCACCGGATTTGGAGCTGGCTGCGCGGTTGCCGTGCTTGGCTACCGGTACTCCTGCGGCGGAGATCACAATAGATGCCGTGGTGGAGATATTGAAGGAATTGGAGCCGTCACCGCCGGTTCCTACGATCTCCAGTGCTTCCACATCTGCCCCCAGCTTTCTGCCGAATTTCCGCATCTCCTCTGCGGATCCAGTAATCTCTTCGATAGTCTCGCCTTTCTGGCTTAATGCTGTTAAGTATGCACTCTTTAAAATATCGCTGGCTTCCCCGCTCATGATCTCATCCATAACGGTTTTTGCCATATCGTATCCGATGTCCTCATTTTTTACCAGTTTTGCCACTGCTTCTTTGATCATATTTCTGCCTGCTCCTTTCTGTGTCTGTAAAAAGTTAACGATGATCTGTCTTCCGTCCGGTGTCAGTACGGATTCCGGATGGAATTGTACTCCGTAGATCTGCTTTTCTGTCTGTTCTACCGCCATGACTTCGCCGTCTTCGGTAACTGCGGTCACTTTCAATTCTGCGGGAATCGTCTGAGGATCCGCTACCAGTGAATGGTATCTTGCCACGGTGATGACTTTTTTCATGCCCCGGAATAAAACGCTGTCCGTATCCAAAGTCGCCAGAGATTGTTTTCCGTGCATCAGGTGGGATGCATACGTTACAGTAGCTCCCGCCACTTCACAGATTGCCTGATGTCCCAGGCAGATGCCCAGGATTGGGATCTTCCCACCAAGCTGTCTGATCACCTCTTCACAGACACCGGCTTTGTCCGGTCTGCCGGGTCCCGGGGATAAGATAATGTGGGAAGGATTCATGGCACGGATCTCTTCCACGCTGCATTCATCATTGCGGATCACCCGGATATCCGGATTCACGCTTCCTACCAGCTGATACACGTTATAAGAAAAGCTGTCGTAATTATCAATCAGTAATATCATGCTTCCATTCCCTCCTGTGCTTTCTGAAGAGCCTGTCTGACGGCTGCCGCTTTCTGGATACATTCTCTGTATTCCTTCTCCGGTACACTGTCCGCCACAATGCCGGCGCCGGATCTGACGAATACTTTTCCGTTCTTGGAGAAGGCAAGTCTTATGGCAATGCAGGTATCCAGGTTCCCGGTAAAGGAAATATAGCCGATGGCTCCGCCGTAGATACCTCTCTTATTGTCTTCCAGTTCATTGATGATCTCGCATGCCCGAAGCTTCGGTGCTCCCGACAGGGTTCCCGCGGGAAGAATGGCATCCACCGCATCCAGGGCATCCGCATCCTCTCTAATCACGCCTCTTACGGTAGATCCTATATGCATGACGTGGGAATATCTTTCAATGGACATATATTTTTCCACTTCCACAGTGCCGATCCGACTGATCTTGCCGATATCGTTCCGTCCCAGATCCACTAACATATTGTGTTCGGAGCGTTCCTTTTCGTCTGCCAGAAGTTCTGCTTCCAGTGCTTTGTCCGCTTCCTCGGTGGCTCCTCTGGGTCTCGTTCCTGCTAAGGGGAAGGTATGTAATACGCCGTCCTCCAACTTTACTAATGTCTCTGGGCTGGCTCCCACGATCTCACCGTCACTGCCGGAAAAATAGAACATGTAAGGAGAAGGATTCGTGGTTCTCAGTACCCGGTAAGCATCTAAGAGGCTTCCCTCCATCTCCGCCTCCAGACGATTGGATAACACCACCTGGAAGATATCTCCCTCACGGATATAATGCTTGGCTTTCTCTACCATATTGCAATAAGCTGCTTCATTGAACAGAGGTTGAAAATCTGTCCGGAGCTTACAGGGAATATGTTCTGCCTTTTCTCCATTTAAGAGAAGTTCCTTCATGTTGTTCAGTTCCCGCTCCGCCCGGTGATAATTGATCTCCAGATCATCGGTCTTGATATTCAGAATCAGGATCAGCTTCTGTCTATAGTTGTCAAAAGCGATGACTTTATGGAACAGCATCAGATTCACATCCTGGAAGCCTTCCTCGTCCTTCGCATCCAGCCGCAGAGTCGGCTCGCTGTATTTGATATAGTCATAGGAAAAATAGCCTACCAGACCTCCGGTAAAGGAAGGCAATCCCGGAAGTTTGGGACTTTTATTCTCTTCCATGACGTTCCGGATGATCCCTCTGACATCTCCGGAATCCGTCCGGCTGGTCAGTTCCGATTTTATTGTGGTCTTACCGTTATAGCAGGTGATCTCCAGCAGTGGATCATAACCTAAAAAGGAATACCTGCCCCATCGCTTATCCGCCTCCGCGCTTTCCAGCAGATAGACATGGCCGCTGACCTTTTTTAAGATTCTAAGCACTTCGATCGGTGTTGTCATATCCGCATACAGCTCTGTGCTTATGGGAATCACTCCGTAGTTCCCCTCTGCTGCGATATTTTTACATTCTTCCAGTGTGGGTGTGATCTTCATTCCGGTACTCCTCCTTTAATTTATTTTTTCCCACACCTTTTCAGCGCTCCATTCGCAAAATCGCCTCTTCGAGGCTTTCTTTTTGCTCATTGAGGCTATCTCGCCAAAGAAATATTTTCATATATTCTTACGAATGCAAGCATTCGACGAATATATGCCAATATTTCATGGCTCTGAAAAGGTTACAAAAAAATCCGCCCATGACAGAATCTACTTCTGTCAAGGACGGGTCATCTACATTTCCCGCGGTGCCACCTTGCTTCACAATTACTTGTGCTCTTACAGGATACCAACATATCCCCGACAACTGACGTATGCCCTCACGTCGCAGAATACTTGAGGTCTCATGATTCCATATGTCCTCTTTGACTGCGCCCTCCGTGGTCCATTTAACAACCTGCGTTCCAACCTTTCTCAGCCTCCGGTCTCTCTGTAAGTGCACGAACTGTTTTTATCTCCACATCAATGGTTTCTAACCGCTGTATTTAATTTTTATTTATATTACTGCTTTAGTGTACTAACGTCAAGTAGTGATTTTAATCTTTTTTGAAAAAATTCTTTGCGTATTTTATTTTTCTATTTTCCCACTTTGAGGAAAAGCTCTCGAATTCCTTCATAATAACCGATGGTCACCGTGGTACTGCCTTCCTCTTCCCCCGGAAAAGTATACTTGGCAAAATACGGTGTCGCCTCCAGCAGCGGATTTTGATCTTCGTATTTTTCCAGGTCGGTCAGTTCCAGATATTCCGCATACCGGTCGATCATGGCATCCGTATCGATATCTTCCCATTGCTGTCCGGTGCGGACATAGAATTCATAGATTTTACCGGTATCCGCATCCAGATAAATGTCCAGAAAACGATTACTCTTATCCGCATTCCGTACGTCCGTAGACAGACTGATCTTCCACACCGCCAGATTGTTTCTCGGCTCCAGCACATCTATGGCTGAACAGATCACCGCTTCGTAAGAGTCTTCCGACACTTCCTTTACTTCCCCGGGAAGAATTCCCTGCTCCTTCAGGGTCTGAATCTCCCGGTTGCATGCTTCATATACCGCTTCCTCCTGGATCTGTCCCTCTCCCGGTTGCTGGCGGTTCTCCACAAACGCATAGGTACCCGTCATTTCTCCGTAGTTGTCTGTCTCATTGTCCACTCTGGTCAGGGAACGCAGTTCACTCTCCGGCAGGGTCTGACTGCTCAGGCATCGTCCCAAAAGATACAGTTTCTGATTGCTGCTCATGCGGTAACGATATCCTTCCGCGCCTTCCACTGCCTCTGTGGTAATACTGTTTAAGAGTCTCGCATCTCTTCTGTCTGCGATCCATTCCGGTCCCCACAGAGCCGCCAGGATGACCACCACTGCTACCGCAAAGCCCAAAGAACAGCTCTTCCATTTATTCATCCGACTTCACCCCCTCATCCGGAATCAGAAAGCTCATACAGCTTCCGGAACCCAGCGTACTCTCAATCTTCAGGCTGCTGTGATGCAGTTCCAGAATAGCGGTGCACAACGCAAGTCCCAGTCCCGCTCCGTTATGAGCCCTGGATCTGGATTTATCCACCATATAAAAAGCTTCCGTGATCTTATGAACTTCTTCCTCAGGGATACCGATTCCCTCATCCCGCACCTGAAAATAATATCCGTTCTCCAGACGTTTTCCTGTGATTTCCACGGTCTGCCCCTCCTCGGAGGCTTTGATGGCATTGTCAGTCAGATTGATTAAAACAGTCTTCAACAGGTTCTCCTCGGCATAGAGTTCTCCCTTTTCCCAGTGAATGTCAACCTTCACCCTGCCGCCTTCCGGGCTCTTATTCTCATTATAGATTTCCTGCAGATACGAGAAAATCCCGGAGCCATTCGTAGTCTTACGCTCGATCTCTTCCCGTCTGGTCACAATGATGTCCAACAGTCTGAGTGCCATGGTCTCCAGACGTTTTCCCTCGGTATAGATATAATTGGCACACAAGAAATGCTTCTCATCATCCAGTTTCCGGGAACGCAGCATGTCCGCATAGCCGATAATGGCAGTTAACGGTGTCTTCAGTTCATGGGAAAATGCGGCAATAAAATCTTCTCTGGCTCTGACTTCATTTTCCAGATTCTGAATATTCTGTTCCAGTGCCTCTGCCATATGGTTGAAATCCGCGGTCAGCTGCCCCATTTCGTCATTGCTGATTTGCTCCGCGCGATAGCTGTATTCCCCCTCCGCCATTTTGCCGGTGGCGCGGGTTAACAGCCTGATGGGTTTGGTCAGCCAGCAGGCAATCAGTGTCATGACCGCTCCGCTGCACAACAGTACGATCACTGTATCCTGACGATACAGCCGAAATCCTTTGGTCCTCTCCGTATATACCGCAGTTACATTTTTCATGGTCTCCAACGTCAGCAGACGGTCGGAGACATTGATCCTGGTCTGTGTCTGGATATAATAGGAATCCCCCGACTGCAGCACCCGGTACACTCTCGTATTTTCTCCGCGTTCTTCCCACAGAGAAGTATCCCCGGTAAAACCTTCGCTGGCATACAACACTTTACCGTTCTCATCGCTGATCCGCAGCAATATGTTACCGTGTTGTCCGCTGTTCTCCAGGTATACTCCGATCTGTTCCACTGTTCCGTCCGGAAGCACATCATATTTGGACGGAATATTTAAAGCCGCCGTCTCAAAAGCGAAACTCAAAATACTGCTTTCGTCAAGCGCCTGCCTGGTCTCACGCTCCATGGAGGTCTGAAATACATAATTTACAAAAAAATAACCGCTTGCTCCGCATGCCACTGCCATGATTAACATCGTACAAAACAGTATTTTCCAGGAAAACTTCATACATCTCTCCTTTTACCCACTCCGGGTTATGCGATCTCCAGCCGGTATCCTACCTTATAGACCGCCACCAGCTGACGCTCCCATCCCATTTTCTTGCGCAGGCGCTGCACATGAAGTTCTAAGGTTCTGCTGTCTCCGTCATACTCTTCGTCCCACACTTTTTCATACAGACTTTCCTTGAACAGTGCAATGTTTTTGTTCTGGATAAACAGCACTAAAAGTCCGTATTCTTTGTTGGTCAGCACCACGGGGACTCCCGCCTTGGTCACTATGCGGGCATCCATGTCCACCACCACATCTCCGGCGGAGAGCTGTGCTCCTGTCTTATGGAATCTGCGCAATACGACCTCCACTCTCGCCAAAAGCTCCACGACGTCGAAAGGCTTCACCAAATAATCCTCTGCGCCGAGCCGCAGTCCCTTTACCCGGTCCTTCACATCTCCCTTGGCTGTA
Source organism: Bacteroidaceae bacterium (assembly GCA_963630275.1). GTDB lineage: Bacteria > Bacillota > Clostridia > Lachnospirales > Lachnospiraceae > Acetatifactor. Next base: position 6,680 of record CAVGMD010000008.1, on the reverse strand, counting down.
ATGAAGATCACCGGGATCTTTAACGGTCTGATATATTCCATGATGCCAAAACCGTCCACTCCCGGAAGCATAATATCCAATAAGATCAGATCGAATTTTTCCCGCTCGATACATTCAATCGCCTTCATGCCGTCCTGCACACTTTTGCAAAAATAGCCTGCTGCCGACAAATTCAGATCGATCAGATCACAGATCGGCTTTTCATCATCCACGATCAATATTTTTATCATTATGTCTGCCACCCCCAGTAAGCACGTATCTTCCCAACCAGTGCCTCTAAAGTGTCCTCCTCCGTACATTCATAATTTGCGGTAAAATCTTCGTCTTTTTCAAATCCGGCAGTCCGCTGATAATACACGGTACACACGGTGTCTATTAACAGTTCCCCGGAATCTCCCTCGTAACTGTATTTTGCAAATACCACCAGATCCTTCAGACCATCGCCGTCCAGATCCTTCCCCTGGATCCCCTTCAGCGCATAGAGATTGTCGTAATCCTCCATGGGCTGGAAACTCCAAACAATATTCCCCTGTTCGTCGATCAGATAGATCATAAACACATCATATTCCGCCATCCGGTATACCCCGGGCACTACTTTCAGTTTTCCCAGTTTTTCAAAATTACGGGTATAGCTTTGTTCCTCGATCACCCGGAAATTATGGTTGAGCAGTTCTCCGTCTGTCTCCGCGGTATAGAGAAACTCTGTGGAACGTCCGTCCCGCACGAAGTTCAGAATACACGCCGGATTTTTATTCATATCGAAGCGGTTGATCTTGTCCGAGATCCGATAGTCCCTGTAAAAGCTGCCATCCTCTTGGAACAACACATCTCCCACTTTATAAGATTCCTCCTGGTAATCTCCTCTGTCATTATGGCACTGGGCGATGAGAATAATATCCGTATCGCCGTCATTGTCCACATCCTGGAAAGATACCGATGCCAGTTTCTCTATGGGCTGCCGCAGTTCTCCCGGATAACAGTAATTCGCCTCCAGCTGGTCCGTTTTATACAAGACCTGTCCGTTATCATCTGCGATAAAAACCGCCAGCCTGTGGTACCGCTTATCCAATGCCGCATAGAACCAGACTTCATCCACCGCCTCTTCCGGGGTGTCCTCCGGCAATTTCTGAAGCGGCATGGCAAATACCTGGTCCTCTAACAGGCGAAATCCGTTTTCCTCCAGATCCGTGATCCTCTCTACATTTTGAAGCCTGGACTGATACCTTCCATACTCTTCCGCCACAGCTTCTCCGCTTATTCTGGCTGCGGTCACGGAAAAAGAAAAGGCGGGAACAAGCGTCAACAAAGTCACAAAGAGCGTAATACATACTATGATCAGCATGTTTTTTCTCTTCCTGTCTTTCGGCATGTTCCCACCTCCTTTGTATCAGTATTCGTTATATCTATGCTTACTTTATATCCGGCAGATCATCAATAATAATGTGTCTGGGCTGACCGGTGATCATAATCGGTGTCAGTTCCGCCTGGATCAGAGGCTCGATATAGTTCTTCATCTCTGCGGTCACATAGTCTCCCCCTTCCGTGATCCAGGAACGGGGCACCTTTTTCTCCAGATTGGCTACCTTATGCACATCGTAGAGATCTGTAGTGCAGATATAGGGATCCTGGGATACTCTTTTCAGGATCACCATCTGACCGGTCTTACCCTCAAAAGCTGCCTTTACCGCAGTTCCGCCAACCTGATATGCCTCGGTGATATCCACACGGGAGGTCAGATGTCCGGCGCAGCGCTGCAGGGTAGACAATTCGATAGCTCTGGACTTGCAGCCTAATTTCTCAATGATCAGGTCGGACAGATATTTACCTGTACCGGATAACTGCACATGGCCGAAGGAATCGGTCTTGTCCGAATGCGCAGACAGTTCGCAGACATATCTGCCGTCTGCGGTCTTGATACCTTCGGATACAGCGATGACGATGGACTGTTTCTCACTGACCAGCTTCTTCACCTTTTCCAGGAAGTTGTCCACATCGAAAGGGACCTCCGGCAGATAGATCAGATCCGGACCTTCGCAGTCTTCACTCTTGGCAAGTACTGCAGCACCGGTAAGCCATCCGGCATTTCTTCCCATGATCTCGATGACCGTCACGCTCTGCATCTCATAGATCAGACCGTCACGTACCAGTTCCTTGGTAACGGTCGCAATATATTTTGCCGCGCTGCCGTAACCGGGCGTATGATCCGTACCCTCCAGGTCATTATCGATGGTCTTGGGTACACCGATAAAACGGATCGGGCTGTTAATCGTCTGGGCGTAATCAGAAAGTTTTTTAATGGTATCCATGGAATCATTGCCACCGATATAGAAAAATGCCATAATCTCCAGTTCTTCCAGAATTGCAAATATTTTCTCATAGATATCTTTGTCTTCACTGATCTCCGGCAGCTTATAGCGGCAGGATCCCAAGAAAGATGCAGGTGTTCTCTTCAAAAGTTCCACATCCATATCGTTGCGGATCTTCTCCCCCAGATCCACGATCTTCTTCTCCAAAAGTCCCTGGATGCCGTAACGCATACCGTATATGGTATCCGCCCCCATATCCTTTGCTGTCTTATAGACGCCCGCCAGGCTTGCATTGATTACTGCGGTGGGACCTCCTGACTGTCCTACAATCACATTTTTCTTCATAATTTTTCTCCCTCTGTTGATTCACTACCATAATAAAACACCCACCAATCGAAGCCTCCGGTTGATGGGTGTTCTCATTCTTAAGGTTCCGTCGAGCCTATTTTACCAAACTTACTGTCTCTCTGGCAATAGCAAGTTCCTCATTCGTAGGAATTACCATAACAGTGGTCTTGCTGTCAGGGGTGGAAATAGCGATCTCCTCGCCACGCTTGTGGTTAGCATCCTCATCGATGGATACTCCAAGGTAGCCCAGATGCTCGCATACCAGGGAACGAACCAGAGGTGCGTTCTCACCGATACCTGCGGTAAAGCAGATCACATCAACACCGTTCATAGCTGCTACATAAGAACCGATGTATTTTGCTACACGGTAGCAGTAGGTATTCATGGTGCGGATGCAGTGTGCATCGCCGTTGTTGTAACCGGCTTCCAGATCACGGAAATCGGAAGACAGGTTGTTGGACAGACCGTATACTCCGGACTTCTTGTTCAGAACGGTCATGATCTCATCGATGTTCTTGCCCTCTTTGTGAGCGATGAACTCCATGATGGCGGGATCGATATCACCGGAACGGGTTCCCATGATCAGACCTTCCAAGGGAGTCAGACCCATGGAGGTATCTACACATTTGCCGTTCTTAACTGCGGATACGCTGGCACCGTTACCTAAGTGGCATACGATAATCTTCAGATCTTCGTACTTCTTGCCCAGAACCTCAGCAGCCTTCTTGGATACATAAGAGTGGCTGGTTCCGTGGAAACCGTAACGTCTGATCTTGTATTTCTCATAATACTCGTAAGGCAGACCGTACATATAAGCTTCCTCAGGCATGGTCTGATGGAAAGCGGTATCGAATACAGCTACCATGGGAGTGGTAGGCATCAGCTTTTTGCAGGCATTGATACCAATCAGGTTCGCAGGGTTATGTAAAGGAGCCAGGTCGTTGCACTCTTCGATGGCTTTCATAACTTCATCGGTAATGATGGTAGATGCTGCGAACTTCTCACCGCCGTGTACGATACGATGTCCTACGGCACCGATCTCATCCAGGCTCTTCACCACACCGGTCTTAGGGTTGGTCAGAGCTTCCAGTACCAGACGGATTGCTTCGGTATGATCCGGCATGGGAGTTACGGTCTGCTCCTTCTCGCCGCCATTGGGGGTATAGGTAATCTGGCTTCCGTCGATACCGATTCTCTCGCAGAGACCCTTTGCAATACATTTCTCGGTCTCGGAATCGATGAGCTGGAACTTCAGGGAAGAACTTCCGCAGTTAATTACTAAAATATTCATGATCAAAATCCTCTCTCTCAATAACTATACGAATCTTATACCAGCTGTGCCTGTACAGCGGTCAGTGCTACGACACCGACGATATCCTGCCAGGAACATCCTCTGGACAAATCGTTAACAGGCTTTGCGATACCCTGTAACATAGGGCCGTAAGCTTCTGCGCCACCCAGTCTCTGTACCAGCTTGTAACCAATGTTACCTGCATCCAGGTTCGGGAAGATCAGAACATTTGCATGTCCGTTGACAGGGCTTCCGGGCGCCTTGGACTTAGCTACGCTGGGAACCAGAGCTGCATCCAGCTGCAGTTCGCCGTCTAAGGTCAGATGAGGATACTCCTCATGTGCAATACGGGTAGCTTCTACTACTTTGTCAACCAGAGCGTGCTTTGCACTGCCCTTGGTGGAGTGGCTTAACATAGCGATAACGGGCTTGGGTCCGATCAGGGACTTGAAGCTTCTGGAAGAGGTATCTGCAATAGCAGCCAGCTCTTCGGGGGTAGGATCCTGGTTCAGACCACAGTCAGCGAACAGGAAAGTTCCGTTCTCACCCTGATCCTTGAATACGGTATCCATAACGAAGAATGCGGATACCAGCTTAACGCCGGGTGCAGTCTTTAAAATCTGCAGCGCGGGTCTTAAGGTATCTGCGGTGGAGTGACATGCACCTGCTACCATACCGTCAGCGTCGTTAGCCTTAACCATTACGATACCGAAGGTCAGGTAATCATTTAACAGGATCTCTCTTGCCTTCTCGGGAGTCATTCCCTTTGCTTTTCTGGTTTCATATAATAAATTCACATAGTCATCCAACTTGGGAGTTGTTTTAGGGTTAACTACCTTAACTTTGGACAGGTCAACTTCCAGCCATCCTGCACCATCCATGATCTTCTCTTCATCACCGATCATAATGATGTCTGCAATGCCCTCTTCCACAATACGGGCAGCAGCCAGTAATGTTCTCTTATCATTAGATTCCGGTAATACAATTGTTTTTTTGTCGAGTCTTGCTCTCTCTTTAATCATGTCAATGTATGACATATCCATTCTCCTTTCCGGCGGGGGATACCCGCTTCCTCCCAAATAACTTCTGTAAAGTTTTGGTTTTATCTTAACAAACCGATGTATTTATATTATACTAAATACATCTGAAGTAGACAAGGGCATAATGTTCGCAAAATTGTATATTTTCAGATACAACCCTTGAATTTTAATTGCAAAATATGCTGATAATCATGCACATGTAAACGCTTTCAGCGTATGTTATTTTTTTCACATACCCAGCTTGTATTTATATTCGTTTTATCGTATGTTTCTTTTCACGAAAGGAGCCATATTATGAAGGTCAATGGTATTGTCGCAGAATACAACCCTTTTCATAACGGTCATGCTTACCAGATGCAGCATGCCAAAGAAGCCACCTGCGCCGATTATACGATCATCGTTATGAGCGGCAACTTTATGCAGCGCGGTGCCCCTGCTCTGTTGGATAAGTTCACCCGGGCAAAAATGGCTCTGGAATGCGGTGCGGATCTCGTGCTGGAGCTTCCCACCTGCTACGCTGCTTCCAGTGCGGAATTTTTCGCCAAAGGATCCGTTGCCCTGTTCGACAAGCTGGGAGTCACCACGAATCTGTGTTTCGGAAGCGAATGCGGTAACATCGATACCCTGTCCCGGATCGCCGAGATCTTCTATACAGAGCCGGAGCCTTATGTGGAATCCCTGCGCTGTAATCTGAAAAAAGGAATGTCTTTCCCGATTGCCAGGACCTGGGCTTTGCTGCAGTACGCACCTTCCTTAAGTGATGACAAAGATGTGCTGTCCTCTCCGAATAATATACTGGGAATCGAATATCTGAAGGCTCTAATGTCAAGGAACAGTAAGATTGTTCCTTTCACTACCACCCGTGTGGGTGCGAATTATCACGATAAGCGGCTGGGGACCAACCAGTGTTCCGCTATCGCCATTCGGCAATCCGTAGCTGCCGGGCATGATCTTACCTATCTGTCATCCCAGATGCCGGAAAATGCCTATGAGATATTGCGGGCTTCGCTGGATGAACAGAATCCGCTGTATGCGGATGATTTTTCCGCGGCGCTGCAATATAAGCTGCTGACAGAATACTCCGAAGGTTACGACAAGTATCAGGATATTTCCTCGGATCTGTCCGACCGTATCCACAATACTCTGCCATCCTTCGCAGGATACACTTCTTTCTGCGATCTGATCAAGAGCAAGGATATGACCTACACCCGCATCAGCAGATGTCTGCTGCATATTTTACTGAATATGACCAAGGAAGAATTCGAGAGCTGTAAGGCTGAAGATTATATTTCCTACGCCAGAGTGCTGGGCTTCCGCAAGGATGCTGCTCCTCTCCTCACCGAGCTCAAGAAGAACAGTTCCATCCCTCTCGTCACCAGCCTGGCAGATGCAAGACAATCTCTTCCGCCCGAGGCTCTGCGTATGCTGGACCAGGATATTCTAAGAAATCAGATCTATCTGGGGAATCTGGCACTGAAGAACCAAAAAGAAATGGTGAGCGAATACCGGACACCGATTGTGATCGTGTAAATGGAGAGTTAATGAAGAATGCTATCGAATCTCCGTAGCCCTTGGCAGGGTATAAGAAACGCGACACGCTCGCGCTCTGTCGCAGAGCGTAGCGGTACATAAGCGGTCAAAGTACGACCGCTAAGTACCGACGTCTGCTTACGGTCTGCTTATTCTTATACCCAG
>CAVGMD010000007.1:11086-56933 GCA_963630275.1 Bacteroidaceae bacterium | reverse complement strand
CAACTGCCTCTTCCTCGGTTCTCATACCCTCATCTACCAGATCACAAGCGATCTTCAGAGCTGCCTGAGCGGTTCTCTTACCGTTTCTGGTCTGTAACATGTACAGTTTACCATGCTCAACGGTGAACTCCATATCCTGCATATCTCTGTAGTGATCTTCCAGAGTCTTACATACTTCCTGAAACTGAGCAAATGCCTCAGGGAATTTGTCAGCCATCTCAGCGATCTTCATAGGTGTACGAACACCTGCTACTACGTCCTCGCCCTGTGCGTTGGTCAGGAACTCACCGAACAGGCCCTTAGCGCCGGTAGCCGGATCTCTGGTAAATGCCACACCGGTACCACAGTCATCACCCATGTTACCGAATGCCATAGACTGAACGTTAACAGCAGTACCCCAGGAATAAGGGATATCATTGTCACGACGATAAACGTTTGCACGAGGGTTGTCCCAGGAACGGAATACAGCCTTGATAGCACCCATCAGCTGTTCCTTAGGATCATCAGGGAAGTCTACACCGATCTTAGCCTTGTACTCAGCCTTGAACTGACCAGCCAGTTCCTTCAGATCATCAGCGGTAAGCTCAACGTCCTGCTTAACACCCTTCTTCTCTTTCATTGCATCGATCAGCTGCTCGAAGTACTTCTTACCTACTTCCATAACAACGTCGGAATACATCTGGATAAATCTTCTATAGCAGTCCCAAGCCCAACGAGGGTTGCCGGACTTCTCAGCAATTACGTTAACAACAGTCTCATTCAGGCCAAGGTTCAGGATGGTATCCATCATACCGGGCATGGATGCTCTCGCACCGGAACGAACGGATACTAACAGAGGATTCTCGTGGTCACCGAACTTTTTGCCGGTGATCTCTTCCATCTTAGTAATGTACTCGTTGATCTGACCCTGGATCTCTTCATTGATCTCGCGTCCATCTTCATAATACTGTGTACATGCCTCTGTTGTAATGGTGAAGCCCTGAGGAACCGGCAGACCAATGTTGGTCATCTCAGCCAGGTTCGCACCCTTACCACCAAGCAGTTCGCGCATGTTTGCATTACCTTCGGTAAACAAATATACCCATTTCTTCATACTTCTTTGTCTCCCTTTTTATAATATTTTTGACAAAACTTTGTAACCCAAACCATTACCGGAGCATTTCGTCTTCGGTTTTTAAGTACTTTGATATTGTAACAATCTACCAATGGAATATCAAGCCGGAATTGATAATCTTTTGACATAGTACCTATTTTCGTGCATAATGTAAAATTTCAGCGTTGTGTTTTTGTATGTTTTGTCTAGTACTTTAGCATTATGTAACCGCTTACATTTGTTCAACTTTCTTTACATGGTTTTTACAGAATTTTTATTGCAGAAAAAAACTTCCACCGAAATTTTTCCGATGGAAGTTTTCGCACTTTATTCTATATGCAATTCTAATCCAGCATGCCGTCCTTGATCACGTTGTGGTCACGCAGCAGTTTTTCCACTACAGTGCCCTTGACTACGCGAAGCAGAGGCTTCTTCAGTGCATTTAAAGGTCCAGGCAGTTCGATCTCCAGAGGAGACATGCCATCCATCAGCTTCACGCTGCTGTCCAGCAACTCTCTGACATCATACACGCTGCCCCATACTTCAGGCACACCTCTGTCAACACCCAGCAGTCCGTAAACAGCTTCCATAGCGGTTCTTACGGAGTACTCTGTGGTGAATACAGTGTCTCTCGGGGTCTCTGCGAACTGGCCTAAGAAAGCGAAGTTCACGCAGCCGTCAGGAATGACATCGGGACGGTCACCCTTGGTTCTGGGCATGAAGAATGCGGTGATGTAAGGCATCATGGTAGGTACGCAGACTGCGCTGTGCTCTGCCAGATCTTCGATGTCCTCTACAGGCACACCCAGATGATACAGCCACTCTTCGGTGATTTCTTTACCGGTACAGTCCTTCATGGGTTTCTTGATATAATCGCCGGGTACATCGGTAAACAAGCCATATACCCATACACATACCTGATTCTTGTCCTGCTCCTTGAACTGTCCCTGACGGTTGATAGTCCAGCTCATAAGCCACTTGGAATCCTGACAGCTTACGATACCGCCGGTTACAACTTTACCGGTTCTGGGATCACGCTTACAGATATTGGTGATGTAAGGAATGATCTTATCATCCAGTGTGGTCACGGTAGCGGATTCCCAGTTGGTCTTGGAGATATCGGAACAGAACTTCTCGGGATGTCCGAAGGAAGGATCCTGTTTTGCGATATTTTTCCACAGGCTCCATACGCCGCTGGTACGAACCTCTGCATCACCGTTGGGTGCATGGTTCTGATCACCGTAAATGGTGCCCTCGGTACAACTTCCGTTAGTAACGAATACCAGGTCGTTCTCGGTGAGGACGATGCCCTTCTCTACTCCCTTTACCTTGCACTCGATAGCCTTTGCCACCTTTTTGTCGTCATTGATATCGAAGATCACATTAGTCACTTCGGTGTTGAACTGGAAGTCTACGCCTGCTACCTCCAGATACTTCTTCATGGGAAGGATCAGGGACTCGTACTGGTTGTACTTGGTGAACTTCAGGGCGCTGAAGTCAGGCAGTCCGGAAATATGATGGATGAATCTCTGGAAATAAAGCTTCATTTCCAGTGCACTGTGCCAGTTTTCGAAAGCGAACATGGTTCTCCAGTATAACCAGAAAGTGGAGTTAAACACTTCATCATCGAAAACATCTTCGATTGTCTTGTCATACAGATCCTCGTCCTTTGTCATGAACAGCTTCATGATCTCCATGCAGCCCTTCTGGCTTAAGTTGAACTTGCCATCGGTATGGGCATCCTGTCCGCAATCCTTCGTTGCACGGCACAGGGAGTAGTTGGGATCTTCCTTGTTCAGCCAGTAATACTCATCCAGCACGCTGGCTCCGGGTACTTCCAGGGAGGGGATGCTGCGGAACAGATCCCACAGACATTCGAAATGGTTCTCCATCTCACGTCCGCCACGCATGATGTAACCTCTAGCAGGATCGTAGATACCGTCACAGGCACCGCCTGCGATATCCATTGCCTCTAAGATGTGGATGTGGGAACCGGGCATCTGTCCGTCACGTACCAGGAAGCACGCTGTTGCTAAAGATGCCAGACCGCTGCCTACGATGTATGCGTTCTTCTCATCCACTCCTGCGGGCTTCTTGGGTCTTGCGAATGCTTCGTAATTACCGTTGGAATAATAGATGCCTTTGCTGTTCTTGTCATATCTTCCAAGCTCGGTGTTACGGTAGTCTTTCTTGGCTGCCTTGACGGCTGCCTTTCTCTCCTCTTTCTTCACCTCTGTCTTATGTCCTTTGGTTGCTGCTGCCACTGCGCCTGCACCTACTGCCAGTGCTGCCAGTCCCAGTCCGATGTTACTCTTCTTTGCCATAATGATTACCACCTTTCTTTGATGACTCTCAAATGTTTTTTCTGTTTACAAGAGGGATCATACTTCTTTTTTATAAGAAAACCAATTTACAAAAGAGGTCAAATGATAAAGTTCTTATCATTCTTCCCGTTTTGTAAAGTAATTATCCGTCTGTTCAAAATTTTCGATGGAGCGGCTGATGTTTCCATATAAAGTGATGGCAAGCTCGTCCACGATTTTATGATAGTCGTCTTTCATTCCCTTATCGATCCAGTCTAACATCACACCCACAAAACCGTATTTGTAAAATCCGGCAATGAATTTCTTGTGTTCCTCCGCCACCTGCATCCCGGCGCATTTTTCCTCCACCACGTCCGCGATGAGCTGATAGGTCAGCTTGTTTAAATAACTTTCGATCTTCTGCCTGTCCACGCAGCGGTAGACATTCACAATGAAAGGTTTGTTCTCCTGCACCGCCTCGAAGATCTGACAAAATCCTTCCTGCCAGTTCTCGTAGGTCTTCTTCCCCTGCAGGGCTTTTGTGCCGTCTTCCACGCAGACCCACTCTACCAGATCGTAGATATCCTTGAAATGATAGTAAAAAGCCATGCGGCTGATGCCGCAGTCCTCCGCCAGTTCGTTAATGGTAATCTTGTCCAAAGGCTTCGTGAGAAGCTCTTTTTTCAAAGCTGCTTCCAGTGCCAGTTTCGTCGTATTGGCCATAGCCCATCCTCCACTGTTTTATGTATTATTTCTTTGACATTATTGTACGACAATAGTCTCAAAATGGGCAAATTAACTTTTTATAAAAAAACTCTTGCTTTTTGTAAAATTCCATGGTATTATCTTACTTGCGTTTCGGGGTGTGGCTCAGCTTGGTTAGAGCGCCGTCTTAGGGAGGCGGAGGTCGCGAGTTCGAATCCCGCCACTCCGATCATAAAAAAGTCCTTGTTTATCAAGGACTTTTTTGTGTATCTGCATATTTTTTACCATCTGGATACAAATTCCAGTGTTTTCTCCAGAGAATCCATGCGGGCATTGTGACCGCCCTCTTTATTTTTGCCCCGGTCGCCTTTGAAGAATTTGATCTGGGGCAGTTCCAAAGATCAGCAGGATCGGTCCGGTGATCTTCTCTGCCGCAATCACAGCCTCCGGGTTGGGATTCTCCACAAGGGTCAGGTATAAGTCATACATGGAGACGTACCGTAGTTTGATGCTTTTCTTCAGGATCTGGCTCATGGGGAATTTCTCCATTCCGTAAGGGCTGTAGGGCAGCTCTTTTCCGTGAAAGCTCCAGCTGCTTCCCTTGATAAAGGAAATCCCCTTATCCTTGACAAATGCCCCACAGGCCTACTTTTTCATAGCCCATATCACATGCAGACGCTTTGCTGCCGCCTCCAGTGTATCAATAGGCACCGCAGAAAACTGCTTTGGCAGACCTTCCTCCAGCCACATAGGCTAAAGCCTGCGTGGTCAGACCTTTCGCCTGAAAGACGCCGGCTAACGTCCGCGCCAGTTCGATTCCACCGTCGCTGTCGCTAAAACGGATCAGCGCTTTTCCCGGATACTTGTCCTCCTCCGACTGGAACAGTTCTCCGAAAAAGCCATCGGTATCGACTCTGTAAGTCTTATTTTCTGCATTTGCCTTTTTCTTTCGCTCCCTTCATAATACTTTGTTTTATCGTTTTTATTGTACCACAATTGCGAAAGATCGAAAGTCTATCTTGCCTTATTGATAAACAATCTCATATCTCTTTAGATACCCTTCATATAAAAGATGAATTCCATCTTCTTCCCGGCATCCAGCAAAAATTCCTCATGAGTCAGGGCTCCCCAGCTATTGTCACCGCCGACACCCATCTGCTGCAATGCCGCGCGGATCACAGTGTAGTGTACCTCGGGCAGTTCGTAAGGGTGCATGGCGTTTTCCATCTCATGGGGTGTGTAGGGCAGCGCGGAGAAATGCATTTTATCTCCGGCAAACAGAAGTCCTCTGCCCAGTGCATCCGTCACCTTTGCGAAGCGGACCTCCGTCTTGTTGCCGCATTCCTGAGGTACCATGTAGCGGGACATATTGTCGCTTACGAGGTTTTTATAAAGGCCAAGCTTCGCGCCCCGCATTCTGTCCACATAAGTCTCCTCCGGTCCGTTGCCGTACCATTCCACATGGTCATAGTCCACATCCACCTTGAACACCATGCCGAACTCCGGCATATCTCCCAGCTCCTTCACAGGATCATAGGACAACGTAGTCTTCACCGTGCCGTCACCGTATACTTCATAGGTCACATCGCAGTAAGCCACCGGTCTGGTGGGCAGGCTGTAATGATAGGTTACCGTTACTTTGTCAGCTTCTTCTGTCACCACAGGATTCGGTTCCGGTGTACCATGGGTACTTACATACATGCTGGCAAGTTTCCACTGCCCGTAACGTGCCATCATATCGTTGCCGCAGTCATTGTCGATGGGAGCTCTCCAGAAGTTGGGCTTCGGCATGGTCTTTAACAGCTCTTTTCCGCCGTAACGATAAGAAGTTAAACCTCCTGCATTATAGGAAAACAGCACTTCGAATTCCTCGCCACGCACTCCCAGATTGTAATTGCCGTGAATGACCGTCAAGGGCTTTTTCACAGCGATGGGACGATCTGCGAAGACCTCCGGGCATTCTTTCCGGAAAACGCCCTGTCCGAAAGCTACTTCATGCCCTGCTTTTGCCCACAGAGTATCCTTCTTCAGCCGAAAAGATACGGTGACCACATATTCTCCGGACGTCGTCGGCAGTTTTACCGGTGAAGGGAGCTTCACGCTAGTCAGCGGTTCCACATCGGTCACAAGCAGCTGCTCACTGATCTTCTGCCCGTTTCTTGCAATCTCGATGACACAGTCATAACTTCCGGTGCTGACAAACAGATTCTTATTATGAATAGTCAGGGTGTCCTCTTCCACTTCCACCGTGATATTCTGGTAATTGTATTTCACTTCCTGCATCTTCGGGGAAGGTGTGCGGTCACCGCCGTAGACGATACCATTGCCGCTAAAATTATAGTCGGTGGGGCGTTCGTCAAAATCGCCGCCGTAAGCCTGATATTCTCTGCCGTAGCGGTCCTTTCTCGTAATGGACTGATCCACGTAATCCCAGATGAATCCGCCCTGATACAGAGGCTCTCTGTCTGCCAGATCCGTATATTTGAACATGGCACCGCAGGAATTGCCCATGGCATGGGAATATTCACAGCAGATAAAAGGCTTACTGCGATCCCTTTGAAGCCATGCTTCGATCTCCGCCGCCGGAGTATACATCTGGCTCTCCATGTCACTGGTAGCCGGATAGCTTCTGTCATGGAAAATGCCCTCATAATGCACCAGTCTTCCCGGATCCTCGGTGCGGAAAAACTGTGACATGTCGAAAATATTTTTCCCGCCGTAGGACTCATTTCCACAGGACCAGATCAGGATGCTGGGATGATTTTTGTCCCTCTGGTACATAGAATTGGCGCGGTCCAACATAATGTCGTGCCACTCCGGTCTGCTGTCCGGCACGGGTGTAGCGTTTTCCTCTTTGCCGCGGATAATGGGATCCCAGGAGCCATGGGATTCCAGATTGCACTCATCGATCAGATACAGTCCCAGCTCATCACACAGCGGATAAAGTCTGGAATCATTGGGATAATGACAGGTTCTGACTGCATTGATGTTGTGCTGTTTCATGGTGATCAGATCCTGACGAAGTTCCTCTTCTCTCAGCACTCTGCCGGACAGGGAACTGAATTCGTGACGGTTCACGCCCTTGAACACGATCCGTTTGCCATTTAACAACATCAGGGAATCTTTTAATTCAAAACGGCGGAAGCCGATCTTCTGCCCAATGGTCTCCTGGGCATTGCCATCCTCATCCAGCACTCTGAGTGTCAGGTCGTAGAGATTCGGCACCTCCGCGCTCCACAACTTCGGTCTGTCCACGGTCATCTCAAAATGTGCCGTCTCCTCTACGCCTGCCGTCAGTTCACCCACGACACTTCCGTCTGCAGCGGTCAGCATCCCCTGTACTCTGCCTTTTCCCTGCAGTTTCAGGTCCAGTAACAGCGTTCCTTCTGTAAAGCTGTCATCTAACAGGGGCTGTACCTTCAGATCCCACACATGCACCTTCGGTACGGTATACAGATAGGTCTCTCTGAAAATACCGGAAAAACGGAAGAAATCCTGATCCTCGCAAAAGCTTCCGCCACACCATTTGAACACCAGCACCGCCAGCTTATTTTCCCCCTCTTTCACGTAAGGGGTCAGATCAAATTCGGAGGGAGTGAAAGTATCCTCACTATAGCCCACATAAGTTCCGTTCATCCACAGGGCAAAAGCACTTTCCACACCTTGAAAAGAGATATAGAGCGGCTTTTCTTCCCATCCTTCGGGGACGGTAAAATATTTCACATACTGTCCCACCGGATTAAAACGCTCCGGAATTTCTCCGGGCTTTACCTCTTCTCTGCCGTCCCAGGGATACTGAAGGTTCACGTATTGCGGGCTGTCATAGCCCTCCATCTGGATGTGGGCAGGCACACGGATATCCGCCCAGCATTTGCAGTCGTAGTCTGCGGCTTCAAAACCATGTGCAGACACCTTGAAATTCGGTGCATATGCGAACTTCCACAGACCGTTCAGGGAAAGCTTCTGAATGTCACTTTTGTGGTCGGAATGGGCAGGAAGTCTGTTCTCCTGAAAAAAGTTCGGATCTTTTACTTTGTTATAATCAAATGTACTCATACTTTTTCTCCGTAAATGAAGTTACAGCCATGTGCCAAAGGGAGAATGGACACATGGCTTTCTGTTAAGTTACTCTGTAATTATAGTTCCGACGGTGCATCCGCGGAATGTCTTTTTTTCATATCTTACTGTAAATTTTTACACAACCGGATTCTATAATGCCTCTACGCATCGGATCAGCGCATCCACGTTTTCTTCCTTCGTCGCCCAGCTGGTGCAGAAACGTACGCTGCTGTGGGTGGCATCGATCCGCTGGTCATAGCTGTACTCGAACTGCTCCGCAATTTTTGCAAGATGGGCATCCGGTACAATGACAAAGATCTGGTTCGTCCGGTTGGGTGCTAAATAGGTGTAACCCTTCGCTGTAAATGCTTCCCGCAGCTTCTCCGCCATGGCAATAGCATGGACAGATATCTCCTGATAGAGACCATCTGTGAAAAGAGCGTCAAACTGCAGTCCCAGCAGTCTTCCCTTGGCAAGCATACCGCCGTTCTGCTTGATAATATACCGGAAGTCCTGCGCCAGCTCCGGATTCCGAATTACTACTGCTTCTCCGAACAGCGCACCGACTTTGGTTCCGCCGATATAAAAGACATCACATAGTGATGCGATATCCTGCATGGTCAGATCATTGTCCGGTGCTGCCAGTCCGTAACCCAGTCTTGCTCCGTCTAAGAACAGATATAGTCCGTATTTGTGACAGGTCTCGGACAGAGCGGTCAGTTCCGCTTTGCTGTAAATGGTTCCCACTTCGGTGGGATTAGAGATGTATACCATTTTCGGCTGTACCATGTGCTCAAAGCTGTCATTGTGAATATGTGCTTCATAAGCCTCTGCCACCTGTGCTGCCGTGATCTTGCCGTCGGGACTGGGTAATCCCAATACCTTATGTCCGCAGGCTTCCACCGCGCCGGTCTCATGAACGTTGATATGTCCCGTGGTGGCGCAGAGTACACCCTGATGTTTGCGGAGTGCCGCATTGATCACGGTGACATTGGTCTGGGTTCCGCCTACGAGGAAATGTACTGCCAGACCGTCATTCCCACATGCCTTACGGATCTTCTTCCGCGCCTCTTCACAGTATTTATCCTCACTGTAACCCGGGGTCTGTTCCATGTTGGTCTGCACCAGCCGCTCCAGCACCTTGGGATGGGCACCTTCATTATAATCACACTGGAATAAAATCTTATCGCTCATCAGTCTTTTGTCTCCAATACTTTCACTAAATATTCCCACACTCTCTTCGTGGAAGAAATGCTTAATGTCTCTTCTGTCGTATGAATGTCCTTCATATCCGGTCCCATGGATACACAGTCGAGGTCTGCAATCTTGCTGCCTAACAGTCCGCACTCCAGACCTGCATGGATAGCTTCTACCTTGGGCTCGGTGCCATACATTTCCGCATAGAGCTTCACCATTTTTTCCCGCAGAGGAGAATGCACGCGGTACTTCCAGCCGGGATAATCTCCGGTCACCACATACTCACCGCCGGTCAGTTCCACCAGTGCCGCCAGTTTTGCAATCAGGTTGTCCTTCTCGCTTTCCACGCTGCTTCTTACGGAATACTCTGCCCGCAGGACTTCTGCGTCCGCTTTCAGGATACCCAGATTCAGGGAAGTCTGTACCAGTCCCGGCATATCTGCGCTCATGGTCTGTACGCCGTTGGGAGTTGCCTGTAAAAAGGCTGCCACACGCTTCGTAGATTCCGGTGCAGCGCAGGTTATTGTCTCTGTTGTGTCTGACAATTTTTTCGCGGTTACCTTGACATCCGGATCCTTGGTAGCAAGTTCCGCTACAAGTTCCGCTGCCAAGGCTTTTACCTGTTGTTCTAAGCTTTCCGCATCTTTTTCTTCTACTGCGACTACCGCTTTGATCTGTCTGGGGATGGCATTGTCTGCCAGTCCTCCGTCCGCAGATACCAGTTCTACGGGCATTTTTTCAGACAACTTCCACAGAAGTCTTCCTAAAATGCAGTTGGAATTGCCTCTCTCCTTGTGGATCTCTCCACCGGAATGTCCGCCTAAGAGACCGGAGACTTCCAGTTCATAGCGCACGCCGGTCAGCTCCTGTTTTTTCATCGGGAAACGGCAGTTCACTCTGGCACCGCCGGCACAGCTGGTCAGGAAAATGCCTTCGTCCTCGGAATCCAGATTGATCATGCGATGTCCCTGCAGCGTAGACAGGTCGATCTCTCTGGCACCGTCCATACCGACTTCCTCATCCACCGTGATAATGACTTCCAGGCGGGGATGCTTAATATCCTCGGAATCCAGCAATGCCAGTGCATATGCCACAGCAATACCGTCATCACCGCCGAGGCTGGTGCCCTCTGCATAGATGCTGTCTCCGTCGATGCCTACTTTCAGACCTTCCGTCTTCATATCCATGGTGCAATCCGGTGTCTGCACCGCCACCATGTCCATGTGCCCCTGCAGGATCACCACCGGCTCTTTCTCGTATCCGGGAGTCGCCTCCTTGACCATAATGACATTTTTCATGGCATCCTGTATATAGAAAAGATTATGTTCCTTCGCAAAATCCACCAGAAAATCGCTGATCTGCTCCACGTTGCCGGAGCCGTGAGGGATCTTCGTGATCTCTTCAAAATAGTAAAATACTTTCTTCGGTTCTAAGTTCGATAAAACACCCATTTTATTTCCTCGTTTCTGCGCTTTTATGGAAAACAAAGTGCACTTTCAGTATAAGTATTTGCCATTTTTCTGTCAAGAAAACAATCCGGTGCGCACTGTTTTTACGTGTCACACCGGATTACTTTAAGCATAATGATATTGTTTTCTCTTTGCAATTAAAAATCCAAACGTCACAAACAGTGACAGGAACTCTGCCAGCACGATGGACAGCCATACGCCGGTAATGCCGATGAGTTTCGGCAGGATCAGCACGATGACGATCTGGAACACGAAGGTACGCAGGAAGGAGATCGCCGCGGATACGGCTCCGTTGTTCAGAGCAGTGAAGAAGGAGGATCCCCACACGTTCATGCCACGGACCAAAAAGGCAATCGCATAGATCCGGAATCCCCAGGTGGTCATTTCCAGCAGTTCCTGATCGTAGCTTGCGAAGATTTTCACCAGGGGACCCGCCAGGATCTGGGAAGCGGTCAGTAAGATCACGCCACAGGCAGAGATGATGACCAGACTTTTCCGGCACAGATTTTTCAGCTCCGCGTGATTGCCCGCACCGTAATGGTAGCTGACCACAGGGGCAGATCCCAGAGAATAGCCCAGATACAGCGTCATGAAAATAATGTCCACGTACATGATGATGCCGTAAGCCGCCACACCGTTCTCTCCCGCCGCCTCCATCAACTGAAAATTATAAAGAACACTCACGATAGATGTGGAAATATTTGTCACCATTTCGGAGGAACCGTTCGTGCAGGTCTGCCAGATGACTTTTCCATGCCACTTTGCCTTTCCCAGCCGCAGTAAACTACTATTCTCTCCGGCAAAATAGATCACGGGAATCACTCCGCCAACGATCTGTCCCGCTGCGGTAGCCAGTGCCGCTCCCGCCAGTCCCAGCGGAAATACCACGATCAGCACATAGTCTAGCACTGCGTTGGTCAGCCCCGCGATCACATTTATCTTTAAACTTAAAGTCGGTTTCTCCGCTGCGATAAAAAAGCTTTGGAATAAATACTGCATGACAAACGCTGGAGTGGACAGGAACAGGATTCGGGAATAACGCACGCAATCCGCTTCCAGTTCTCCGTTTGCTCCCAGTGCCAGGGCAATCTGCGGTGCCAGGGCAAAACAGATCAGTGCCACCACGATGGACACAGCCAATGTCACATATACGATCAGGGAAAAATATTCGTTGGCAAGTTCCTTTTTCCCCTCTCCCAGAGTCATGGAGACCACCGCACTTCCTCCGGTACCTGACATGAATCCGATGGTTCCTACGCCCATCAGCACCGGCATCACCAGATTCAGGGCAGCGAAAGGTGTCTTGCCTACAAAGTTGGATACAAAGAAGCCGTCTACGATGCTGTACACCGAAGTACATAACAACATTAAAATGGACGGTGCCACGAAGCGCAGCAGCCGCTTATAGCTAAAATGATCGGATAACTGTATTTTCATGATTTTCTCTATTTCTCTCTTTCTGTCAGTTTCGCAATTTCTCCCCGGAATAATTCCGTTTGTTTTTTCATGGTACGCAGAAACGCTTCCGTCTCCTGCTCCCCTATCGCCGCCAGTGCCCGGCGTTCTGCATCCATCAGCGGCTCCACGATCCTCTCTACGATCTCTTTCCCCTTCTCCGTGAGATAGATTCTCTTACTCTTGCGATTGCCTTCCTCCGCCTGCAGAGTAAGCAGACCTTCCTCCGTCATGTTTTTCAATGCGGAGTTAACCGTCTGGGGCGTGTAGAACCAGTATTCGCAGATTTCCCGCTGGGTGAACGCCTCTTCCCGCTCCCGGATACAATACAGAATCCAGAAAGCCGTCTCCGAGAGATTACAGTTTTTAGCATAGACCCGGTACAGATCGTCCATCTCCTTGATCAGCTTATTGTACAATGTGATCTGTGCAAAAGATTTTCCTCTGTTCTCTTCCATAGAAGCTTTCCTCCTTTTTATCCGATTTCGGACTAAGCAGCATTATAATCCGAAATCGGATAATTGTCAACAATTTTCCCATTGTGTCCTTCTGCGTATCGTTATATAATAACCTTGGCATCAGTTCCGGGAGGAGTGCGGTTCGCCCGTATCGCCAGTGTCTAGGTTCACCTTATTGAATATCCCGTAGAACACTCGGCGGCTGATGCTATCCTGAAATATTCTGTTTTTTTCAAAAAATACTGGAAAAAGGAAACAATATCAGTTATAATACTTTTGTTCCATTTGCAGATATGGTTCATCGGTAGAACGCTAGCTTCCCAAGCTGGAAAGGCGGGTTCGATTCCCGTTATCTGCTTCTTTGGATTTTCGTTGAAAGTGCGGGAAAGCCGGTATTTATCGGCATTCCCGCACTTTTCATTATTTCCGATTCGGAAGCTTTTTTGTCGAAAAATGCAACACGTTTCTGCAAAATGCAACACGAAATGCAACACGAAATCTAATCGCTGTAACTTTATGATATAACGAAAAAACGAAGAGCATTTCACTCCCCGCTTCTCATTATTTCAGCATCTCTCTTATTCTCTGTAACCGTGCCTGGTAATCACTGTCCTGATTGCCAGTATAAGTACCGTTTATCATTGCCGCTATCTTACGCTGGTTCTCATTACTTGCCCCGGATCCGTAAGTACTCTCGTAGGTCCCGTCAAGCATAGCCTGTATCTTTGCCTGTGATTCTTCATGGCTGCTCGCCACAGGGTCCGTATATGTGCCATCCAACATGCTCTGAATCTTTTTATAGTTGGATTCTTTATACCCGCTATAATCTCCGATGCCTGTCTTCTGTGCATAGTACCAGTATACTCCGGGATAGCCATTATAATCATATGCGGTCTGTGCCTCTTTTGACAGGTTTCCGATCAATAACGATAAATAATATCCCTTATCCTCATCAGATCCAGGAATATCCGCTACGGCTGCAACCTTGTCCTCTGCCTTGTTGCTATCCATACTCTGTTTAATTCCGAGGAATGTTGCAACACCGGCGGCTCCCTTGTCCTGATAGATCTCATACATCTTCTTATAGGTTTGGGATGATTCAATATCATATCCAAGAAGTTCCGTCTTTGCCAGTGCATCTGCAAAATTATACAGATCTGCTATTGCTCCGGCTTTCTGATCGTCACTCATATTATTATAGGAGGCGGAGTTGATCAGTGCCGATGCCATACCGTATGCATTCTGCCCCATGACACGCTGATACTCAGAATACTGCTCGCTGTTCAGCTTTACAGTTTCCCCATTGATTTTATAACTCCATGCCGCTTTCTTAGGAAATACAGCGGCATCACCCGTGACAGCATACAGATTACTGATTTCATTGTCAATCGGTGTCTCAGTAGCATTTCCAAGTTGTCCGGGGTTCAACAGGTTAGCAACTGCCGCCTCCGACGTGGAATCCTGCCGTTTGATGGGATTTCCCCAGGTATCATAGGCCACCGGAAGCGTCTGTGACAGACCGGGAATTTTTGACTTTGCCTGATTGATGATGTTATTCAGTTTGCTGGTATTATCGTAGGTAACTCTTTGTGTGGTATCACCGATACGTGCAGCAGCTCCTAACTGTGCCGGGATCCATCCGAGAGGTGCTTCCAAAAACGTGTCTGCAACATTCTCTGCCGGCGTACCATTTCCACCGAATATATCAGTCAACGTCTGTAAAGGAGACAGATCTGACCAGGCATTTGTAGCTGCCACTGCTCCCTGATAAATGGTATCCAAGGCATTGTCAGAATCCTGCATGCACTGATATATCGTTGTGCCAAGTATAATGGGTATAGATGCCGGCTGGGCCCAGTCAAAAGTATAATAGTTGTCTCCTACCTTGACAGAATACGCCAGCTTACCATGAGATTTTTCCCACTGTGATTCATCCTTATCATCGGACAATGCGCCCTGGATGACACCGGACTGTGCCAGCGCATATCCAACAGCGATAGCCGCAGTTCCTGTTGCTCCCTGTCCTAAAAGAGTAAGCGCATTGGACACTTCCACATTGCTCTTAGCATTTTTCAGTTTTACCAACGCATTTGCAACGCCGGTGGGACTGTAGTCAATACCTCTCATTGCAATGTTCGCGGGTGTCGTTGTAAAAGGCATAACAATGTCACCGGGCACACCAAGTGTCCGTCTAACATCACTCAGTATGGTTGCTAGCTTCGTATCGTCCTTAAATGTTGCTTTGTATGCCTCCTGTGTAGCAAGGGTATAGGCATCTGCCGGAATACTCTCGAGATCTGTGATTCCCTGTGCTTCCAAATAGGAAGCCATACGAGATTCAAAGTTCTTCTTGACAAACACATCATCTCCTTTTTCCAAAAGATAATATGTAAAGTTCCTTGCTGTCTCCATGAGTGAAGGAGATACATCCTTTCCCATAGCCTGGTTGGCTCTGGTCAATGCACCATTAGTCAGATTATCGAACATCTCCGAGAACTTACTACCCTTGAATATCTGCTTATCCCTGATAGCTCCCTGCGCATCATTGTACTTGTTGTCTCCCAACAGTTCTTCTCTCACAGTTTCAAACGCTTCAGATGCAAGCTGCCTGGATTCCTTAGAAGCAACCGGATTAACAGATTGAGTACTTTGATACTCCGGGTGAATGAGCTTATATGCGCCCTCTCCCAGTGCCGTCACTCTGTCAGCAGTCCACCGCATAGGCATCATAAACGCATTAGAAACCACGTTTCTTACGTTGGTACGTGCATTTAGCAGCATAGATACTCTACGCAGTTCCATGAGCTTCTCCGTCATTGTGACAGGGTATTCCTTACGCAGACGATTATACACATTCTCATACGCCGCCTTAATTGCATCCGTGTCCCCGGGGGCAATATTCGCAAACTGCTGCACCTCACTGTCGGTCATCTCGAAATTCTTCCACTTATCCTTGAATTTCTTCTGCCCGGCTTCGTTCATGCTGTCAATCTCACGGACAAGATAACGCATGGCCGCCTGCGGATCATTATTCAGCATTGTGATTGCCGCTGCCTGAGAGAATTGTCCGGATTCTGTCAGAGCCTTACTCATGTCTCTTACAATCTGCACAGCTTCATCCACTCTACCAGCATTGGTCAGTTCTTTTGCAATATTATATCCCAGAGGAACTGCCGCGGGATCCTTTTTAGTTCCATCGATCATCTGTCGGAACTGAGCAATGGCAGAATCAATGTTACCACTGGCAAGAATTGCATCAGCTTTTGCTTTGGTATCCGCATTGCTCAACTGAGTATACATATCCGGATTGGCAATAAATTCATTTTTCAGTGCCTGTGGTGCATCCGTCTTATTGACAAGTGTGTCATTGTAACTCCGCATACGTTGATTTCCGGTCTGATCTGTGTTCTGTTGCACCTGCACGTTGTTCTGTCCAACGTTCTGTTGTACATTCTGTACAGGAGCCGTATTACTCTGCTGATTCACATTCGCTGTGCTCTTCTTTGCCGCATCTCGCAAATATTTTCCATACGACATCAGAGTATCGACAAATTCTCCCTCTGTGAAAGAGGTTGTCACACGGTTATTCTGAGACTTCGCAGTGCCCTTACCTCTTCCCTTCCGGGTATAGGAATGCCCCTTCATACTGTCGTCGATCTCTGCGGCCAGTGTTACAGCCTTGTCAATAGCACTCTGATTCCCCGTCTGAAGGTACTCGTTGATTGCAGATTTCATTTCTGCGTACATGGAAGCAGTATTTTCATTTCCCTTGTACATTCCCACCAAACGATCCAGGGCTTTGTCAAGATCATTAAAGCCCTCGATTTTCTTTGAATTATACTGGGTTTCGTTGACATTTTCAGCAGAATTGGATATACTATTATCAAAGGAGCTATTTTCATGGTCGTTTCGGACGTTAGGTGTGGGGCTTGAATTTTCAAGTGCATTCACCACATGATAGGCTCCTTTAAACATATCTTTAGATTTTGATGATTCTTTTCCTACTTCCTCAATAAATGCTGTTACAACGACATCCTGCTTCGTTTTTGCATCGGTAACTGCTTCTACAATGTAATAATGCCCATCTATTCTTTTTCGCATAAATATTGTAGGTGCTTCAGTATTATTGGACAATCTTGTTGATTTAGATGTGGTATCAGTTACTACTATTTCATCCGGATTTTCCAAAACATACCCAATTCGTGATAAATCCTCATTTGTCATAGGCGATTTACTATCATTATTGATATGTTCATTATCGATATGATTTAATGAAGATTCGTTAAGGCCTACCGTATTTCCGTGTATGTCTATCCCATATTTACTCTGAACATAGTCTGCAACACTATCATTCACATTAGCCACAGGAAGGTATTTGTACGACTTCTAACCATTTCTTTTTCTATCTGCCCACGTCATAATCGATAAGTTCCTTTATCTGTTTTTGTATATTTTTCACATTTCGCAGCTGAATTTTAAGTTTTTAAAACGTTTTACTGATCCAGCACTCCCAACCACTTCAGTGCGTTCCAAATGCCGTCTTTGTCCACATCTGTAGTGATATAATCCGCGGTTTCCAGCACGTCTTCGCTGGAATTGCCCATGGCAATACTGGTGTGGGCATACTTTAACATCGGCAGGTCGTTATTGCTGTCACCGATGGCAACGGTATCCTCCATAGGAATCTTCAGATAGTCCGTAATATACCGGATCGCTGTCGCCTTGGAATAGCCTGCCGGCACCAGTTCATAGAATCCGTGCTCTCTTTCAATAAAATCGAGAAGTCCCGAAAGTTCCTGTTTCATGCCTTTCATTCCCTCCAGACTCTCGGCATAAACATAGAGTTTATCAAAATTACCAGATGCATTGGCATAAAGATCGTATTTTCTCTCTGCGATTTCCTCCGCCATATCGCGGAAAGTCTGTGTGAAGACTTCCTCTCCTCTGGGCGCATAGTCCTCTCTGCTGCCCTCCAATATGGCATCCACATGGTATTTTTTCAGAGCATTCAGGATCGTCTGAGATTCCTGCATGGAAAAAGTCTTATGCATCAGGCGTTCTCCCCGATATTCGATCTCTGTTCCGCAGCCCAGTAACAATCCGTCGAATTCCACCTGCCCAGTCAGTTCTTCGCCTACCAGGCGCTTGGTACGACCGGTGTTGATCATGCAGATATGCCCGTTGGCTCTGGCAATGCGGATTGCCTCCCGGGTGCTCTCCGGCATCTGATCTCTGCCGCTCTCTGTCAAGGTTCCGTCAATATCAAAAAATATTATCTTCATCTCAGATTCTTAAGCTCCTCTACCAAATCCAGATCGGATTTCTGTACCTTCAGATTCGTGGACACGGGCTCTTCGCCTGGTCTTGTGATCGTGATCTCTATAATGGTTCCTTCCGTGATTGCTCCACCCATAAAAAATCTGCTTACGAAAGCTGCAAACTTGGGATGATTGCTCTCGAAGGTGTTCTTCGCATTCATCAGTTTCATCATCATTCCGGGATTTATCATAGTAGTCTCCTTCCAAACAAGTAACTATTCAGAATAGTTACAAAAAAAGAAAGGCTGTCCGCACCATCCGAAGATAATGTGTCCAGCCTTAACAGTTGCTATTATTTACGCGATCTTGGACTTAGCCAGCTCTGCAAGGGTCTTGAAACCTTCTGCATCGTTAACTGCCAGGTCTGCCAGCATCTTTCTGTTCATATCAACGCCTGCAAGCTTCAGACCATACATGAACTTACTGTAAGATAAACCGTTCATTCTAGCTGCTGCATTGATACGAGCGATCCACAGCTGTCTGAACTGACGCTTTCTCTCTTTTCTACCTGCATAAGAGCTGGTCAGAGCTCTCATAACAGACTGCTTTGCTACTCTGTACTGCTTGCTTCTTGCGCCTCTGTAGCCCTTTGCAAGCTTTAATACTCTATTGTGCTTCTTCTTGGCATTTAAGCCACCTTTAATTCTTGCCATGTCTTATTTCCTCCTCGCCTGAATTATAAATAAGGTAAAATCTTCTTCATATTCTTAACATTAGTTGCATCCGTAATTGCAGGCTTTCTCAGATTACGTTTTCTCTTGGTAGACTTCTTGGTTAAGATATGGCTCTTGTAAGCTTTAGATCTCTTTAACTTACCGGTTCCTGTTGCTTTAAAGCGCTTAGCTGCTGCTCTGCTTGTCTTCATTTTGGGCATAACGAGTTCCTCCTAAACTTTACTTAATCTATCGTGCCGGATCCCGACACTTTTTAACTGTACGAATTAACGCTTCTCAGTTAAAAACATGGTCATGCTTCTGCCTTCTACCTTGGGAGCTTTTTCCACTACCGCAATATCGGACAGGCTCTGTGCGATATCATCTAAGATATGCTTGCTGTTGTTCATGTGTGCCATCTCTCTGCCGCGGAATCTCAGGGTGATCTTCACTCTGTCTCCCTTGGTCAGGAACTTTCTGGCTGCGCCGATCTTGGTATTCAGATCATTGGTATCGATGTTGGGGGAAAGTCTGATCTCCTTGATATCGATGACCTTCTGCTTCTTCTTTGCTTCCTTTTCTTTTCTCACCTGCTCATATTTGTACTTACCGTAATCCACGATCTTACAAACAGGAGGCTTTGCCGTAGGAGCAATCTTCACCAGGTCGAGTCCGGCTTCCTCTGCCATCTTCAGGGCATCTCTGGAAGAAACGATTCCGAGCTGTTCTCCGTCTTCTCCAATCAGTCGTACTTCTTTGTCTCTGATCTGTTCATTAATCATTAAATCGCTAATGGTCGTGTACCTCCATAAGAAAATGTGTTAAACAATAAAAAAAGCAGATAGCATAACTATCCACCTGTTCCCTTCACGGACTGCCCTCATTCAAACAAATTCCAAACGAGTTCTCTGTCTATGAAAATATCTGAACGCTTACCAGCCTGCGCCGTAAGGTGAGAGTGGATACTCTGCTTGTTGTTCGTGTTCTTCACACGCTTAAATAGAATACCACGGAGTTTCCCTGATGTCAACCCCGTTTCTGATATTTTTTTAATTTCTTATTTTATCCGGGAATCTATGTACCGGCGGTCTCCCGCCGAATCCCATCACCTGTTTTATTATCCGCAGTTTCCGGGCATTTGTCAAGCCGGATTTATTTCTCCGAAAAAGTGGCGCAGGCGGTCTCTCTGCAGTCGCATGCCCCACAGCCCTTGATGTCCACATGATCCGCCACACACTTGTAATTGCTGTTATAGATGCACTTTACCGCCTCGCAGTCGATACTGATGGTCTTACTGGGATGAGACAGCGAACTGGTAAAAGAATCCCGCTCCTCTCTCTTCTGCGCAAAGCTTTCACAGCAGGTACCGTCACAGTCGCAGGCATGCTTACCGCCCACCATGATATCACCCTTGCTGCACAGACAGTCCTTATTATAGGTACAATTTTCCACAACACATTTTAAATCTGCCATGTCTCCCTCGCCTTCTGCCGCTTATACCGGCTCCACATATTGATTTTAAAAGAGGACACGCAGCAAAAGAGCAGATGCAGTCCCGCCACGCGTCATGAATAGTCTGTGCAGATTTAAAAAACTTATGCCTTTTACTGGATTTTTTATAAAATATGTGCTATATTCTCTATGGTTAGTCTAGGCTAACCATATGTTTTTATTCATATTTTTAAAAAATTATTTTTACAGGAGGATTTTCAATGACATCCGAAGAATATAAAGCCCTCTCCGTCAAAGAATTCACCGAAGCCGCCAAAGTCTACGACAGTGGTCACTCCGGCATTTATGAAATGTGCAAGGACGATTATCCTTATCTATTGGAAGAACTGGAAAAGGAGCCCTTTGATTCTGTGCTGGACTGCGGTTGCGGCACCGGCCCCGTGATCGAACTGTTACATGAAAAATATCCCGAAAAGCACTTTACCGGACTGGATCTGACCCCGGAGATGATCCGCGTGGCACAGGCGAAAAATCTGTCCAACACCGAATTCGTCGTGGGGGATTGCGAGAACATTCCTTTCCCGGAAAATACCTTTGATGCAATCATCTCTTCCAACAGCTTTCATCACTACCCGAATCCCCAGGACTTCTTCAACAGTGCTTACCGGGTTCTGAAAAAGGGCGGCAGACTGATCCTGCGGGACTACACCACGAAATCTAAAGTGCTCCTGTGGCTGTGTAATCATATTGAGATGCCGTTAGCCCATCTGTGCGGTCACGGGGATGTCCGACTGTATTCCGGCGCAGAGTTTAAAAAATTTTCCGAGACTGCAGGTTTTGAAGTGGTTTCTTTTGAAGCGCAGGCAAAAATGCGTGCCCATCTCGTTGCCCGGAAAAAGTAAAGCCTTTTATTGTCATACCCTTCAAAAAGCGCCATTCCCCGTTTGGGTCATGGCGCTTCTTCATGCTTTCTTTTATCTGACAGCCAAAATTATTTGCTCAGCTTCTTGGTTGCGATCTCATCCTTTAACATAGCCAGGAACTCGTCCTGGGATACGGTAGTGGTGTTCTGCTGTCCGTGCAGACGATAGCTTACGGTGCCGTCCTGTGCTTCCTGTTTTCCCAAAATGATCAGGTAAGGGATCTTCTTCACCTGTGCTTCTCTCACACGATAGCCCAGCTTCTCAGCTCTCTCATCGATGTCCGCTCTGATGTTATTGTCCAGCAGATAACCGAACAGGTCATGCGCATAGGCATTCAGCTCTTCATCGTCGTTCTTGACCGGCAGGATCATTGCCTGTACGGGAGCCAGCCACAGAGGCAGGTTACCCTTGGTCTCCTCCAGAATATAAGCCATGAATCTGTCCAGAGATCCTAAGATTGCTCTGTGCAGAACCACGGGAGTCTTCTTCTGTCCGTCCTTATCCACATAAGTCAGGTTGAACTTAGCGGGCAGGCAGAAATCCAGCTGGCAGGTAGACAGGGTGTACTCGTTACCTACAGCAGGTTTTACATTAACATCCAACTTGGGTCCGTAGAATGCAGCCTCACCGATCTCCTCGGTGTACTCAATGCCCAGATCATTCAGAACCTTACGCAGAGCATTCTCCGCATTGTTCCACATCTCGTCATCATCGTGATATTTTACCTTGTCCTCCGGATCTCTCAGGGACAGGACACATCTGTAATCGGTAATGCCGAAATCCTTGTAGGTATTGAAGATCAGGTCTACTACCTTGGAGAACTCGGACTCGATCTGCTCCGGTGTTACGAACAGATGGGCGTCGTTCTGGCAGAAATGTCTGCCTCTCTCGATACCCTTCAGAGTACCGCTGGCTTCGAAACGGAAGTCATGGGCGATCTCACCGATACGGATGGGCAGATCCTTGTAGGAGTGCTGCGTGTTAGCGTAGATCATCATGTGGTGAGGGCAGTTCATGGGACGCAGTACGAAGGACTCACCTTCCACTTCCATGGGAGGGAACATGTTCTCCTTGTAGTGATCCCAGTGACCGGAAGTCTTGTACAGATTTACGGTACCGACACAGGGAGTCATAACGTGCAGATATCCCAGTCTTCTTTCTTTATCCTTAATATAATTCTCCAGTTCCTGCCATACGGTGTAACCCTTGGGAAGGAACATAGGAAGTCCACGACCTACCAGATCATCGGTCATGAACAGCTCCATCTCCTTGCCGATCTTTCTGTGGTCACGCTCTTTGGCTTCTTCCAACTCCTTCAGATGTGCTTCCAGCTCCTCGGCGGTAGGGAAGCAGACACCGTAGATACGCTGCATTACGTGGTTGCTGGCATCACCCTTCCAGTAAACGCCGGAGTGTTTTACCAGTTTGAAGTTCTTGCACAGCTTGGTGTTGTCTACGTGAGGTCCACGGCACAGATCGGTGAAATCGCCCTGATCGTATACGGTGATGTTGCCGTCTTCCAGATTGCTGATCAGATCCAGCTTGTACATATCATCCTTGAACATTTCCATGGCTTCTGCCTTGGAGACTTCTCTTCTGTAGATCTTCTTGCCTTCCTTGCAGATCTTCTTCATCTCTTTTTCGATGGCAGCGATCACTTCATCGTTGACCACATCGTTGCCGAGATCGATATCATAATAGAATCCTTCCTTTACCACAGGTCCTACCCAGAATTTTGCATGAGGGTACAGATGCTTGACAGCCTGTGCCATAACATGGGCGCAGGAATGATTGAGAGTTGACAGTCTTTCGTCTTCCTTAAAATTAACCATTTTAAATCTCCTTTTTGTTGTTTTCTAAACTATTCAGAACCTCCATTCGCAAAATCGCATCTGCGATGCTTTCCTTTTGCTCATTGAGGTTACTTCGTCCTATAAATATCGCCAAAAGTTCTTACGAATGCAAACATTCGACGCACTTTAGTCGATATTTACATGACTCTGAATAGTCACAAAAAAGTCCCTTGCAACGATCTGCAAGGGACGTATCACACGCGGTTCCACCCTGATTGCAATTATTCGAAAATAACTGCCACTCATTTGCTCGTAACGGGAGCTGCCGGGCTGTATTAAAGCCACTCGGAGATGGTCTTCGTCCGCATCCGGCAAAACCGCTCACAGCACTTGTACATAACCACAAGGCGGTTCTCTCTGGTACCTTTCTATGCGTCCTACTCTTCTCTTCAACGTTTTCTGATCTTAAAATCTGTTGCTTTAGGACTTATGTTGATATCATAGACCTTTTCACACGGATTGTAAAGAGGTATTTATATAGCTTTCCACATTTTCTCTGGACATATCCAGTGCCACCGCCAGTTCTCCGTACAGATGATCCTCCGCAATGCGGAAATATCTGGCATCCACTGCCGTCTCCTTGCGTCCGGCTTCCTCCCTGGCACGTTTCCTTAAATAGATCGTCTTGATGATCCGGATCAGGTCCTGGCAGCTGCTGGTCTTTAAGCAATTCTTGTATTCCTGCTCTAACAGTTTATCATTAGCAATGGTGATCAGCGGGATCTCCGGGATCCTGTGGATCAGCTTCTCCGCTTCCTCGTGCGCAAGCACCTTTCGCATGGAACCTTCCGACGTATCCACCGGAATATATACCGTGCTGGAGGACAGATACAGAGGTTTTAAAATATAATACTCTCTCTTCTTGTCCACTCCCGCAATGTCTAATGTCGTAATCTCTTCCACCACACAGACTCCCTTACTGCCGCATACTACACGTTCGCCCTTCTGAAACACCTTAACCTTCCTTTCCTCTGCCCATTGCAGAAAATTGAAAACACAATTTCCGTTTACTACCAATAGTATACCCATATATTAACAGAAAAAATGTCGAAATGTTAGTATCTTTCGGCGTTTCTGATTATTTTCGTGAATATTGCTCATAGGAAATCGGTCAGGTATTGTGCATTATTTCTGATAGGCGATGCGGGGATCTCCGTTTTTCAGGTAAATAATGCCTCTGCGTTCGAAGCCGTTCTTCTCCAATAAATGCTGCATGGTGTGATTATCGAAATGAGTATCCGCCCGCAGGTAAGGCACTTTCTTCTCGCAGAAGGCAACACATTTTGCAAAAAGCCCCTTCACTTCCCCGTCTCCTGCCAGGCGATGGATCGTGCCGTAAGGGGTCTCCTCCAGCCAGCTGCCATCCTCGATATAAGCATAGGTCGGTTCCTCTTCCAGCAACAACATGAACACTCCGTGAATCTGTCCATTCTTTTTATAGACATACAGCCGCTGTTTCTCTATGTCTGTCCGTAAAAGTTCCGGATCCGGATAGGTTCCGTTCCACTGGTTCGGATTGCCGTTTGCCCGCATATAAGCTTTGGCAATGTCATAGATTTCCAGTATCCGTGGCAGGTCTGCCTCTTTTGCCGCTACGATTTCCTCCGCCTCCGGTGCTTCCAGGATTCCTCGGACCGCGGTCTCCATCCGTTCCGCCAGCTGTCTGTGTCCCTTCGCCGTCAGATGCACATGATCCGCTTTCGTCAGTTCACAGCCTCCCGCGTCTAAGAAATTCACCCGCTCAGTCACTGCCAGAAAAGCATATTCTCTTGCCAGCCCTCTCGTGGTCTCCACGCTTTTTTCGTTAAAATCGGAATAAATCACACCCTCTTCGATGGGAACCGGCGCCACGATCAGGATCTTCGGTTCATTCTTCCCCCAGCAGGGAACCGATTTCGCCTCTTCCACGAGGATCTGCATGCCTTTCGTGATCTTCTTCGCATCCGTATCGAATTTCACTTTGGAATCATTGGTGCCCAGCATCAGGATCAACAGATCCAGCGGTTCATGGCTGTTCAACAGGGCATGCAGCACCGGCAGCAGATTCACCGAATCCATGTCCGGATCATCATACACACAGGTTCTGCCGCTTAAACCTTCCTCAATAACCAGATACTCTTCGCCCAATGCTTTCTGTAACAGACAGGTCCAGCGTTCCTCTTCATTATATCTACTGCCGTGATCGGCACTCTCCGGCGGATTGGTGCAGAGCCCGTGGGTATTGGAATCTCCGATGCACAGAATATGTTTTTTCATAGCAGTATCTCCTCTTTTTCTCCAGATACAGCTAATTTTATACTATTTTCCAAAAAGAGCAAGGAGTTTCCGGAAAAATCCCGTAGGAGTCTCTTCCTCTGCCACAACTTCCTCTACTTCTTCTTTTTCAATAGCAGCGGTCTTGATGACAAACTGTACGGATTTCACGTTCTCATTTTTGTCAGAGACAAAAGATACCACCGGTGCATCACTGCCGGAGATCTCGGCCAGCATATCATCGATCTGGTCCCGGATCTGTGTGTCCATATCATAAGTCTTGTCATAGAATTCCTTCGTACCGTTCTGCAGCTCCACCGTACCGTCATAGATGTCTGATGTTCCGTCATAGAGCTCCACCGTACCGTCATAGATGTCTGATGTTCCGTCATACAGATCCACGGTGCCCTGCTTTAAGTTCGAAGAACCGTTTAACAGTTCCTTGCTACCATCTGCCAGTTTTCCGGCGCCGTCAGTCAGTTCCCCATAACCGGATACGATTTTTGCCACGCCTGCGGTATATTCCTGAATACCGCTGTTCAATGTACCATACTGGGTCACCAGCTGGTCAATGCCGGTCTTCAGCTTCGTCATATTGACTGCCAGGTCGGACAGATTCGTCACCAGTTGTCCGATTGCCGCATCAAAGGCGGTATACTTCGTCTGAAGATCTGCCAGACCATTCACCAGATCTGCTGCTCCACCGGACATTGCTCCGAAATAGCTCTCTGTTCCACTGATGGCTCCGTTGTTGGCATAAAGAAGCTGGATCAGATTTTTAAACGTCGTTATCTGTGCTTCCAGCTGTGCCGCCTGTGTTGCCAGATCCTGATTACTCTCATAACCGGGAATGCTCTTGATCTGTTCCAGACTGGCCTGCATTGCATCCACCTGTGTCTGCAGATCCGACATCGTCTGGGCATTCTGTTCTTTCAGAGCATCGATATCCAGCCCATTCCCCTGCATAGTCGCTTTATAGCTGTCGTAGGAAACCGCGGTCTGCAATGCCAGCGCACCGTTATACAGATCGCTGATTCCCTGCTTGATGGCTGCGGAGCTGTCAGTCAGCGTCTGTAACTGTTCCGTGGTCACTGCCACATCGTGCAGACTGCTCTGAACCGTCTTCAATGCTTCCAGCATCTGTGCAGAACCACCGGTCAGATCGGTGGATTTTCCGTTCAGGGTATTTAATCCGTTCTGCACTGTGCCGATTCCGTTTCTCAGAGAGCTGATACCGTTATCCAGAGAGTTTGCACCATCGTACAGGTCACCGGCACCGTCCTTCAGTTTTTTTGCCCCATCATTCAGATCCACAGCACCGTCCTTTAAGTCTTTCGCTCCGTCATTCAGATCCCCGGCACCATCCCTCAGATCCTTTGCTCCGTCATTCAGATCTGTGGTAGCATCCTGAATCTCCGCCACCTTATCCATCAGTTCGCTGTCATCGATCTCGATATTCAGATCCAATTTCACACCGTTGATAGCTGCGGCATCCATTTCAAAATCCACCACATCCGCGGTGATCTCCGCATCCAGTCCCTTGCTGGGCAGCACCGTGTAGCTGATCTGCTTATCCGCTCCCACATTGGCTAATGTCGCTCCCTCTGCCACAATGTTTTCGCATTTGGCGGTATCTAGAGTAAATGCTGCCTGCAGGGCATAGTTATCATAAAAGGTACTGTCCGCTTTTGAATTCTCCGTGATGAGAATGTGAATCTTCAGTGCACCGGACTGTCCTGCCAGTTCCTCCGGGGAGACCTCTCTTCCGTCCAGTGTATAAGTGATTTCGATGTTCCAGGGAATCTGCGCATCTTCCAGGGTTCCCTGATAATATACCTTATCCTTCCCGGTAGAAAATGTGATCTTGTCTCCGTCCTGGGTGATGGGCTCTGTGGAGGTCAGCATTTTCACGCTGCTGTAATCTCCGTAATCGGTAGTATCCCCTTTGCCGAAAATATTGACTACGTTGACATTTTCCACATTTCCTTCCGCATCGGTCATGACGTAGATGACTTCCTCTTTGCCACCGGTGCTCTCCGCAGCACTGACCTGCATGGATGTGGCTATGGTAGTTGCAGTGACCACGATGGTCAGAACGCCTGCCAGAATCTGTTTCTTATATCTCAATTCTCTATATTTCATGCCTTTTTCCTCACTTTCTTTTCGCTTTTTTTATTTCCCTTTTTCCGCATAAAAATGGGATCTAACAGGTATAACAGCCCCGGCAGTACGAACAATACGATTGCCAGGGAACATAAGGTTCCTTTTCCGAGAAAATATCCCAACTGGGACAATAATCCGTGGGTTGAGATCACTCCTAGCAAAAATCCCACAACCGTCAATACACTTCCCGAAGTCAGGATGGATACGGTAACTGCTGCCGTTGTCCGCATCACTGCCTGTTTTTTCTCATAATTTTGTCGCTCTTCTTTGTAACGGTCTGTAGTCAGAATTGCATAATCTACCGTAGCTCCCAGCTGAATGGAACTGATGATCAGATACGCGATATAGAAGATTCTGGCATTTGTAAAGTACGGAATGGACAGATTGATCCATACCGCTGTTTCGATACCCAGCACCAGAATCACCGGCAGGGTAACGGATTTCAAGGTGATTAACAGTACCAGAAATACTGCTCCGATAGAGACCAGATTCACCTTCACCATATCCGCGGTAATCGTATCCATCAGATCATAAGTGGATACACCTTCACCCGCCAGATACCATTCTCCGGGGTAATACTCTTCTGCCACACTGCGGATCTCCTCCACCAGTGCAAAGGTCTCGTCACCTTCATACTCCGCATCCACCGACAACACCATACGGGTGTAGGTATCCGAACAAAGCTTGGTATAGGTTGCTGCATCCAGATAGCTCTCGGGAATCTCCGTTCCTACGGTGTCCACATAGGACAGAATGCTGCTGACCTCCGGAATCTCGTGGAGGGCATCGGACAGTTCCTTCTGTGTCGCTTTATCCTCCTTGGGCACCATGAGTACGTAGGTATCGCTTTTCCCGAAGATATCCTGAATCTTCTCCGTATCCGCTCCCAGCTGTGTCGCCGGTCCGAAAATCTTGGAAGCTCCGTAGTAAAAATGGTTGGCATTGGAACCTAAATATGCCGGCACCAGTACGATCACAAATACCACTACCATCGGTAACATAAGCCGGTAGACCACTTTGCCGAATTTTTCAAAAGAAGGCAACAGGGGTCTGTGGGCGGTCTTGTCGATCCATTTGTAGGTAGCCAGGATGAACACAGGCATGAATACAAATACCGTGATCAGACTGATGGCAATACCTTTCGCCAGCGCCCTGCCCAGATCCGGTCCGATCCGGAACTGCATGAAACACAGTGCCAGAAAACCGATGACCGTCGTCAGTCCGCTGGAGGCAATGGAGGATGTTGACAACGTCAGTGCATTGACCATGGCTTCCTTCACATCCTCCGTGTCCTGTCTGCACTCATTGAATCTGTGAATCAGGAATACGGAGTAGTCCAAAGATACCGCCAGCTGTAAAATATTACCCGCCGCATTGGTAACGAAGGAGATCTCACCGAAGATCAGGTTCGATCCGGCGTTGATAATGATTGCTACCCCCAGTCCCACCATGACCACCACCGGCTCAAACCAGGAGTTCGTGGTAATGATCAGGATGAAGATTACAAATGCCACGGCAATTCCGGCGATCTTCGAGATCTCTTTTACCGTGCTCTGTGTGGCGGTTGCCGTAGACACAGCACTTCCTGTCATGGCGTTATCCTCGCCGATGAGAACGCGGATAGCATTGACCGCATCGATTCTTTTGTCCTCTGCGATTGTTACGGAGAACAGGGCATTGCCGTCCTTGTAGTAATCTTCCACTGTGTGGCTGTCCATGGTCTCTAACGGCTGCTCTATGGATACCACATCATCCAGCCAGGTCACATCCGTTACACCGTCGATAGCCTCAATATCTGCTTTATATTGCAGTGCTTCGGGAATCGTTACGTTTTCCACCATAACTCTGGCATTGGGAATGCCGCCATCGAACTCTTCTTCCATGAGATCCAGTGCCACTGTGGACGCACTGTCCTCCGGAAGATAATCATTCATATCGTAATCGACTTTAATAGCAGACTTGCAGATCCCGCAGATCACAAACAATATGGCGAAAATCACTATGATCAGTTTCGGGTGTCCCACCACCGCTCTGTAAATTTTTTTCATTCCTTCATCTCCTCACCTGTTGCTTTTCTGTAATACACATTATAAAATCACTCCCTTTATTTCCACGGACAATTAATACACATTTGTGTAAATATGGACAAATGTGGTATAATTGATGGGCAAATAAAAACGTAGGAGGTATTTTATGACACACGAGGAGAATTCCTTTCGGACAAAACAGGCGCTGTCAACAGCCTTTAAAGAATTATTAAAGAAAAAATCATTTTCCAAAATTACTGTCAGTGAACTGATCCGGGAATGTAACGTCAACCGCAAGACCTTCTATTATCATTTCGAGGATATCTATGCGTTGTTGAAATGGACTTTGGAACAGGAGACTTTTGAAGTTGTGAAGCAGTTCGACTTTTCGTCGGACTGTCAGGATGCTTTTTTATATGTAATCGGATATATTGAACAGAATTCGTTCTTTTTGAATTGTATCTATGACTCTTTGGGACGGGATCAGATGAAACGATTCCTCTATCAGGATCTGGTGGGAATCATCAACTCTGTGGTATGCAGCTCTGAGCAGGAAGCCGGCGGGAAACTTCCCGACAATCTGCATGGCTTCCTCACAGAATTCTACACTGAAGGCATCGCCGGAATGCTGATCAATACTTTTCAGGAGAACCACGACATGAACCGGGAGGAGCTCATTAACTGCTTCTCCCTGATCGTGCGCAGCTCCATCCCAGCGACGGTACGGCAGGCTCTTATTCCTCATTCATCTTAGCCAGCTTGGCTGCCTGGTCGGCTGCGATGCAGGCATCGATGATCTCTTCGATATCTCCGTTCATGATCTTGTCTAACTTGTACAGGGTCAGACCGATACGATGGTCGGTGACACGGCCCTGGGGGAAGTTGTAGGTACGGATCTTCTCGGAACGGTCTCCGGTACCGATCTGGCTGCGGCGCATCTCTGCTTCCGCATCGTGTCTCTGCTGCTGCTCGATGTCATACAGCTTGGACTTTAACAGAGCAAATGCCTTCGCCTTGTTCTGGATCTGAGACTTCTCAGTCTGGCTGTATACCACGATTCCGGAAGGATAGTGGGTCAGACGCACTGCGGAGTCGGTGGTGTTGACACACTGACCGCCGTTACCGGATGCTCTCATGACATCGATACGGATATCCTTGTCCTCGATGACGATATCAATATCATCGTCCACTTCCGGCATAACCGCCACACTGATGGTGGAGGTGTGGATACGTCCGCCGCTCTCGGTCTCCGGCACACGCTGTACACGATGTACACCGCTCTCATACTTCATCTTGGAGTAAGCACCCTGTCCGCTGATGGTGAACTGTACTTCCTTCATACCGCCGATGCCGATCTCATCCACGTTAATCAGTTCTACCTTCCAACGCTGCTTCTCGGCATAATGCACATACATACGATAGATCTCCGCTGCGAACAGCGCAGCCTCGTCACCGCCGGCGCCGGCACGGATCTCCACGATTACGTTCTTGTCATCGTTCGGATCCTTAGGCAGTAACAGGATCTTCAGTTCCTGCTCCAGCTCTTCCACGCGCTTCTTGCTGTCGTTCAACGTCTCCTTGATCATCTCGCGCATTTCTTCGTCTTTTTCCTCTTCCAGCATAGAAAGAGAATCTTCGATGTCCTGCTTGCACTTTTTGTACTCTGTATACGCATCCACAATGGGAGTCAGATCACTCTGCTCCTTCATCAGCTTGCGGAAACGTTCCTGGTTATTCGTGACCGTGGGCTCATGCAGTTCGCCCATAATCTCTTCAAAACGAATCAATAAATCTTCTAACTTGTCAAACATAACTAATTCCTCTCAACATAAGTCCCAAAAACCACCCGATCCAGACCGGCATAATCCTGCACCACCTGTACCTCGCGGTACCCACCGGTGCGCATCAGTTCCGACACAGCCTGTCCCTGGTCATATCCAATCTCGAAAAAGAGCATTCCACTGCTCGCCAGATGCTGTCCTGCTGCCTCAATGATACGGCGGTAAAAATACAGTCCGTCCTCTGTACCGTCCAGTGCCATCCTTGGTTCGTGATCCCGTACCTCCGGCATCAGCTTCTCCACTTCCGCACTGGCAATATAAGGGGGATTCGACACAATGATCTCGAATTTGCCCTCCACCTTTTCAAACAAGTCACTTTGCAAAAAATGCACCTGCTCCGCCATTTCCGGGGTAAGCACCTTCCCGGCATTCACCTTCGCCACTTCCAGTGCCTCATCCGAAAGATCCACACCCAGTCCTGCACAGTCATTGCTGTAATGCAGAAGGCTTAGCAGAATGCATCCGGATCCCGTACACATATCTAACACCCGCATCCCGTCATGGAGTTCCTTCAGTACCTCCTCCACCAGGATCTCGGTATCCTGCCTCGGGATCAGCACATGCTCATTGACAGAAAAGGTCAGCCCCATGAAGTCCTGCTCTCCGGTCAGCTGCTGCAGTGGAATATGCTCCGCCCGCTGACAGATCCAGTTGAGATACTTCTCTTCCGCTTCCGGTGCCACCGGCTGTTCACCATGCACCAGCAGGTCATTGCGGTTCGTACCGCATACCGCTTCCAGCAGAAGTCTCGCATCCAGTGTGGCTTCCTCGATTCCCGCTGCCTGTAAAGTATGGCAGCCCTTTTCGTAACATTCCCGATAGGTCATCTTAATCCTCCGACTCTGCGGAAGCCTCATCTTTCATCCAGCTCTCGTCCACTTCGTAGCCGAAGGTGTCCTGTAAATATTTCTTCCAGTCAAATACTGCTTCTACAGAAGCGATGGCTACCTCTGCCATGCTCTCATCCGGCTCCTTCGTGGTCATACGCTGGATCCACATACCGGGTGCCGACAGAATCTTAATGAATATATTGTCCGTGCGTCCTGCCAGACGGATGATCTCATAAGAGATTCCTGCCACAACAGGCATCAGCAGAATACGAAGAATTACCTTCTCCGCTACGTTATCCACCTGAATAAAGAAAAACAGCACGATACTTACCAGCATAACAAAGAAAATAAAGCTGGTACCGCAGCGCTTATGCAGCCTGGAGCTGCGCATCACA
This sequence comes from Bacteroidaceae bacterium, assembly GCA_963630275.1. Taxonomy (GTDB): domain Bacteria; phylum Bacillota; class Clostridia; order Lachnospirales; family Lachnospiraceae; genus Acetatifactor. Next base: position 24,486 of record CAVGMD010000007.1, on the reverse strand, counting down.
TTGTGCACCGTCAGGGGTCTGCCCTTCTCGATACAGTTGATGCATTTGTGCTCCGCACCATGGTACTGGTACAGTCTGCGAATATCTTTCATGGCGCTGATACCCCATACATACAGTAAAAACAGGGCGATACGAATCACTCCCTCAATGATCGCCATCAGAGAACGATTGCGGATAAAACTGTCAAATAAAGAAGAGATAAAATACGGCAACACAATAAAGATACCAACTGCCAATACAATAGAGATCACTGTCACGATACCGGACAGGAGCTTTTCTCCGTTGCCACCGCTCATTTTATCCATTGCCTTGTCGAACTTTGTCTCTTTGCCGTCCTCTTCTTCATAAAAGCTTGCGGAATAATTCAAAGCTCTGGTTCCCAGGATCAGAGAATCCAGGAAATTAAAAACACCGCGGATAAAGGGAAGTTCCTTGATCCTGCTGCCATGAGCCAGTCCCTGATAGGTCTCCACTTCCACTTCGATCTCGCCGTCCGGCTTGCGGACCGCTACCGCGTATTTTTCTTTATTTTTCATCATAACGCCTTCCAGTACAGCCTGACCGCCAATACCGGAATAACGACTTTTTCTTCTAGCCATAAGACCTCATCCTTATAAATACTGTAACAAGAAAAGGTTGAGATAAGAATACCTCAACCTTTCGCTTGCAATCTTATTTAACACCGTATTTCTTATTGAACTTATCAATACGGCCATCGGTTCTTGCAGACTTCTGCTGGCCAGTGTAGAATGAATGACACTTGGAGCAAACCTCTACGTGAAGCTCGGGCTTGGTGGAGCCGGTTACAAATGTGTTACCACAGTTGCAGGTTACAGTTGCCTGGTAGTAAGCGGGATGGATTCCTTCTTTCATTTCTTTCACCTCTCTATAAAAATGTCGTGTATAAGTTCTTGTTCTCATCCTCACTGCTTATGGAACCACAAACAGCGGTATTATTGTACCATAAGAGAAGATACGGTGCAAGACTTATTTTAACATTTTTTGCGATAATTAAATGAAGTGATTCTTCTTCACCATGTTCACAAATTCCACATTATTGCGTGTATGAGCAAACATATCCAGAATCCGGTCGGTAGCTTCATCGGGCTTCAATCCGTTCAGAGCCTTACGCATAATATTGATGGCTTCCAGTTCTTCCGGAGTTAACAGCAGGTCTTCTCTTCTGGTGCCTGACTTTGCCAGGTCGATAGCCGGGAAAATACGCTTCTCGGACAGCTTTCTGTCCAGAACCATTTCCATGTTACCGGTTCCCTTGAATTCCTCGTATACTACATCGTCCATCTTACTTCCGGTCTCTACCAGTGCAGTTGCCAGAATCGTCAGGCTTCCGCCCTCACGCATATTACGGGCTGCACCGAAGAATCTCTTGGGCATATGGAGTGCGGCGGGATCAAGACCACCGGACAGGGTACGTCCGCTGGGGGGAACCACTAGGTTGTATGCTCTGGTCAGACGGGTGATACTGTCAAGCAGGATCACAACATCCTTTTTATGTTCTACGAGACGCTTTGCACGCTCGATCACCATCTCGGATACTCTCTTGTGGTGCTCGGGGAGTTCATCGAACGTGGAGTAGATAACTTCCACATTGTCTCCGTGAATTGCTTCCTTAATATCGGTAACTTCCTCGGGACGCTCATCGATCAGCAGGATCAGCATATGCATCTTAGGATTGCCGCTTAAGATGGACTTTGCCACTTCCTTCAGTAATGTGGTCTTACCTGCCTTGGGCGGGGATACGATCATACCACGCTGTCCCTTACCGACAGGGCTCACCAGATCCATAACTCTCATTGCCACGCTGCAGCCGGGAGTCTCCATCTTGATACGCTCCTCGGGGAAGATCGGGGTCATATCTTCGAATGCCATTCTCTTGGCAGATTCTTCTACGGTGTAGCCATTGATGCTCTTGACGAACAGCAGGGCGCTGAACTTCTCCTGCTGGGTCTTGATTCTCTTGTTACCCTTCAGGATATCGCCGGTCTTCAGTCCGAAACGACGGATCTGGCTGGGTGCCACATAAACATCATTCTCACCGGGCATGTAATTCTCGCAACGGATAAATCCGTAGCCGTCCGGCATTACCTCTAAGATACCGCTGGCTTCAATACCGCTGTCTAATTCCTTGGGATACTGGCTCTCATCGTAAGCCACATTGTTCGGGTTAAAAGAACGCTCTCTGGTATAGGCTTCACTTCTCGCCCCAACGTTCTCTGCCGCACCGTTCTCCTGCGGCTTTTGTCTGTAGGGACGGTCCTGTCTTACGGGACGCTCTGTTCTCGCCTGCTTCTCCGGCTCTGCGCCCGCTTCCGCTGCTGCTTCCTGTCTCGCCTGTGCTGCCTTGGCCTCTTCTTCCCTCTTCAGGCGCTCATCTTCTGCCAGCATAACCTCTACCAGCTCTGCCTTTTTCATTGTGGATGTTCCCTTGAGTCCACGTACCTTTGCCAGTTCTTTCAGTTGAACCAGTGCAAGTGATTCATATTTTTCTCTCATAGATTCCTCCTATATTCCTTATATAATCCGTAAAATATTAACTAAGGGGAATTACATCTGATCTCTCTGTGATGTGTCAGTTGATGATAAGATATTAAAACTACACCTAAAATTATTATAATATATTTTTTTCAAAATAGGAAGTCCCAAAATTATTTTTTTACAAATCCTTGCGAAGTACCGGATTCTATTATATCATAGTTCATAACGTGATATCGATTTTATCAGTACTTTTGATATCTATAATAATAAAGAAAGAGGTATTGTCATGACAACCAACGAAAAAGCGTTACTGATGCACGAAAAATGGAACGGCAAACTGGAGACCGTCTCCAAGACTCCGGTAAAGACCCGTGAGGATCTGGCGATTGCATATACTCCCGGCGTTGCGGAGCCCTGCAAGGTAATCGCACAGGATAAGGAAGCTGCTTACAAATATACCATGAAAGCCAACACCGTGGCTGTTGTCTCCGACGGAAGCGCCGTTCTGGGACTCGGTAACATCGGACCCTACGCAGCAATGCCCGTTATGGAAGGTAAGGCAGTCCTCTTCAAGGAATTCGGCAATGTGAACGCTGTTCCCATCTGCTTAGATACCCAGGAAACCGAAGAGATCATCAAGGCTGTGACCTATCTGGCTCCGGGATTCGGCGGCATCAATCTGGAAGATATCAGCGCACCCCGCTGCTTCGAGATTGAGGAACGGCTGAAGGAGCTTCTGGACATTCCCGTATTCCATGATGACCAGCACGGTACCGCTATCGTTGTGCTCGCCGGTGTCATCAACGCCTTGAAGGTAGTCGGTAAGAAAAAGGAAGACTGCCGCGTGGTGGTAAACGGTGCCGGAAGTGCCGGTGTGGCAATTACCAAGCTGCTTCTGACCTATGGTTTCCCCAATATCATCATGTGTGATAAAGTAGGTATCGTCTCCAAAGATACCGAGGGATTAAACTGGATGCAGAAAAAAATGACCGAAGTGACCAACTTAAATAACGAAACCGGTTCTCTTGCCGATGCTCTGAAGGGTGCTGACATCTTCATCGGTGTCTCCGCTCCGAACATCGTTACTCCCGAAATGGTAGCTTCCATGAACCACGACTCCATCCTCTTCGCCATGGCGAATCCTGTTCCCGAGATCATGCCGGATGTAGCAAAAGCAGCCGGTGCCCGTGTCGTCGGAACCGGACGCAGCGATTTTCCCAATCAGGTGAACAACGTAGTCGCATTCCCCGGTATCTTCAAGGGTGCCCTAGAGGGACGTGCTACCCAGATCACCGAAGAGATGAAGTTAGCCGCTGCCGAAGCCATCGCCGGTCTGGTACCTGCAGACAAGCTCTCCGATGACAATATCATGCCGGAAGCCTTCGATCCCCAGGTAGTGGAAGTCGTAGCCAATGCCGTGAAGAGTCATATCCGCTAATGTATCCGGATAGCATAAAAAGAGACTGGCACGGCAAGCCCTACTACTCTCTGGATTCTTATTGCAAAAATACATTTCACCATAAATGCTATAAAATAGCCCTGAATGCCCGGATGTCCTGTCCCAATCGGGACGGCACCCTGGGCACTCGGGGCTGTATCTTCTGTAGCAGAGGCGGCAGCGGCGATTTTGCCGTGAACATTGCCGGGAAAATCATGCAGGAGCAGATTGCGGAATGTATGGCGAAGTTCGGCAGTAAAACAACCGGTCAGAACCTGATTGCCTATTTTCAGGCATATACCAACACTTATGCCCCTCTCCCCTATCTGGAAGAGGTGTATCGTTCTGCCCTGAACCACCCGGATGTCTGCGGAATCTCCATTGCCACGAGACCGGACTGTCTGGGCACGGAAGTATTGGATCTGCTGGCAAAGTTGCGGGACGAATACCCGGACAAGTTCCTCTGGATTGAATTGGGGCTTCAGACCATTCACGAAGATACTGCTCACTATATCCGCAGAGGTTATCCTCTGTCCTGTTTTGAAAAAGCCTGCACAGAGCTCAAGGCTCTGCAGATTCCCTTTATTGTCCATACGATCCTGGGGCTCCCGGGAGAGACGGATATTCAGGTGCTTCAGACCATGGATTATCTGAACCGGATCCACCCTTTCGGCATCAAATTGCAGCTTTTGCATGTGCTGAAAGATACGGATCTGGCGGACGATTACCTGGCGGGGAAGTTCGAGGTTCTGACCTTCGATGCCTATATCGATCTGGTCATCTCCTGTCTCGCCCATCTGTCCCCGGACATCGTGATTCACAGGGTCACCGGCGACGGACCCAAAAATCTGCTGATTGCTCCTACCTGGAGCATGGACAAGCGCGGTGTTCTCAACGAATTACACCATCGCATGAAAAAACAGGGCATCCGTCAGGGTGACCTGTTTGACAAAAACAACTATTAATAACTATAAGAAAGGCTGTACTCACATTATGTTACAAGATCCGCTTACTCTGTATAAACTCATCGTTCTCTATATGCTGAACCGCGTTACTTTTCCCCTCACTACCGCACAGGTCAGTGATTTCATCCTCGGAAAAGAATACACGAATTTTCTGACCTTACAGCAGGTCATCAACGAGCTGACGGATGCAGGTATGATTGCCACCCAGTCGATCCGCAACCGGACCCACCTGTCCATCACTCCCGAGGGAAAAGAGACGCTGAATTTCTTCGAGAACCGCATCGGCGATACCATCAAGCAGGAGATCGATACCTATTTTCAGGAAAATGAGTTCACACTGCGCAACGAGGTATCCGTCCTCGGTGATTACTACAAATCCACTTCCGGTGAGTACGAAGCCCACTTGGTGGCAAAAGACAGAGGCATCAGTCTGGTAGATATCACTCTGTCCGTTCCCGTGGAAGAGACTGCCGCCGCCATCTGCGATAACTGGCAGCGGAAAAATCAGGAAATCTACAAATACCTAATCACGGAATTATTCTAATTCCGCGAGTTATTTTGATTCCGCTGCTTCTTTTTTGATTCTTGCCATATGTTCACGAATCTTCACTTCATAGCCGTTGCCCGAAGGCTGATAGAACTCTCTGCCGCTTAACTCATAAGGCAGATACTGCTGTTCCACATAGTCATTCGGGTAATCATGGGCATATTTATATCCTATACCATGTCCCAATTTTGCTGCTCCTTTATAATGCGCATCCTGCAGATGTGTGGGAATCGACAGATCTCCGCTGGCCTGCACTTCCTGCATCGCCCGGAATACCGCTTCGCAGCTGCGGTTGCTCTTGGGTGCCGTAGCCACATAAGTGACTGCCTGGGCTAAAATGATCTGCGCCTCCGGCATACCGACTCGCTCCACTGCCAGGGAAGCATTCACTGCCACTACCAGTGCCTGAGGATCCGCATTGCCCACATCCTCCGATGCACAGATCATGATACGTCTCGCGATAAAAGTCACGCTTTCTCCCGCATTTAACATTCTTGCCAGATAATATACTGCGGCATCCGGATCGGATCCCCGCATACTTTTGATAAACGCAGAGATCGTATCGTAATGGTTGTCACCGTTTTTATCATATCTTGCCGCTCTCTTCTGAATACACTGCTGTGCCACATCGAGGGTAATATGAATCTTCCCATCCGGCCCGGGCTCTGTGGTCATAATGCCCAGTTCGATGGCATTCAGGGCATGTCTGGCATCTCCGCCGGAAATATCCGCCAAAAATTCCAGGGCATCTTCATCGATCGTACCGTTGTAGGCTCCCATGCCCCGGTCTGTGTCGTAGACCGCCTTCTTCAGAAGTTCTTTGATGGCTTCCCTCGGGATCGGTTTTAATTCAAAGATCACCGAACGGGAGATCAGAGCCCCGTTTACCTCAAAATAAGGATTCTCCGTGGTAGCTCCGATGAGAATGATCGTACCGTCCTCCACATAGGGAAGCAGATAATCCTGCTGCCCTTTGTTAAAACGATGGATCTCGTCAATGAACAGGATCGTACGTTTTCCGTACATTCCCTGCAGTTCTTTTGCCTTAGCCACCACTTCTTCCATATCCTTTTTCCCGGCTACGGTGGCATTGATCTGCTGGAACTCGGCACTGGTGGTGTTGGCAATTACTTTTGCCAGCGTTGTCTTGCCGGTGCCGGGCGGTCCGTAGAATATAATGGAACTGATCTTGTCCGCTTTGATCGCACGGTACAAAAGCTTATCCTTGCCGATGATATGCTCCTGCCCTACGACTTCATCCAGGGTCCGGGGACGCATTCTGGCGGCTAACGGTGCCTCTTTTTCCATATTGGTGCTTCGCATATATTCAAATAAATCCATAAGATTACATCTCTTTTCTCCAGATCTTCACCCGGCGCTTCAGCACATTTGCCTCTAACGGTGCCAACAGAAGATCCTGTATCAGGTCTGCTTCCAGTGCACATTTCATCTGCTCCAGGTCACCCTCTTTGCAGACTGCGATCACCGTCAGATCCATCTCCTGCGACAGTGCCTTCACCTGCTGCCACTTCGCCTGTCCTCGGTCATCTTCCTCGCTCACATCCACGAAAAACAGGGGCGCTTTCTCCAAAGTCTCTTCGCTTCTGTATTCCATGACTTCTTCCGCTGCCTTTACCGTCTGCAGACGGAAGGCATCCGACAATGCGAACTCCAGCATACTGGTAACATTCCGGGAACCGGACCACACAAAAGCCGGCTGTTCCTGCCCCGGCGTCTGATTCTCCTCGCCGTATACACTGTAGAGGCCCTTTCCGGACTTTTTGGACACATAGAGTGCCTGATCCGCCTTAGTCGCCAGATCGTCATAGCAATGATCTTCCGGTTCGGAGAACGCCATACCCACACTGATGGATATGTTATCCGGTATGGACAAGTTCTCTTTATATTTTACAAGGCTGACCAGGTTGTCTGCCTTGATCAGCGCAATCTCTCTCGAAGGGATATCCGCCATCAATACACAGAATTCATCTCCGCCGATACGCCCCACATAGTCTGTGCTGCGGAACTGGGATGAGATCACTCCGGCGATTACGCTGATGACATGATCTCCCATGGTATGACCGTAGACATCATTTACAGACTTAAAGTTATCTATATCGATCTGCATCAAAGCATGCAGTCCGTCCTCATGCTCCGTCAACGTCTTCGTGATCAGCTTCTCCACCGTCATTTTGTTGAACAGACTGGTCATCTCATCGATCTGCGACTTGGTCTTCCATGCATTCTGTTCATCCCGGCTGCTCTGTAATCTGCGCTTCACTCCCAAAGTATTGTTGATACGGGAGAGCGCGATGCGCGCATCTACCGGTTTGATAATAAATTCATCCGCTCCCAGGGCAAAGGCATCCGACTGGGAAGATACAGACTCTGTATTCGTCAGGACGATGACCGGCGTATCCTTGAAGCCCTCCATGCTCTGTCTGCGGTGCAGTACCCCGAAGCCATCGATGCCGGGCATGACCAGATCTAATAATACAAGATCAATGGCATCGCTTTCCTTTTCCATGATCTTCAGACATTCCTCACCGGAAACAGCCTCTGCGAAGTTAAAATACTCCCCGAGAGACTGTCTGATCACTACTCTTTGAAATTTTGAATCATCAACGATTAATAACGTTTCTTTCTTTTGTAAACTGCACATGGCTGTCGGATCCTGCTTTCCGTATCATACCCATTTCAAGCATCATACTCTTATAGTATATCTGACAGCCATGTGCTCGTCAATTTAAAATATTCACTTTTACAGTCCCAGAAGCTGCTTTTTCTTAGCTTCAAATTCCTCTGTTGTGATGACACCGGCGTCTAACAATGCCTTATATTTGGGCAGTGCCACCGTCGGATCTTCGGTCTGTACCGGAGCCGCCTGCGGCGTGTTCTGTACGGCTGCCGGATCGATTACCTTCTCCTGTGCCTGCGGATCAATCAACTGCATCAGATTCTGTGCCAGGGTATGGCAGTTCCTCGGTCTTCTCGGTATAAGCCTCCAGATAGTCAATGATGCTGGGATGATCACTGTCGAACTTCGGCGCTCCCGTCTCTTTATAGAAGCTCGTCCAGTAAGGATGCTCCAGGGTAATCTCCACAGCGAATTTATCTACCGGATTGGGCACATTGAAATTCGGCTCCGTTACGCGGTTTCTGAAATCTCTCTCATTATCTCTGCCGTTCTGCGGTGTGCCAAGATGCTGTATCATATCCCGGTACACTTCCGGATCAATATTATTCTTCAGCAGTTCCGTTAGTGCCAGCAGTGCTTCCTGCTCTACTAAAAGCTGGACACCGATCTGGTTCATGGCGTTATGGATATTGATCTCCTGTGCCTCCAGTCCACGCCGCACAGACAGAATCCACGCAGTCAAAAGAGATGCAAGCAATACTATAATAATGATAATTTCCATTGTAGGTTACTCTTCCCCTCCTTTTCTTTCCAACGATTGTTGTCTGAAGATATTCTACAACATTTTCCCTCCCAAAAACCTTTTTTGACATCAATCGATCCAAATATGTAATGAATCGACCGAAGAAAAAATTCTCCGGTCGATTTCGGCTCAATAGTCATTATAAAAATGTCTGTTTTTTATTAAAGAAATAGGCAAAAATTTTATCTTTCAGTGTGGCACCGCACAAAACACTCATATTCCTTCAGTTGTTCACACAGTTCATCCAGTTTGCCGGTGCTGTCCACCACTTTTCCTCCGTCTATATGGAGCAACAGGGTTCTCGACATTACTTCACAATACTGCAGCTTGTCCAGCTCTACCCGAGCAATGCCGTCTTTGTATCTGAGGATCAGGCTGTTCTCCGCGCCCTTGCGGCACTCCGGGATCACAGAATCCATCAGTCTGTAAAAACTCTCCTGCCACACTGCAGTTCCAGATTCTCACCCTTCCGGCGCAGACTGTGTATTGCCGTAAGGGTGCTCCGGGCACCCTGGAAAAGCGCAAGGAATTCCTGCGGGAGGTCTTCGTAGAGGCACTGCGTCAGTACGGTTCCGATGGCAGCCATCGGATGTTTTTCACCGAATATTCCGTAACGCAGCCACTGGAAATAGCCTGCTGTATCTCCGTACCGCCTGCCAGTTGCGGAGAAAATGTGATACAGCTGCCGGATGCCAGAAAGGCTTTGCTTGCCCATGCTTCCGCACAAGATCTCCCCACCTCGGGGATCGTAAGGCACACTTACTTGGAAGGTCCGCCCCAGCATAAGGATCCGGCGAATTTCATCACGCAGGTAGCACTGATCCTAAAATGATCCGGAAGCACTTTCCTTTTTATTTTTAGTCAAAAAGGATCTCTTCCACTGTAACGAACCGGAATCCTTTTTCCTGCAGGATATCCACCACTTCCAGCGCCGCGGTCACGGAGGTATCGTAATAATCATGCAGTAATATGATGTCCCCGTCCCCTGCTTTTTCCACAACTTTTGCCGCAATGCATTCCGCATTGTGGGAGCACCAGTCCAGGGGATCGATATTCCACAATACCGGGAACATGTTCAGTTCCTTCTCAAAGCTTTTATCCCAGCTGCCGTAGGGCGGCCTTACGAAGCTGACTTTCTCCCCGGTAATCTCTTCTAAGATCTCGTTGGTCTTCACCAGTTCTTCTCTAAAAGTCTCCCGGTTGCGGGAAGTCAGCTGTATATGACTGTACGTATGGTTGCCGATCAGGTGCCCTTCTGCCTGTTCTCTCTGAATAATCTCCGGATAATTCTCCGCATTCTCCCCGGTCACGAAAAAAGTAGCCACTACATTCCGTTCTTTCAGTCCGTCCAAAAGCTGTTCCGTGTACTTCGGATGTGGTCCGTCATCAAAAGTCAGAGCAATTTTTTTGATATTTTCTGCAGAGACTTCCCGAGAAACAACCGGTCTGTCATTTTCCGGTTTCCCAGGTTCCTGTTTTTTCATTCCGACCCACAGACACAATATTCCCATGACAATATCAAACACCAGAATTCCTGTCAGCACTTTCTTCATTATAGCAAGCCATCCGGTCAACACTTTCACAAAAAATATATGCATCCGGACAATGCGGGATTCCTGACAGAGAAACAGGAGATTCAAAGCCATCTGCCCTGAATCTCCTTCATATTTTAAAATTATTCTTAAATCTTGAATACGGAGATCTCGTTCTTGAGTCCTTCCATATTCTCATCCAGCACACTTGCTGTGTCGCTCAGTTTCTCTACATGGGAGAGCAGTTTGTTGGCTACGTCATTAACGGTCTCTGCACTGCCTGCGGTCTCCTCAATAATATCGGAAATATTCTTCACTGCCGCTACCGCTGCACTTCTCTCACCATCAGCCTTCTCGGTACTTACTACGATATCCTTCAGTCCCTCGATCAACTGACCCATACGAGCCTGCATCTCACGGAATACTGCAATTACTTCTTCCACAGCCTTGGTCTGGAGTTCTACCATTGCTTTCGCCTGGCTTGCACTCTCTACACTGTTCTGTGTCTGTGCGGTAATGTTAGCCACATTGTTGCGGATCTCACCGGCTGCCTTTGCAGAATCATCTGCCAGCTTGCGGATCTCCTCCGCTACCACAGCGAAGCCTCTTCCGGCCTCTCCCGCTCTGGCTGCCTCGATGGAAGCATTCAGGGACAGCAGGTTGGTCTGCTCCGTGATCTCTGTGATCGTAGCTACGAAACTGTTGATGATCTCGGATTCCTTGCGGAGAGATTCAATGCTCTCGCTTACCTTCACGGTCATCTCCGTGGTCTCGCCGGCACGGTCACCCAGTACCTGTACGATCTCCATTCCCTTGTTGATCATGCCTTCGGTCTCGTCTACCAGTTTCTCCACGCGTTCTACCACATGGCTGACTTCCTGGATTTCATTGGAGAGAATATCGGTCTTCTCCACACATTCCTGTGCGTGTCTGGACTGTTCTTCCATACCTTCATTGATCTCACCGATGGCACGGGTAATATCCTGGGAATACTCATGGATCAGTTCCGATGCCTGACCTACATTCTGTGCGGATATCTCCAGTTCTCCGGTAGCATTGCTTACCTGATTTACCAGTTTCTTGGTATTCGTGATCATATTGGTTGCGGAACCTGCCAGATCCTGGAACTCGTCATGTCCCTTGGCAGATACGGTCACTGTCAGATCCCCCTTCGCCACATCGCCGAACTTTTTGGAGATGCGTCTCATGTTATTCTCAATACCTGCGGTAATGAAAATACCTACGATTACTACGATGACACAGGCTAAGATCACCAGACCGATGGTCATATTACGAATCTCGGTTGCCTGGCTGGTCACGACCTTCATAGGTACCAGTGCACAGGTGGTGAATCCGATATTAGCACTGCGGCTGTAAATGAAGAGGTACTTTTCTCCCTGGAAATCCACCTCTGCGGTACCTGACTCTGCAACCGCCTCATTCATCACTGCGGTATAATAGTCCTGACCACAGAAGACATTACCTTCCTCCGGAAGCACACTCTCCTGATCCTCTCCCAGATTCTCAACGACCAGTTCTCTGCCGCCGGGAGTAATAAATCCGATGATACTGCCCTCTCCGATATCGATCTGCTCCATGAAATCCGTAATGGCAGAAGGCTTGATATCGATAACAACGCAGGCGTTGTTGGACTGGCTCATCATCTCAAATGCCATAATGTAATCTTTTTCCGTCTCGGTCACTTTTTCATCCAGCACGGGATGGCTGTCGATCCACTGGGGGATGCTTCTTCCGCCTTCACCGGATGCCACATCTTCCTTGTATTCATCCAGGAAACCGTCCACACCGGAAGAAAGCTTGGTGGACAAAAGGTTTATACCCTTCTTGGGAATAATGTGCATATGACTGATGAACGGGTTCGAGGTCTGCACCGACAAAAGGTTCGACTTCGTGGATGTCAGGAAGTTCAGCTTGTCCACCGGACTTTCCTCGAACATTCCCAGGAAATATTTCCGCAGGTCATCGTCATAGGCGTATTTCAGGCCCTCGGAACGGATAAAATCACAACTCATATCCAGATACTCCGTAGCCATACGCATGGTCTGGAGTGTAGAGTCCATGAACTTCTCACTTAAGCCCTCCGCAGACTTCTGGTATGCGGATACACCGATAATGACCATAAATACAATGGGCACCAGGAAACACACCACAATCTTATTACGGATACTTAACAGTTTGGAACTCCTGCCGGTCTTTGCAGCTTTTTTCGGCTTCGGTTCCTTTGCCTTTTTCGGCTTCTTCACAGAAGTCTTCTCTTTTTTCCCCGTCAAAAGAGATTTCTTTGGCTTTTCAACATTCGTACTCATGTAATACCCTCCGGTATTGATAATTGATATTTAAAATTATAACATATAAATTTCCAGAACGGAATAACATATTATGTGTTTTTTGTATTTTTTTTGCGCACATTCAACAAAAATTCATATTTTTCAGGTAGGTTTCTGTGAAATCTGCCTGCTCTGCAAGATTCAGGATGTGTATTTCGCATTCCGTATTCCGCTGCAGATCATCCTCCGGATCCTCTCCTGCAAGGATTCTGCTTCCGATGATTCCCGCTCCGCTCAGTGCCGTATTGCCTCCGGTCACGGTTCGATCTACCAGTTCACCGGGTAGTAATCCTATCCGTGCTGCCGCTTTCGGATCCAGATAATAGCCGAAACCTCCCGCTAATACGACCCGTGAGATCTCCGACAGTGAGATTCCGAAGCGCCTCCGCAGTATCTCGATGCCCGCAGCGATGGCTCCCTTGGCAAGCTGTATGGCCCGGACGGAATCCTGTGTCACACGTACGTCACCGATGCGGACTCCTTCTGTAAAATAGGGCTCCTTCAGCATCCCCTGCGGATCCATCAGTTCTTCCTCCAAAATTGTCGCCAGAAGCCGCACCATATCGGCTCCCCAGATGCCTCTGTTCGCGCCGCCCTCGAAGGCCGGACCCGCCGCTGTGGCACAGGCATAGAG
>CAVGMD010000007.1:0-11076 GCA_963630275.1 Bacteroidaceae bacterium | reverse complement strand
GGCATAGAGCTGCCTACTGTTGCCCAGGGTCATCTCTCCGTTGGTTCCCAGATCAATAAGCAGTGTGTTCTCCTTCTGCTCCAGCATTCCACTGGCGAGGATTCCCGCAGTGATGTCACCACCGACAAAGGCAGACAGTCCCGGAATAATATGGCAGGGCACCCCGGTGATCTCGGTATCCACCACTTCCGGATGACTGACTGCAAAAGGTGCCTTTCCCAGCTCCGCCGGGTCCCAGCCCATGAGCAGATAGACCATGGTGGTATTCGCCGCAACGACCATCTGCAGATGTTCTCCGGGTGCCAGCTTTTTTGTAAATCGCTGTACGCCTTTTTCGATCAATCCCCGGATCTTCGCCTGCATATCCGCAGCATGTGCCGGATTCTCCGCCGCCCGGATTCGGGAAAGGACATCCGTGCCGTACTCCGTCTGCGGATTCACGCTGGGGAAGTTGTCCGTCACTTTGCCGTCCCGGTCGTAGAGCTGCATAGCCACTGTTGTGGTACCGATATCCACCGTCATCAGTCGCACTCCGTCCGGATTATCCAGATTTAATTTCGGCAGCTGTAATTTTTCCGCAACCACCTGCATCCCCCGCAGCACGCCGGGACATCTGCCGCAGCCGGTGCAGACGAGACATCTGGTGCCTTTTTTTGTATTATACAAACTGATTCCTCTCTTCGTCGTAATGATAATCAATGGCTGCCAGCTTGTCCGTGATTTCCTGTTTACTCACATCCAGATCATCGCAGAGCTGCTCCAGACTTTCGTAAAAATCGCGGAGTTTTAAATTCACAAAGCTTAATAACATGACAGGATCCTGTGGTATCATAACGGTTTCCTCTTTCCTACTGTTTTTATCAGAATTTCATTATAACAAAAAAAGCGAAAATGACAAGTCTGCCACTTTCGCTTTTTTATTTTATTTACTGATTTTTCGATCCTTTTTCGCACTGGGCTGCCAGCTTGTCACCCTCTACGGTAATGACAATGGTATCACCCTCTTCCACCTGATCCGCCAGGATCATCTTGGCTGCCAGGGTCTCCACATACTTCTGGATATAACGCTTCAGAGGTCGTGCACCATAGACCGGATCATACGCATTGTCCACGATGTACTGCATAGCTTCGTCCGACAGGCGGATGGTCAACTGCTTATCCTCCAGACGTCTGTTCAGATCGGCAATGATCAGATGAATGATGCCGCCGATATTGTCCTTGGTCAGAGGTTTGAACAGGATCGTCTCATCCAGACGGTTCAGGAATTCAGGACGGAAGTGAGCCCGCAGATCGTTCATGACTGCTGCCTCTGCCTCCGGCTTGATGGTACCGTCTTCGTTGATGCCGTCTAACAGATAACTTGCACCAATGTTGGATGTCATAATCAGGATGGTGTTCTTGAAGTCCACGGTACGTCCCTGGGAATCGGTGATACGACCGTCATCCAGTACCTGCAACAATACGTTGAATACATCGGGATGAGCCTTCTCGATCTCATCAAACAGTACCACGCTGTAAGGTTTTCTCCGTACTGCCTCGGTCAGCTGACCACCCTCTTCATATCCTACGTATCCGGGAGGCGCTCCGATCAGACGGGAGACAGAATATTTCTCCATGTACTCACTCATATCGATACGCACCATGTTGTTCTCATCGTCAAACAGCGCTGCTGCCAGGCTTTTCGCCAGTTCCGTCTTACCGACACCGGTAGGTCCTAAGAACAGGAAAGAACCGATGGGTTTGCTGGGATCCTTGATTCCGGCTTTGGAACGGATAATAGCTTCGGTGACTTTGGTCACGCCCTCGTCCTGACCTACCACACGTTTGTGCAGCTCTTCGTCCAGATGGAGGGTCTTGTTCCGCTCGCTCTCGGTCAGTTTGGCTACCGGGATACCGGTCCAGCGGGAAATAATCCTTGCGATCTCTTCCTCCGATACTTTTTCATGTACCAGAGACAGATCCGATTCGCCGACCTTATTTTCCTCCTGCTCCAGTTGTTTCTCCAGTGCAGGCAGTTCGCTGTATTTTAATCTGCCGGCCTTTTCATAGTCTCCTTCCCGCTCTGCTATCTGGATCTCGTTGTTGATGCGGTCTCTTTCCTCACGCAGCTTGGAAAGTTTATCCACGGATGCCTTCTCGTTATCCCACTGTGCTTTTCTGGTGTTGAACTGATCCTTTAACTCTGCCAGTTCCTTCTGCAGATCTGCCAGACGCTCCTTGCTGATACGGTCATCTTCTTTTTTCAGAGCAGTCTCCTCAATCTCCAGCTGTGTCACCTTACGCTGCAGTTCATCCAGCTCCGTAGGCATACTGTCCATCTCGGTCTTGATCAGGGCGCAGGCCTCATCCACCAAATCGATTGCCTTATCCGGCAGGAATCTGTCGGTGATGTAACGGTTGGAAAGTACGGCTGCACTTACCAGTGCATTATCCATGATCTTAACACCGTGGTATACTTCGTAACGGTCCTTCAGTCCCCGCAGGATGGAGATTGTGTCCTCCACGGTGGGCTCTTCTACCATAACCGGCTGGAAACGACGTTCCAGGGCGGCATCTTTTTCAATATATTGTCTGTACTCATCTAGGGTGGTGGCACCGATACAATGGAGTTCGCCACGAGCCAGCATGGGCTTTAACATATTGCCCGCATCCAGTGCACCGTCGGTCTTACCGGCGCCGACAATGGTATGCAGTTCATCGATGAACAGAATGATCTGTCCGTCGCTGTTCTTCACATCATCCAGCACGGCTTTCAGACGTTCCTCGAATTCACCTCTGTATTTTGCACCGGCTACCAGTGCACCCATATCCAGTGCGAAGATCTTCTTGTCCTTCAGTCCCTGGGGGACATCGCCCTTGACAATACGCTGTGCCAGACCTTCCACCACGGCAGTCTTACCGACACCGGGTTCACCGATTAACACAGGGTTGTTCTTCGTCTTACGGGACAGGATACGTACCACGTTACGGATCTCGCTGTCACGACCGATGACGGGATCCAGCTTCTGGTTTCTCGCCTTTTCCACCAAATCCTGACCGTATTTTTCCAAAGTATCATAGGTAGCTTCCGGATTGTCACTGGTGACTCTCTGGTTGCCTCTTACGGTAGACAGTGCCTGCAGGAAACGTTCTCTGGTGATTCCGTATTCTTTCCAGATCTCGGCGATCTCCTTGTTGGGGTTCTTGATCATGGCAAGGAACAGATGCTCTACGGAGACATATTCGTCTCCCATCTGCTTCGCTTCATCGGATGCGCTGACCAGCACCTTGTTCAGACACTGACCGACATAGGGCTGACCGCCCTGCACCTTGACTCTCTTCTCCAGAGCCTGTTTTGCACGGTTTACAAAATGATCCTTCTGGATCTCCATCTTCTCCACAAGCTTTAAGATCAGACTGTCATCCAGGGTCAGCAGACTGTACAGCAGATGCTCCTGCTCGATCTCCTGGTTGCCATATTCCATGGCGAGCTTTTCACAGCCGTTGACGGCTTCTATGGACTTCTGTGTAAATTTATCAATATTCATAATCGTTCGCCTCCTCACATAAGGTTATGCAATTTGCAACTATTCAGAGCCATTAAATATTGCCTAAGCTTTGTTGAATGCTTGCATTCATAAAAAGCTTTAGCAATATTTATTTGGCGAGGTAACCTCAATGAGCAAAAAGGAAGCTGTGTAACAGCGTTTTGCGAATGAGGCTCTGAATAGTTGCTTTATTTATTTTCTTACTATAGAACAGACTCACAGGCTTTCTGTCTCATCTGTTCTATAGTTAATATAACACATAGTGGAAGAAAATCAATTAAGAAATTATAAACTTTATATAGAATCTTTATTATTTTGCAGTAACGCCCTTTACTTCATAACCGGCGTCCACTACAGCCTTGGTCAACACTTCGTCTGCCACGTCGGATGCCAGTTCCACGGTAGCGTTCTTCTGCTCCAGGCTCATGGTTACAGCCTTCACGCCTTCTACGGCCTCCAGTGCCTTCTGTACGGTTCCGGTGCAGTGATTGCACATCATTCCTTCGATACTGATTACTTTTGTCATTGTGTTTGTCCTCTCTTTCTCCTGTTTGCTATTTTGCTCTGCGGAAGCTTCCAGTATGCACTGTTCTTCCTCCGCAGCTGCCTGCGTTGTCTTGTCCGTCTCCTGTTTCAAAGGTGTAAATCCGCTCTTAAAACCTCTCAGCCGCAGGGCATTTCCTACGACGAAGATACTGCTTAAGCTCATGGCTGCCGCACCGAACATAGGATTCAGGCGGATGGCAAAAGCCGGATACAGCACTCCGGCTGCCAGAGGGATGCCGATGCAGTTATAGAAGAATGCCCAGAACAGATTCTCCTTGATGTTGCGGATCACGGCACGGCTCAGCTTCATGGCGGTCACCGCATCCCGCAGATCATTTTTCATCAGGATAATATCAGCGCTCTCCATTGCGACATCCGTGCCTGCGCCGATAGCCATGCCTACATCTGCGGCTGCCAGTGCGGGCGCATCGTTGATGCCGTCACCGATCATGGCTACCTTGTGTCCCTGTGCTTTTAGCTCGCTGACTTTTTTCTCCTTATCCTGAGGCAGTACCCCTGCCACAACCTCGGAGATACCCAGCTTCTGTCGTACGGCTTCCGCGGTACGGCGGTTGTCTCCGGTCAGCATGATGACCTTGACGCCCATTTTCTCCCAGGCATGGATAGCTTCATAAGAAGTGGCTTTGACGGTATCCGCCACGCCGATAACTCCAAGAAAACGTCCTTCCTGCGCCACGAGGAGCGGTGTCATGCCTTCATCCGCCATCCGGTTCAAGCCTTCTGTGGCTTCCTGCGGCAGGGTGATATGATTCTCCTGTAAAAATGCAAGGTTACCTACATAGAATTTTGTACCGGCCGGCAGGTCTGCACGGAAATCTGCTGCCAGTGCACCTTCCACACCACGTCCGAAGGTTGCCTTGAAGTCCACGATCTCCGGAATCGTCGGTTGGAATCTTTCTGCATATTCCACTACCGCTTCCGCCAGCGGATGCTCACTCTTTTTCTCCAGTGCCGCTGCAATCTGCATCATGGCATCCACCGGGAAATCACTCTGATAACCGCCGACTTCTTCTACTTTTAACTTACCGCTGGTGATGGTCCCGGTCTTGTCCAATACCACGGTGTCGATCTCTTTGGCCTGCTGTAAGGCTTCCCCGGTCTTAATCAGAATGCCGTTACTTGCTCCTACGCCGGTTCCCACCATGATAGCCACCGGTGTTGCCAGTCCCAGTGCACAGGGGCAGGAAATTACCAGTACGGCAATGGCTGTGGAAATAGCAAATTCCGCAGTAGCACCGCTGATCAGCCACACGATCAAGGTGATCAGGGAAATAGTCATAACAGTAGGTACAAAGACACCTGCCACTTTATCCGCCAACTGTGCAATGGGAGCCTTGCTGGCGCTGGCTTCTTCCACCAGATGGATAATCTGCGCCAGCGTGGTGTCATCGCCGACTCGGTCTGCACGGCATTTTAAGAAGCCCGCTTTGTTCACGGTTGCAGAGACCACATGGTCGCCCGCCTGTTTCTCCACAGGAACGCTCTCGCCGGTAATGGTAGCTTCGTCCACGCTGGAGTTACCTTCCAGTACGATACCGTCCACGGGCACCAGGCTTCCGGGCTTTACCAGGAAAATGTCACCTTTTTGTAAGCTTTCTGTGGGAACTTCTTTTTCCTGCCCGTCCTCGGTCACCATGATTGCCACCTTGGGAGCCAGATTCATCAGCTTGGTGATGGCTTCACTGGTCTTGCCCTTGGATCGGCTCTCCAGATATTTTCCCACGGTAATCAGAGTCAGGATTGTACCGGAGGATTCAAAATACAGGTCGTGGGCGTAATGCTCCACCACCGCCATATCACCATAGCCCAGTCCATAGCTGATCCGATACATGGCGAAAATGCCGTATACCAGTGCCGCACCGGATCCTAAGGCGATCAGGCTGTCCATGTTCGGACTGCGGTGTGCCAGAGTTTTAAATCCCACGGAGAAAAACTTGCGGTTCACATACAGAATCGGCAACAACAGTAAAAACTGTGTCAGTGCAAAATTCATGGCGTTAGCATTGCCATGCATGGTATTCACGATAAATGCCGGAACCGGAATTCCGAACCATTCTTTCAGCATGTGATGCATGGACACATACATTAACGGGATCAGGAAACCGATGGAGATTCCCAGCCGCCATTTCATGGCTTTTGCATCCGCATCCAGCTTCTGCTGCAATTCCTGCTTGCCGTCGGCTACGGATCTGCCTGCGCCGCCCGCATTCCCGGAAGCACTCTGTGCGCCTGCCGTACCGCCCTCGGTCATCACCGATGCGCCGTAGCCTACCTTCACCACAGCATCGATGATGTCAGCCGAAGTAATCTTCGTCTCGTCATAAATCACATCCATGGTCTCCGTCAGCAGATTCACGGATGCTTTTTCCACATTTTCCAGTTTATTTATTGCCTTTTCCACATGGGAAGAACATGCGGAGCAGGACATTCCTGTAACATGATATCTTTCTTTCATTGCTTACACCTCTTCCGTTATTTCAATTTCTTCACCAGATCCACTGCTTCATCTACTACTGCAGTATTCCCCTTCTGAATCTCTTCAACCACACAGGTCTCCATATGTTCCTTCAGAATTGCATAACCGAAGGCCTGCAGTGCACTCTCAACAGCGGCTACCTGTGTCAGAATGTCTCCGCAGTAGCGGTTCTCTTCCAGCATCCGGCTGATGCCGTTTAACTGTCCCGTCATGCGGCTTAAGCGGTTCTGCAATTGTTTTCTTTCTTTTTCAGAGCGGGGTGTTGCCTTCTGGTGACAATGACAACATTCCATACCCTTTTCTTCCATTTGTTCTGCCATACTTTCTCCCATTCTAAAGCTTCCGGAGCCGGAATCCGATTCTTCCGGAATCATCGTTGCAACAATGTAAAATACCCTGCAGGGGTATCTTGTTTTCTCCTACAAGATATACCCCCGCAGGGTATTTGTCAACTACTATTTTCTTATTGATACAAATTTCTCATTTGTTCCTGAATGCTTCTCTTTTCCCTGTTTATTTCAAATCCCCTGTTATTTACAGCGCTTTCTCTTAAGTAAGATTCCCGTGTAAATCAGAAGAATTCCCCCAAAAGTAACACAATTTCCAGCCCGTAGGTGCCGATGCCTTCTCCCGTCTTCGGCACCGCATCCAGTTCCTGTATGGCAGTTTGTGTTGCCACAGGCTGTGCGTCAGTACTGTCGTCATCTTTCCCGTCGGAATCATCGTTGGAGCTTCCGGCAGAAGCTGCCGCAGATTTCTCCTTTTTCACGATGACATAGGTAGAAAATTTGTTGGTGTCGAAAGTAACCTTCCCGTTGATTACTTTCGTCGGTAATGCAGTGGTGGTGCCGTTGTGGTCTCTCACCACCACATAGTCATAATTTGCATCATAATTGCTGATTCCAAGGCTTAAAGTGATCGGATTGGTAAATTCTGTGATCTGTTCTTCCCAGTTCGTGCCATCCCCTTTGGCTACGAGCTGTTTCAGATCCAGTTCTACCGCCTGGGCAGATACTGCTCCTGTGACTTTCTGCTGTGCCGCCGCCACATCGTATCCGGTACTGTCGGTTACTGTCAGCTGCAGATTTCCGCCTACTTCTGCATTGGCACCATTGCTGATGGTTGCAGAAGATATACTCTGACTTTGGGTATTGATCTCCGTCTTATCTTCCACCCTGGTAAAAATGCCTTTGAAATGGACATTGGTATCCGGCATAGAGAAAGTGAAAGTATACATTTCATTCTCATCCGGCACCATTTTGGAACCTCCATTCAACTGTACTCCTGCCAGCTGATAGCCATAATCGGGTATTAATTTGATCGTTACCTTTTTCTTGGCGTCTACGGCAATATGCCCGCCTTTATCATCTCCGGGATTATTTGCAAAAGGAATATCATGGAAATCACTGATTCCATCTATAGCGATTACTTCTGCTCTGCCATGTTCCAGATAAGCATCTACACCACAATCCTCTTCTGAATATCCCCAGATAATGGTATTGACCTTCGGATCCACCTGGATGCTATAGGTCTTCATCTGCGTCACCTTTGTTGCAGTCTCTTCGGAAGTGCCTGTGATATCTCCCTGGAGCATTTGTTTTGCAGTGTCGTATTTAACATATACCCATGCAGTGGCAATATTATTTTCGACTATGTATTCTTGTCCCCATTTTGTAACCTTATTGGCATCATCCAGTTCTTTCAAGGTTGAAAAATTATTTTCTCCTTCCAGCTTCACATATACCATATCACCGGTACACTC
Organism: Bacteroidaceae bacterium; assembly: GCA_963630275.1. Classification (GTDB taxonomy): domain Bacteria; phylum Bacillota; class Clostridia; order Lachnospirales; family Lachnospiraceae; genus Acetatifactor. Next base: position 2,744 of record CAVGMD010000007.1, on the reverse strand, counting down.
TCCGTCCAGTCGGAATGCCATAATCGGCGTTGCCGTCGGTTCCGGCAGAGGTTCCTCCGCTTTAACACCTGTCACCGGCATCTCGGATAAAAGCATAACTCCAAGCAGCAACAGGAACATCGCCCTGACTCCATACCCTCGCTCGCCATGTTCTGTGGGTACCACGCCTGCCTCCCAGTCTCTCATACCCTCGCACAAAAAAGGCACAATCCTTCACAGGGCTGTGCCTTCACATACTCTCGTTATTTATTTTCTTCCCAGTTGTAGTAGAACTGGATCAGTCCGATGCGGCTCCTGGTGCCGGTCTTCTCATTCAGTGCAGCGATATGCCGGTAGAGCATGGCTCGAGAGACGAAGAGGCTGTCGGCGATCTCCTGCATGCCGTCATCGGACAATAGCAGGATCTGCAGCACTTCCTGTTCCCGTTCCGTCAGATCAAAATATTCTGCAAATCTCTGCATCCGGCTCTGACTGCCGGACATTTCCCGGCTTTCCATTTCTTTTGGAGCCTCTGACCCGGCTTCCCCGTCCGTCACTCCGGCTTCTGCCCTCTCAATCACAATCTGCGTGCAATTATAGTACCATAGCAGAGACACACTGATCAGCACAAACAGCACCAGTGCCAACACCGCCGTCAAGACATCACTGTCTCCCGTCAGGAGGCTGACGGAAGCCACTCCCGTGATGACAGCACCCAGATTATTCGCCGCTCTTCCCATATCTGCCCACAGTTTTCCATCCTGCATGCGATAAGACAACTGGAGGAATCCGTTGGTGAAAAACACTACGAAAAATCCCGCGGATACATAGAAGATCAGCAGTCCGCTGAGTGCCAAGAACAGTCTCGGCCACTGTCCGATATCCATGGTGCCTGCCGCATGTGCCAGCGTCACGGCATTGTCCAGTGTGGCGAAGATGCAAGTCATCAGAACAATCGTCAGAAGCAGCGCCAGGATCACGCCTTCCACCGTCTCTCCCCACAACAGATTGTGATTCAGAAACTGCAACAGAAGCCCCAGTGCATACGCAGCACCAGGAACAAATATATGCCTGTTCCAAGCAGCACTCCATACTCCGTCTGATTCAGCAGCACTCCGTAGCCCCCGAGACTTAACAATAACACCAAGAATCCCCCTGCTTTAAAAGCAGCGGGATTCTCGTATTTGCTTTTCCACTTTTCTATCAGGGAATATGCCAGGAAACCAAGCACGCTGACGCCTAAGATATAACTCTGTGCCAGCACCACGCCTGCGGGATCCGTGCATAACGCCATCCGGTTGTCGAACAGATACTCTGTTCCTAAAAATACAAAATAGAAAATGCCAGTGAAAGCATGGTCTCTCCTTATACAGACTGGAAACCGCCTTCCAGGTCTTCAATGATGTCGTCGATATTCTCTGTACCGATGGACAGACGAATGGTATTGCTGTAAATACCCTGCTCGTTCAATTCTTCCTCAGACAGCTGTGCATGGGTGGTGGACGCCGGATGGATTACCAGAGACTTCACATCTGCCACGTTTGCCAGCAGTGAGAACAGCTCCAGATTGTCACAGAACTTCTTGGCTGTCTCCTTGCCGCCCTTGATTTCGAAGGTGAAGATGGAGCCACCGCCGTTAGGGAAATATTTCTTATACAGTGCCTGCTGTTCCGGATCCTTGGATACGGAAGGATGATGCACGCACTCTACCTGAGGATGATTGTTCAGGTACTGAACGACCTTCAGTGCGTTCTCCACATGACGCTCCACACGAAGAGACAGTGTCTCCAGCCCCTGCAGGAAAATAAATGCATGTACGGGAGAGATGCATCCGCCCATATCACGCAGAAGCATTGCACGGATAGCGGTTACGAAAGCTGCTCCCGGTGCTGCCTTGGTGAAAGTAACGCCATGATAGCTGGGGTTCGGAGTGCACAGATGAGGGAACTTGCCGCTGCCCTCCCAGTCGAACTTGCCGTTCTCTACGATCACACCACCCAGGCTGGTACCGTGTCCGCCGATGAACTTGGTAGCGGAATGTACCACGATATCTGCGCCGTACTCAAAAGGACGTACCAGATAGGGGGTTGCAAAAGTGTTATCCACTACCAGAGGCACCTTGTGTGCATGGGCGATCTGTGCCAGACGCTCAATGTCTACCACATCAGAGTTGGGGTTGCCCAGAGTCTCGATGTAGAGAGCCTTGGTATTCTCCTGAAAACTTGCTTCGATCTTGTCATAATCGGAAGGAGCCACGAAAGTGGTGGTCACACCATAATCTACCAGGGTATGTGCCAGCAGATTGTAGGTTCCGCCGTAAATATTATTTGCAGAAATGATATGGTCACCCTGCTTTGCCAGGTTCTGGATCGTGTAGCAGATAGCTGCTGCGCCGCTGGCTACTGCCAGAGCTGCGGTACCGCCCTCTAAGGCTGCAATACGTTGCTCGAATACACCCTGGGTAGGATTGCCCAGACGACCGTAGATCTCACCGGGATCTTCCAGTCCGAAGCGGGCTGCTGCGTGATCGCAGTTGCGGAATACATAAGAAGATGTCTGATAAATAGGAACGGCTCTGGCGCCGGTCACGGGATCAGGCTGCTCCTGTCCCACATGTAACTGTAATGTCTCGAATTTCAGATTACGCTCTGCATAGGGCTTTTTGCTCATATTCTGCCTCATTTCTGCACTTTAACGTGCGTATGTATTTTTCTATGATGCCAGGGTCAAAAGGTCTAAGCCCACATGAGCTTGCTCATAAGTGG
>CAVGMD010000006.1:0-58170 GCA_963630275.1 Bacteroidaceae bacterium | reverse complement strand
GCTTAAGGCTTTTCTGATTCAGCGTATATTCTCAATCCCGACTGATACGCTCCTGATTGTTTTCTTGAAATACTCTCAGGAATTACGTGGTTTCTGTGGCTTTGATGTTGTTCCTGATGCCTCAAAATTTACCCGTTTCAAACAGGATTTCCTGATGGACTTACAATCCATGTTCGATCACATGGTGGATATGACTGAACCGATATGCCAAAAACTTGACCCTTGTCTGGCAGCTATGACCATCTTCGATACCTCTGGCATTGAAGCCTGGGTGACTGAAAATAATCCCAAATACACAAACCGTATTATCAAGCAGTTAAAGGCTTTCAAGAAATCCCATAACCTTGATGATTCCTATGATCCTTACAAAGCTGCTTATGGCTCCATGCCAACCCATTCTGCCTCCAACCAGGCAATCCAACAGATGTATATCAATGGACATTTCTGCTATGCCTATAAGTTCGGCTTTGTAACCAATGGGCTTGGCATTGTCCGTGATGTCACTTTTTATAACAAAGAGTTCCTAAAGGCTCATCCGGATATCGTTGTGGAAAAGAAATCTGACTCTCCTGATGAGGATAAATCCCTTGCCGATTCAAAAGCCCTGCTTCCTGTCCTGGTTGATTTCTTTCAGAAGCATCCGCTTATCGCCCCTAAGACCTTCCTTGGTGATGCTGCTTTCGACACGATTGAAATCTACAAAGCCCTTTTCGGTGAAATTGGATTTGAAAAAGCCTTTATTCCCCTCCACGTAAAACTTTCTATGGAAGATAACGGTTATACCATTAACGAAAATGGGGTTCCCTGTTGTCCTCATGATCCTTCACTTCCTGTGAAAAGGGAAGGCAGTAAATCACACTTAAAAAGCAAAATCCCCACGATGAAATTTGTCTGCCCGAAAATGAAATGGGAATCTTCCTGTGGGAGGATGATTTACGTTTACCCTAAAAAGAATCTTCGTGCCTATCCCGGAGTGGAACGGGGTTCGGCAGAATGGGAAGAAACATATAGCTTCATGCCGATTTACTTTTGGCTGGCATTACTCAACTTGTTTCGCAATTACCTATAATATCAAAAAAGCCGGACAAGAAGCAGATATCTCAATCTGCCATCTTATCCAGCTATTGTTTCGTGAACAAATCACCCTCCGATGAACCTTAAGTGAGTATACGATACAGGAAGAAATTAGTCAACCGGATTATATCTTATTTTCTTTGGAGATGCAGATATCCTCCAAATTCTGTGCGCCCTCCGGTCCGATGGGTCTGCCACCCGTGGTGATACCCCATCCTGCGCGGATCTTGATAATATCATCGATCTGTCCTTGGGACAACAACGTCTTCTTCCCTAAGATAAAGTTGTTCATCATCAGGATCTTCGCATAATATTCCATGGTCTCCATGCGGTAATAAGCCTGCATGAGGTTATCTCCCCAGGTCAGCGCGCCATGGTTTGCTAACAGTACTGCATTGTATTCCCGACAATAGGGAGCTACCGCTTCCGGCACTTCTTCTGTACCCGGCAGAGCAAAATGCACTAACGGCACACATCCTAAGGACAGAACCCCTTCCATCAGCACCGGTTCTTCCAGGCTAATGCCCGCACAGGCAAACGCCGTTGCTGTCAGAGGATGTGCATGTACTACGCCCTGTACCTTCGAGTTCTCCTTGAATACTCTGAGGTGCATCTTGATCTCGCTGGAAGGCTTGTGCGTTCCCTCCAACACATTCCCATCCAGATCCAGCTTTACCAGCATATCCTCTGTCATAAATCCCTTAGAAACTCCCGTAGGTGTTGCCCAGATCTCATTATCTCCGACTTTACAGGAGATATTCCCGTCGTTCGCCGCTACGAAGCCGCCCTGATACATCCTGCGGCCTACCTCTAAGATCATCTGTTTTGCCTGTGCATCTGTTATATATTCCATACTAATCTCCATTCCGCAGACGATTCCTTCCATCGGAGGAATCCGCCTTTTCCGTTCCAGCATGCATTAATATATTACCTTATTGCCCTTCTCCTTGTCCAGCTGATACAATATTTTATCAATCTGGGATAATGCTAGGTATTGTACCAAGTCGCTGGTGCGACAGCCAGCCCTAAGTACATCAATCCACTACTTTTTTACCTGTCAATACTGCATTATATCTTTGATCTCACCTTCCTTTAATTGTAGTCTTTTTTCGGTCTCCTTATATTTCACCACAGTATCCACATCCGAATATGCAGTAAAAACGGCACCAGTGATTCTTCCGTCTTTCCAGCTCATGGAAAGTTCCAGATTTCCTATCAGATGCATTCCCCGTACGGAGCCGGTCTTCCATGCAGCCGGCAATGCAGGGAGAAGCAGGATTCTCTCCTCATTGCTCTGAACCAGCATCCCATTCATGGCAGCGCAGATCCCAAAATTGCCGTCAATCTGGAACGGAGGATGTTTGTCAAACAGATTAGGATAGGTCGAGACCTCCAACATCTTCCGGATGTTGTCATATGCTGCTTCAGCATCCCACAGGCTGACATAGTGATTCGTGATCCATGCTCTACTCCATCCGGTATGTCCGCCGCCGTGGGACAGGCGGTATTCCAGGGTCTTGCGGCAGGCCTCAGCCAGTTCAGGGGTGCCGTCTACAGTAATCTCTCCGGCGGGGTACAGCCCATACAGATGGGAAATATGGCGGTGTCCGGGTTCTGTTTCCTCGTATTCCTCCATCCATTCCATCAGGCGTCCGTCACTGCCGATCCTGTTGGACGGCAGTCTGTCGTATATTTTGCGGATTGTTCCCATCAGTTCCTTTATGTCACCGGCTTCCGGAATCTCACAGTCTTCCGGTACCTGTTCTCCCAGTTCCTTCCAGGCTCCCAGGCATCCTCTGAACAGATCTCTCAGAATCTGATTGTCCATGGTTGCACCGATGCAGCAACATCCTTTTTGTCCATTCGGCAGGATATATGTATTCTCCGGTGAAACAGAAGGATTTGTCACCAGATATCCGTCTTTTTCTTCCAGATAATCCACAAAGAATAGTGCTGCCTCTGCCATGACAGGGAAAGCTTCCCGTAAAAATACCAGATTCTTTGTATAGCGGTAATGCATCCATAGGTGCGTACACAGCCATGCTGCTCCCATCACCCAGTAAGTCCCGGGATACCATGTATCCTGTGGTGCGGTATCTCCATGAATATCCGTATTGTGATGCGCCACAAATCCCCGGCACCCATACATTTCTCTGGCGGTATATCTGCCGTTCTTCTGCACCTTTTTTAACAATTCAAATAAGGGAATATGACACTCTGGCAGATTGCAGTTTTCCACATGCCAGTAGTTCATCTCTGTATTGATATTGATGGTATACTTACTGTCCCATGCCGGGAAAAATTCATAATTCCAAAGTCCCTGTAGTGTGGTCGGTAGTCCTCCCTCCCTGCTGGCAGCAATCGTAAGATAGCGTCCATAATCATAGAGCAACTTCATCAATCCCACGTCTTCTGTCTGTTCTGCATGCTCCTGCTTCCCTTTCCGAAGTCTCTCAAGGCGCAGATCCGTAGGCAGATTCTCGTACCGCTCTGCGCCTTCTACTTCAAACACAAAACGGTCATATAAAGATTTATAATCTGCCACATGCTCTGCTTTAAGGGTATCATAAGACAGAAGCATCGCCGCCTTTAGGCGCTGATCCATTTTCTCTGCCAGAAGTGTCTGCATTGCCATCTGGTATAGGAACTCTGTTCTTGCAGAGCCAGTCAGTTCTTCATCCAGCCCCACAGGCAGTTCCCTGCCAGCTTTCAGATACGCTTCCGCATACCGATCCTTTTCTGGTGTACTGTAGTGATAAGTGGAATCTGCAGTAAACCACAGCACCACTTCCTCTGCCCCTTCTGCCCTCAGACATTCCCCCTGGGTCAAAATCCGTCCGCCAGTAGACACAGCACGCAGTTCCATGGCAAATTCATATCCGCCTCTTCCCAGATTGCCATAAAGTCTTACGCCATTCTCTCCAACCTTACAAGTTCCATCAAACCAGCTCTCTCTTCGAAGTTTCGCTAGAAAATTCACTTTCCCCTTGCCCCTTGTGCGGAAGCGCATCACCAGACAGTCCGCCGGGTGAGATGCAAATATTTCCCTCTCATATACACTGTCACCAACAGTGAACTCTGTCCGGCAGATTGCCGTTTCCAGATCCAGACATCTCTCATAATGTTTTGTTCCTTCACAGAGGATCATATCCCGCAGTTTACCGCTTTTCCGTTCTCTGCCGCCTTCGATCCCATCAAAGAAAAACTGTACTTCCCCAAGTGTCTGATAGGGATGCATTCCTTCCGGGCAGGCCGATAATGCGGTCTCCATCAGATGCTCAGCCTCCGGAATTCTGCCGTCCCGAAGGAGTTGTCGTATCTTCGGCAGATTTTTTTTTGCATCGGGATTGTGACGGTTTACAGGTCCACCCAGCCAGATGCTCTCTTCATTTACCTGAAGCCGTTCTCTGTCCGTACCTCCGTAGACCATGGCACCGATTCTGCCATTTCCTATAGGAAGAGCTTCTTCCCATTCCAATGCCGGATGATCATACCATAACCTGCTCATGCCATTCCTCCTCTTTTTTCCTGTCATCATATATATTTTTACACATATTTCCCTGATCCTGACTGTATTCTAACATGTTTTTCTTAACAGCAAAAGCATCCGCTTATCGCCGATGCTTTTGCTCCTGCTCTTATCAGCTGCCTTATTCTGTTACCACACCTTTTTGTAACATGATATTGGCATATAGTGCACTCTCTCCGGTTGCAATAATGGCATAGACCTTTTTTGCCTCCTCATAGAAGGCAAAGCGCTCGATCTGTCCAATGGCACTGCCACCTCGGGAATCGTGTTTTTCGATGATTTTTTCATAATTCTCCCAAATCGGCGTCTCCACCGGATCCCCGGGCATCACCTCCATCAGATTCACCGGATGCTCCACGTAACTATCCAGTGGAAACACCTGTAAAATGGCATCCAGAATCTCAGGCGTACCATGTCCGTCCATCCGTATCACAATTGCATTCTTCCCCATGGACTCAGCCGGAAAATTACCGTCTGCGATAACCAGTCTATCACTGTGTCCCATCTCACAAAGTACCTTTAATAACTCGGGAGATAATATCTTCGGAATTCCTTTTAACATGCGCTTACCCCTTTCATGACGTGATTTCTCCGTCCACATCCCACAGATCCTGCCAGTCGGTTGCGCCGGGCCACAGAAATACCTGACCTTTGATCAGGCGGCAATTCTTGTCTGCTTTCCGGATCGTCTCCATCTCTTCCTCTGTCAAGGGATCTTCTGTGATGCATTTCAGATTATCCACATATTGATATTCCTTTACTGAAAAAGGAATCGGAATCTGTCCTCTCTGTACCGCCCACTTCAGGCAGATCATAGCAGGATGTACGTGATGATGCTCCGCAATCTCCATAATCTCCGGCATCCGGGTATCTGCTATATCCTCTGCCGTCCGGTCTCTCTCCGGTCTGGAGGGAGATCCGATGGGGCAATAACCGATGGGTTGAATCCCCTGTGACAGTGCATAGTCATACAATTGCGGCTGCTGAAATCCGGGATGCAATTCCATCTCTAAGAACATCGGCTGAATCCTGCACAGTGGCAATACTGCCTTAAGCTTCGGTACTGTCATATTAGACATGCCAATGTATTTTACCCTGCCTTCTTCCACCAGTGCCTCACACTGTCTCCAGGTATTCAGAAATTCCGTCACAGAAAACGGTCTGGAATCCGGATTACGGGAATCTCCGTCACAGCCGGGAGCATGATAATTGGGAAAAGGCCAGTGCACCAGATACAGATCCAGATAAGATACCCGCAGATCCTTCAGGCTCTTCTCACAGGACTCCCTCACTCTATTGTGCATATCATTCCATACTTTAGAGGTGATAAACAAATCCGCTCGATCCACGATTCCTTCTTTTAGGACACGCTCGATGCTCTCTCCGATACGATTCTCATTCTGGTATACGGAAGCACAGTCGATCATACGATATCCTGCCCGGATGCCGCCATATACAGCTTCTGCAATCTGATCGCTGTTATATTTATCGGATCCGAAGGTTCCAAGTCCGATTGCCGGTACCTTAGATCCGTCCACCAGAGTCCGCTTTGGGATCCGGCTCTGTTCTATGATTTCTGCCATATGATAACCTTTCTTCCCTTAGTCTTCGGGAAATACCACTGCCACCTTGCCACAGTTTCCACTTGCCATCAGTCTGTAAGCTTCCCCTGCCTGCTCCAGAGGGAATTCGTCCGTGATCAGATCTTCCGGATGAATTCCCCAACGCACCAGTCTTTCTACCAGTTCTTCCATTCTCCACAGCGAGGTTACCCAACTGCCGTAGATTGTCTTCTGACCATGAATAATGTCCGGACTGGGGTTAAAAGCACAGGTGCCTCCCTCTCCCACGAATGCGATCCTGCCCCATTCTCTGGTAGCACGGATTGCCAGCTGTCTTCCTGGATCACTGGCGCTGGCATCGAACGCTCTCTCCACACCATTGCCGTTTGTTACTTTCATGATCTGATCATAAGCCTCATCCGGTGCAAATACATAATCAGCCAGTCCCATCTTCTTCGCCAGTTCAATACGGTACGGATTCGTCTCCACGCCGATGAGCATATTGGCTCCCAGTGCTTTTGCCAACATTAGTGTTGCCAGACCGACAGGTCCCAGACCTGTTACCAATACTGCATCATTGCCGCTGACACCTACCTTTTCGATAGCCTCATATACGGTACCGAAACCACAGGCCACCTGTGCTCCATCCTTGTAGGTCAGCTCATCTGGCAAAGCGATCAGATCCTTCTCATCTGCCAGAATATACTGTGCCATGCCACCGTTTCTCTGCCATCCGTATGCCTGACGGAATTTACTCTTGCAGGAAATATAGTAGCCTCTTCTGCAATCGTTACATACACCACATCCGGAAATGTGATAAATAATAACACGGTCGCCCTTTTTGAATCTCTTCAGGCCTTCGCCTTCCTCTACGATCAGACCACAAGGTTCATGACCTGCCACAGTTCCGGGAATATAGCCTTCCGGACCTTTTCCCACATGTTCTCTGTAGATGCAGCGGATATCACTGCCACAGATAGTTGTAGCCATTGCCTTGACCACAACCTGTCCATGTCCCGGCTTCGGCATATCGAATTCTCTAAGTTCTACTGTGCTGTTGCCCGGAAGAATTGCTCCCATCATCTTTTTCTGTTTCATTTCCTGTCTGTCCATCTGTTAACCTCCTTAAAAATAAAATGTTATATGCTCTTCTGTCATATTTTCTCTCCCCGTGTGGGTTGCTGTGATACATTCATTCTAATCCCACAAATATACGATTAATAGACATATTTACGACATGAGTTGTGTGTATTTGTCGTGTTATCGTATTTTTTAAATTGACTTTTTTCTTTGCCGTTGCTACACTTAATATCATCAGACAGGTCACGGTAAATCCGGACAGCAGGAGGCTTCATGAATCAGACAACGAACAATACCATCTATGGTCTCGATGTGAAAACCACTATCGACAACACAACTTTTCTAATTCTGAATATTGCTTTCGAACACTTTTTCAAGCCACTGCCACGCCACAGCCACGGTAACAACAGCTATGAACTGCACTACATCCCTAATGGGCTCGGACAGGCAGTCATTGATGGCAGTTCTTATGAGCTTACGCCTGGCACACTATATATGACAGGCCCCCATGTGGAGCACGAGCAGATTCCAAGCCCTATGGATCCCATGACGGAATATTCTATCTATTTTCAGTTGCAGGAAGAAGATGCTCTCCTCGTTTTTTCCGGCAGCACTGCGGACAAATTTCTGAAAAAAAGATTCTGGATTGGTCCGGATACCCAGAATCTTGGTGTACTGATGGAGCAGCTCTTCTATGAATTAAAATATAAATATACCGGTTACATGATTCAGGTAGAGGCTCTGTTACAACAGTGTCTTGTAAAAGTTGTCCGTAATTACGAGGGAAACCGTTTCTCTAAACAGCACTTTGCTCCCTCCAATCTCATTGACGGTAAGACCTTGATCATCGAACGGGCCTTTCTCTATCATTACGAGACCATTACTCTGGAAAACCTGGCAAAGACTCTTGGGTTAAGTGTCCGCCAGACGGAACGGTTCCTGAAAAAATATTACGGCAAGACCTTTCAGCAGAAAAAACAGGAAGCCCGAATGTCTGCGGCAAAAATCTATCTGACAGACAAACGCCTGAGCATCACGCAGATTGCGGAGAAACTGAATTACTCCACATCCCAACATTTCACCCAGGCGTTTCGACAGCATTACGGCATCACTGCCAATGAATACCGCAGGCAGCTCCAGAATCCGGTGGATTAAATCCTGATCCTGCGCAGTTCTCCCTGTTTTAGATAATAACATGCATCGTATTGCAAAACCGGGCAGGAAATTCTGACCTCCTGATCCTCATAAGATTCCAGTTCTGCTTCCAGTATCTTCTTCTCCAGATTCCATGCCAGCTTCCGGATGCAGATTCTTGTTCTGGCCATCAGACCATCCACACTGCCCTGCTTCCACTCCTCCGGAAGTGCCGGCAGGAATTCGATCTCTCCCCGTTCGGAATACACCAGTGCTTCATGTATGATTCCTTGCAATCCCAGAATCGTATCCGTGCAATAGACCCCTCTGCAGCGATCCGTATTATGATCCGTCAGCAGGCTGCTGTAAAAAATATCACTTTGCACCAGCAGGCGCAGGATTTCTCCCAGGCTCCTGCCATCCTTCAGTCTAGCAGCCACCAGTCCCTTGTGGATCCAACCATGAGAGGCAGTATCATCTTTTCCGGCATTCCCGACATTCCGGTTCCTGATGGCCTGCCTGCAGCTTTCCGCAAGTTCCGCATTATGCTGTGTCTCTACTCCGGGCCATGCGCAATAGAGATGGCTGATGTGGCGGTGCTCATGATTGTCATGCATCTGTGGCAGTGACCATTCCTTTAATCCACCGGTCTCATCCATCTGGTATTCCGGCAGCTTTGCGGCAAGCTCCCTGCTGGCTGTCAGCCACTCTCCCGACCGTTCATCGCAGATCCTCTCTTCCAGTTCCCGGATCATGCGTAATACATCTGACGCCGCTGCAATGTCCATGGCTGCATTGGCAGTGATCGTACTGGAATAGCCGTTTGGATGATTCTCCGGCGAATAAGAGGGAATGATCAGATATTTTTCTCCCTCCTCCAGAGTTGTCTTTCCTTTCTTATAATGAGGCTGTCCCTCTCTGTCGGTATAATATTCCGGGGTACACAACTGCTCCCAGAAATGAAACGTCTTCCACAGCAGGGGGCGCAGAATCTCCTGTTCCAGATCCAGGCTTTGTTTTCCGTAGGCTTTGGCCAGCTCCTCCGGCAGTGGGATCTGCCGGTTACCAAAGCACTGCCAGTACTCAAAGATCGGCACCATCAGCCAGGAAGCCCCGGCATTCCAGTACTGGAAAGGATAGTCAATATCATACTCTACCATAATTGCCCGATTACCGTCGGTATTCACCGGTGCCAGCAGGGCATCCCACATGCCGTAAACAGCTTTTGCATTCTCCTTCCAGTCCCCGATCTGGCGGAGGATAAAATACATATATCCCCAGGCCGCTTTTTCCATGTGCCCGGTATTCATACCAGAGACCTGAATATTCACATTGGCATCCATCGTATAGGCTCCGCTCCAGCCGGGATTCCATTCCCCTGTCCACAGTCCGCACAACCTCGGTGCGGAATATCCGGCGCAGGCAGCCTGCACATATCTGCCTGTCTGGTAGATCCGTTCCATCAGTTCCTGCAACATCTGCGGCGTATTTTTCTGCCGCTGTAACAGTTCCGTATTGGTCTCCTTTTCTACGCCTTCCTCTCCGGAATCCACTGTCTGTTCTCCCAGATGAAAACTTACTGTACCATAGGTCTCTCTCTGCTGTTCCTTCTGCAGTGCCAGCGCTCTCTCATAATCCCAGCTGCCTTCTTTTGTACGGTATTTCGCCACTGCGCTCTTCAGGTCTGCCAACACCGCATCGATGGTTTCCTGTGCTTTCACCCCCGGAAAATCTTCCATTTCTCCCATTTCAACCTGGGCAGCCGTCTTCGCCAGGATCCAGACTGCCTGTGCTCCCCGGATGTGGATTTTTTTGCTGCCTTCCGTCTGTTCCACATTTCTGCTTCCTCCCGTATGCAGGATCCGTACCATGGTCACATACCCCTTATCCTGCAGCTCGCTTTCCACAAATACCGGATAATGCGCTGCCTGTCCGAGATAAGTGCCCGCCTTGTCATAGACCAGTTCATATTTCATATTTACTTCCGGTCCGGTTCCCCTCTTTTTTACTCCGAATTTTGGCAGCGTCTCCGGCGGATCTATGGAAAGTATCAGTTCGGGAAGTGTCTCCTTTCCGCCTGCCAGATATTGTGTCACAACGCAGTCCTCTCTGGATACAAATGTATGCCTGCTGAAGTCCCCTGTCTTATCCCGATAGTCCATAATGACCTCCCCGGTCTCTCCTACCATCCGGCGGCTGTACGCTTTGAGCTCCTGCTGCGGTGTCGTGATCCGAAGCTGCATCCCCGGATGGTAGGCATACAGGTAAGTTCTTTTTCTGCCGTGTACATTCCAGGTATCATCCATATGCAGCACTGCCTGTCTGGCCTCCTGCAGCTCACTTCCCACTTCCGGCGGAGTCATTCTGGGTTCTTCTGTCGGCATCAGTAGTTCTATATTCTGATAGGTCAGTACCTCTTCATAGGGATCGCAGGAACAGATTACTCCGCTGTGTCCATTGCCTGCCACCAGTCTCTCCTGCCAGATTTCACCGGTTTTCAATTTTATTTTATTTTCGTTCATTTGTCTTCTCCTCGTTTTGAATGCTTTGTATTCTATTTTGAAATATGTTATAATCTACGTGTTATCTGAATATTACCTTACACGTGAGGAACCTAGTATGTATCGAGTAATCATCGTAGATGATGAACCCCGTATTCTGGAAGGGATCATTCATCTTTTTCCATGGAATAACTTCGGCTTTGAAGTCATTGCTTCCTTTACCAACGGGAAGGAAGCATCAGAATATATCAATACCCACCCGCAGGTGGATGTCGTTATGACCGATATCCAGATGCCGGTCATGACCGGTATCGAACTGTCCCAGAATCTGATAAACGAAGATATCATCGTCGTCTTTTTCAGCGCTTATCAGGATTTTGAATATGCCCGGGCAGCGATTATCAATCATGTCACGGACTACCTGATCAAACCAATGAAATATGACGCCATGTCTGCCTGCTTTGAACGCATCCGGAAAACCCTGGACGAACGGGAGAAGGGCCATTATCTGCCTTACGAAGCCAATGCAGATGAGGCGGATTATGTGACGATTGTGAAAAACTATATCAAATCCGATTATAAGACCGCAACATTGGAAGCGGCCGCTTCTCTGGTACACTACTCACCGGCTTATCTTTCTTCCGCTTTCAAGGCGGATACCGGTGTCAGTTTCTCCCGTTATCTGCTACAGGTAAGGATGGAACAGGCCATGCAGATGCTGTCGGATCGTTCCGTCAAATTTTACGAGATTGCAGATGCCGTCGGCTATCTGAACCCCAAAAATCTCACCCGTAATTTCAAGGAATATTACGGAATCACACCACAGGAATTCCGTGCAGGGAAACAGCCGGAAGTAACTCCTGAGAACAGAGGAACGTTATCATGATGCATCGATTTTTTTTAAAGCGTTTAAAAGTATGGAGTTCTCTCCTGTTAATCCCTACCGGTCTTTTGTTTATATGCATCATGATCCTTACCGCAACCTCCCAGCTACAGACCATCAAAGAGACCACCCAGTCCACTACGGATGATTTCTATCTGAATCTGGAAAGTACCATGGATGTCTGCACTTCCCAACAGGAAATGATCACGCTGAATTCCCAGTTGCTCTTATCCATGCGCAAGATTCTCTACAACAGAGAGACCACTTACACGGATTACGTCTTTTTAAACAGTATCAAGACCTTCCTTGGCAGTATCTGCGCCTCTCATCCCCTGGTGGACAGCCTCTATCTCTATCTGGATGACAATAATATCTTTTTCTCTTCGGATAAAACGATCCGCTTTTTAAGCAGCGATGTGGACGCCGACTGGTATGATATCTACACCTCTCTTCCGAAAGATCAGGACACTTATATTATCTCCCGGGCAATGAAGACTTCCACTTCCTCCACAGCGGAGAATGTACTTACGGTATATAAGCGCTTCTCTTATCTGGATGGTGTTATGGTATCCAACCTGTCTCTGGAAGAACTGGAAAAAATGATGTCTGTAAAATCCACATCCTGGAAACACGGCATGTTTCTTCTGGACAGCGAACAGACTCTTCTGGCCTGTCAGGGTTTCTCTTCTGATCCCGACTTTTCCGGGGTGGATCTTTCCACACTGACTGATGGCTTTCACTGGAAGAATGTGGATCATCATTTCTATCTTACTTATGTGATATACCAGCCCACCTATCGGTACTACACAGTGCAGCTGGTGCCTCTTTCCGCCATTATTCTCTATTGTGCGCAGAATCTGCTGTTGCCGCTGATCATGCTACTGTTCACCCTATTTATCATCTTTTTGTTCTCCTATCAGATTACAAAGGATAATTTCCGGCAGATCCAGTCGGTGATCAATCTATTCGGTAATGCGGAAAAGGGCATCTATCCTACTGAAGGGGACTCGCCGGTGGATCAGCCGGATGATGAATACAGTCTGATCATGAATAATGTCATCCGCATGTTCTTAAATACTACATTTTTAAACAGTCAGCTGGCGGAGCAGAAATACAAAAAACAGGCTGCAGAGCTCAGTGCCCTGCAGCTCCAGATCAATCCTCATTTTATGGTCAACACCCTGCAGACTCTGGATTTTGAAGTCTACAAGATAGCAGGCGGTCCTTCCACCGCCAATACGATCATCAGCAATCTGTCGGATATTCTCTCCTACTCTCTGGCCAATCCACAGGTTTCGGTATCGATTCAGGATGAGATCACTTATATTCATAAATATGTGGAAATACAGAAGTTCCGTTTTCCCGACAGTTTTTATTACTTTGAAGAAATCGACAATTCTGTACTTCCACATGAGTTTAAGCGTCTCCTGCTTCAACCGCTTTTAGAGAACAGTATCAGTCACGGGCTGCGTCCCGGCAATCGCCAGGGAATGGTAAAAATTAAGATTTTTAAACGGGATGATTGGATCCATATATCAATAACCGACAATGGTGTGGGTATTCCAAAAGAAAAGCTTCAGAAGCTGAGATCAGATCTTATGTCAGACGCTTCCATACGTATCGGACTCAACAACGTGAACAAGCGTCTGACACTGACCTATGGTTCCGAGAGTGCTCTTCATATTTACAGTAAAGAAGGACTCGGAACCTGTGTGTTTTTCAGCATTCCGGTTCAGATTTAACCCTTCAGACCACTGGTGGCAATGCCTTCCACGAAATACTTCTGTGCAGCGAAGAACAGTATGATCAACGGCAGAATGGACAGGAAGGACATTGCCATTACTTTATTCCATTGAACCACAGACTCCGAATCAAGAGACAGTCTCAGTGCAAGAGACAGGGTATATTTTTTCACAGAATTGATGTAGATCAACACGTTCGTGTAGTCATTGTAAGTCCACATGAACTGAAACAGACCCGCAGAGAACAACGCCGGCTTCATCAACGGCACAAGAATCTTCACGAATACCTTCAGATCACTGCAGCCGTCAAGATAAGCAGATTCATCCAGTTCTCTTGGCAGTCCGCGGATAAACTGGATCAGCATAAATACAAAGAACGAGTTCACGGACAGCAGGCCCTGTAAGTAAAACGGCCAGTAAGTATCCACCAGTCCCAGCTTATTGAACATTGCATAACGCGGGATCATAACTACCGCTCCGGGAAGCATCAGTGTGGCAATCAGAATTCCAAACAGAATCTTCTTGCACGGGAACTGATATCTGGCAAATCCATAAGCAACAATGGCACTGGATAATACCGTAAATGCCGTGGTGATGATCGTCATCAGGAAACTGTTTTTGAAAAAGGTGGTATAGGTTATCTTGCTGTTCACATGCCAACCGTCAATATAGCTTTGGAAGTCGAAAGATGCCGGCAGCAGTTTGACAGATCCGAAGATCTCTGCATTGCTCTTGAAAGTTGCGAAGAACATCCAGATGATTGGGTATAACATTGCCAGTCCTATCAAAAGTACTACTGTATAGGTCACCCAGGATACGCTGTTTCTCTTTTTAAGCTTTTTTCTCATCTCAGGTCCCTCCTAAAAATCGTTTCCGTCTTCGTAATATACCATCATGGAAGAAAAACGGAATAAAATCATAGTAACAATCATGATCATAATGAAGATCACCCATGAAATTGCACACGCATATCCCATTTTGTAGAAAGCGAATGCCTCCGTGTACAGTTTCATTCCCAGGACGTAGGTGGACTTTAACGGTCCTCCGTTGGTGATGACCAGGGAGCTGGTAAAGCTCTGTAATGCCGTGATCGTCTGCATGATAATATTGAAAAATATAATGGAAGAAATCTGCGGCAATGTGATCTTGATGAATTTCTTCCAGCTGCTGGCGCCATCAATATCCGCTGCTTCATACAGATCCGCCGGTACATTTTTCAGAGCAGCCAGGAACATAACAAAGGAAGATCCGAACGTCCACAACTGCAACAGAATGATTGTCGGTAATGCTGTCTTAGGATCTCCCAGCCAGTGCAGGGTCGGCAGATGGATTGCTTTCAACAGGGAATTGATAATACCCTCCTCCTGGAACATCAGCTTCCAAAGAATGGCAATACCGATGCTGCCGCCGATCAGAGACG
This sequence comes from Bacteroidaceae bacterium, assembly GCA_963630275.1. Classification (GTDB taxonomy): domain Bacteria; phylum Bacillota; class Clostridia; order Lachnospirales; family Lachnospiraceae; genus Acetatifactor. Next base: position 43,245 of record CAVGMD010000006.1, on the reverse strand, counting down.
GGATGTAGTAAATCGTTCGAATGAAGTTGATTCCTTTCATGTTTTTATTCATAACCAGTGCTACGATCAGAGCCACTGTTAATTTTCCGGGTACAGTAAATATTGTGTAGATCAAAGTAACTTTTACGGAATACCAGAATTCATTATCCGCCGTAAATAATTTCACATAGTTGGCCAATCCGATCCATTTCGGAGAGGACATGATATTATATTCTGTAAAGGAATAGAACAAGGATGCAACAAAAGGATATACCTGCAGTCCGATCAATCCGATCAGCCAGGGGGCAATGAATACCAGTCCGATCCACTGCTTCTTTTTTAATTTTTTCTTTTTCGGTGTCATGTAGAGTACCTCCGCCTCGTAAATGTCTGAGGTATCCCGAAATCCTTCAGGATACCCCAGTATCATTTCTGTGTAGTACGAATCCGAAACTGATCCGGAATTACTTGGATGCCAGATAATTGTCCAGAAGGCTGATCGTTGACTTGGCAACATCCTCAGGAGTACCCTGTCCGTAAGCAACCTGAGTAGCAGCATCCTGCAGAATTGCAGTTACTTCTTCCTCTGTGGTCAGACCCAGATCATTGGTTCCGGTATAGGTCTGTATAATATCCACGCTATCCTTGGAGATGCCTTCCAGAATTCCCAGTTCTGTGCATACTTCCTGTCCTACACTTGTAGCAGGTACGGAACGGACAGTCTTCAAGATCTTGGCTGCATCTGCATTGTTGTAGAAATAATTCAAGAACATCATAGCTTCTTCCGGATGCTCGCTTGCACCGCTGACACACATATACTGAGGTGCATTGCAGTACCAGCCTTCATCTTTGGCATTTGTCATGACCGGAAGCTTGCCTGCTGCGAAGTTTCCATCGGGACATGCTGCCTGTAAGGTCTCTACTGTAGAGGAAAATCCAAAGGCTGCCACATATTTCTGGTTGATCCAGTTAGGATCGGTTCCCAGATCTACACCGTATGCGATAACAGTGGACATAGGTGCTGCAACGCCTTCATCGTACAGTGTCTTGATGTAGTTCAGTACCTCTACAAGATCTTTTTCCTCAAAGCCTCTCTTTTTGGTCTCATTTACCAGAACTGTGTTACCGGTCAACTGCTGTAAGTAAGGACGTACGATCATGGTATTCAGTTCGGAGCTGCCCATGGTCAGCAGATACATATCCTTGTCATAAGCCTTGACCTTCTTACCCATCTCTACGATGTCATCCCAGGTATAGTCTTTACTGAAGTCAACTCCGATCTCATCAGCTACCTTCTTGTTATAGATCAGTGCATGTCCGGAGATACCGGTCGGTACGCCATACTGATGTCCATCGAACTGTCCGTTGTTCTTCAAAATGGATTCTTCGAAAGTAGACAGATCAAATACATCTGAAAAATCTTTGAAATCTGCAAAGTATCCTGCATTGGATTCTACATAGCCGGGCATCCAGCCGGTTCCCATCTGGAAGATATCTGCCACCGTACCGGATACCAGCTGTGCTGTCAGCTTTTCCTGATATCCATCGCTGCTGCCGTACTCTGCTTCTACCGTGATCCAGGGATATTCCTGCTCGAACTTGTCGATCACATCCAGGGTTGCCTGTGCTCTCTCATCGCCGCCCCACCACATGAAACGCAAGGTTACGGAATCATGGTTCTCCGTAGTTTCCGTACCTGCCGCTCCCTGCGTGGCTGCCGCCTGAGATGACTGTGTGCCGCCTGTCGTCTCTTCGGAAGCGCTGTTGCCACATCCCACAAGAGATGCAGTCATCGCCATCGTTACAAGTAATGCTGTTAATTTTAACTTCTTCATTTAGTACCCTCCTTCAATCACATGGTTGTGTTTGCTTGATGAATTCATTATAACGGATTTTACGCAAAAGTATGAGACACTCAGGTTCGCAAAAAGGCACTTTGCTTTTTTGTTTTCCCAAAAAACTCACTTATTTTATGATTCTGTAAAAAGAAGTGTTTTTTGTTATTTATTTGACAGAAGTAATACTGTAATTATACTCTATAGCTATCTTATCAAAAGAGCGGATCCTTACGGTCCGCTCTTTTGATTCTGTCGTTATTCATCATAAGGGTATTTCACACCCCACCGTGCCCGCAGTTCATCCATCTGCTTCATGATCGTCAGTGTCTGCGCATGAGGCATTTCCTCACACTCTTTTCGTCCCTTCCGGATTGCTTCCCGGCATGCCAGTACCTCGTATTCATAACCATTGATCTGTGCGGGAATCGGTATTTTACGAATCAGCATTCCTCCCATGCGGTGCAATTCCAGATTTCTGGGATTGTTATTGCTCTCCCATGAAATATACCCCTTCGTTCCACATATTTTTACATCATTTTTCTTCTCATCCACCATGGAACAGCGCAGCTGCGCAACACTGCCATCCGCATAGGTCAGCCGGATCTCATCCACAGCATCTACTCCTGTCGGATACTTCTCACAGGCGCTTTCTGTCTTTACAATATGATCTCCAAAATACATGGAAGACGTTGTCAGCACATATACTCCCAGATCCAGCAGTGCTCCTCCGCACAGCATCGGATCATGCATCCTAGGATTTTCATAATTTTGCACAGAAAATTCTGCTTCCAGGATCTGCGGTGTACCTATCGCTCCCTCCCGGAGCAACCCAGTTATGATTTCACGGCTTGGCATATAGCGTGTCCAGATTGCCTCTGTAAGAAAGACCTTCTTTTCCTCTGCCATTGCAAATAATTCTTCAGCCTGTCTTGCATTAGCTGTAAACGCCTTCTCTACCAGAACATTTTTGCCATGTTCCATACAGAGCTTTGCCTGCTCATAATGCAGAGAATGCGGTGTTGCAATATAAATCAGGTCCACTTCCGGATCCGATGCCAGTTCCTCGTAACTGCCGTATGCTCTTGTGATATTCCATTTTCGTGCGAACTCCAATGCCTTCTCCTGCGAACGGGATGCCACCGCATAAGCACAGGCTTTTCCCTCCTTCTGCAGCCCATTCAGCGCCTCTGCCATGGATCCTGCAATATTTCCCGCGCCTAAAATACCTACCTTCAGATAATTTTCCATAGGATATCCTCACTCTGCTTACTGTCATTTTTACCGATACAGCGGACCATACTGCCTGCATGCCACATAATCTGCCGCTTGCGTATCCTGGGTTCCAAAGCTTGCCCATGCATGGGGACGATAGATCTTGTCCCGATCCACATTATGCATGGTCACCGGGATCCGCAACATGCTGGACAATGTGATCAGGTCTGCACCCACATGTCCATATACGGTCACGCCATGATTTGCCCCCCAGTTTGCCATAACACTATATACGTCAGTAAAAGCGCCCTCACCGGTCAGTCTTGGGCAAAACCAGGTGGTCGGCCAGGTAGGATCTGTTCTCTTATCAATCGCATGATGAATCTCTTCCGGCAATTTTGCTGTCCATCCTTCGGCAATCTGCAGCACCGGCCCGATTCCCTCTATAATATTAAATCTTAACATAGTCACTGGCATCTGTGCAATACACCGGAAGTGGCTGGAATATCCGCCTCCCCGGAAATATTCATAATCTGCCCTGCACCAGTCGGTAGCATCCAGGCATTTCCGGATATCCTCCTCTGTCATCTTCCAAAAAGGTTTCATGACATGATTGCCCTGTTCGTCCACGCATGCTCCGGTCCCGTCCAACGCCGTTGCACCGGAATTGATCAGGTGAATAAATCCGTTTGCTGCCACACCATCCGGCTTCTGACCGGTCACACGTTCACATGCCTCCGGACTCCAGTAGGTGCGGACATCATGAAAACAGGGGGCTGTTCCCGATATCAGATGTCCCAAAAGCATCGAAATACCGTTGCAGGTATCATTCTCCGTAGCTAAGGGAGTTGGTGCCTTGGGACCGTTCCAATCGAAAGTAGAAGCAAGGATTGCTTCCGTAAAGTCCGCATTCGGCAGCCAGTCCGTCCACTGTCTCTGTCCCTGGAAGCCTCCGGCCACAGCATTATGCCCCAGAGCCTCCTCATGCCACCCAAGCTCATCCAGATGCGGATTGCCGAATAGGATATCCCGGATGATCAGTGTCATCTTCACAATAAACTCCCAGTCTTTTTCCGCAGGAATGATTTTTGACTTTGTGATGACTTCCGGCAGATCTTTTCCAAGATTTTTGTCGAACCCTTCCCTGCAGTTTGCTTTCACCCACTGTAATGCCTTCTCATATTCCTCCGGATCATAGATGCCGATGGCAATACGACGGAGAATTTCCACTTCATCTACCCATTCCGCACGGATCCCGAAATATTTCTGTAGCACATCCGGATCACAAAAGCTGCCTGCAATGCCCATGGCTACCGCTCCAATATTGACATATGCCTTATTTGTCATCCAGCCTACGGCCACAGCTCCCCTGGCGAAACGTAATATTTTCTCCGACACATCTGCGGGAATTGTCGTATCCTTTGCATCCTGCACATCATGTCCATAGATTGAAAAAGCCGGAAGCCCACGCTGTGCATGTGCCGCCATAACCGCTGCAAGATACACGGCACCGGGACGTTCCGTTCCGTTGAAGCCCCAGACCGCCTTGATCGTATTGGGATCCATGTCAAAAGTCTCGGTTCCATAACACCAGCAGGGAGTGACAGACAGGGTCGCTACTACATTCTCCGTCTGAAACTGTTCTGCCACACGGGCAGCCTCCGTCCCGCCACCGATGGTGGTACAGCCGATCACACATTGTACCGGTGTTCCGTCCGGATAGTTCAGATTCTCCGAGATCAGTTTTGCGGCATTTTTTGCCATTTCACAGGTCTGATTCTCCAGGCTTTCACGAACGCCACCCCAACGTCCATCGATCACCGGGCGGATTCCAATTTTAGGATATCTCATAATTACCTCTCTTTCTCCATTTGCATCATGGTAACAAATTTGTGATACGCATTTTCCCATGCGTCAGTTTCTCTGTTTTGTGGCAGATATTCTGTTATTTTCTCTGTTCCGGCAATCAGACATCTGCCCTCGTTGATATCACGTATGGCATGCAGTGCCTTCAACTGAATGAGAATATTTCCGAGAGCTGTCGCTTCCACCGGGCCGGCTTTTACCGTAAGTCTGCAGGCATCTGCTGTCATCTGGCAGAGCAGTCCCACATTCGCTCCGCCACCGAGGATATGCAGTGTTCTGAAATTTTTGCCCGTCATCCCTTCCAGTTGCTCCAGAGCATATCGGTATTTCAGCGCCAGACTTTCGTAAATACACCGCACTGTCTCTCCCACTGTCTCCGGCACCGGCTGACCAGTTCTACGGCAGAACTTTTGTATTCTCTCCGGGATGTTTCCGGGTGCCACGAATTCCGGTGCATCCGGATCAATAAAGCATTGAAAAGCCTCTGCTTCGTCCGCTAGCTTCGCCAGTTCTCCGAAGCTGTACTCCTCTCCCTGTCTGGCATATTCTCTCCGGCTCTCCTGGATCAGCCACAATCCGATAATATTTTTCAGATAGTTAATCCTGCCATTGGCTCCGTATTCATTGGACAGGCCGCTATCGCAGCTCTCCTTCGTCAAGATCGGTGTCTCCAGTTCACAGCCAATCAGGCTCCAGGTGCCACAGGAGAGAAACGCTGCGCTTTCTCCATCTTCCACAGGCATGGCCGCCACTGCGCACTGGGTATCATGTCCTGCCACTGCGATGATCTTCGTGCCGTCCTGCAGTGCTCCAGTAATGCTGCCACTGTCTGTCATGGCTCCGAATAATCCCGGATCTATTCCCATCTGTCTCAGCAGTTCCAAATCCCAGGTTCCGGCAGTGGGATTCCATATCTGACTGGTGGAAGCAATGGATCGTTCCCAGGTCAACTCCGCTCCCAGCATTGCCGCCAGCAGATCCGGCATAAACAGCAGGTGCTTTGCTCGCCTTAACAGTTCCAGCTGTTCCTCCTGTAATGCCAGCAGTTGAAACAGTGTATTGATTGCCAGAATCTGATTGCCCGTTCTGGCATACAGGCTGTGAAATTCTATTTTCTGTGCGACACGCTGGGGCCAGTCCTTCGTCCGCTCGTCCCGGTAATGAACCGGATCCTCCAGTAATTTTCCATCCGCATCCAGCAATCCGAAATCCACTCCCCAGGTATCAAAAGCAAGACTGTCGGTCTTTCCCGCCTTTTGTATGGCAATACGGATCTCCCCAAGCAGCGCCTCCATATTCCAGCGAAGATGCCCGTCCTCTACTGCCGGTATATTATCGAACCGGTGGATCTCCTTCCATTGCAGTCTCTCACCGTCATAGACCGCACGAATGGCACGGCCTGTGGAAGCTCCAAGGTCAAAAGCAAGCACTGTCGTAAAAGCAGCCATCCTTTACTCCTTCCCCTATCTGTCCGTAGGAGTTCCATCCTGCGGATGCTTAAATTTCTTGTATCCCGGATGTTTTCCCGTTATGTGATAATAGGATCGCAGGTTGATCAGTTTGTCGATATTTTTCCGGTCAATGTCATAGCTTCCTCCCAGAAGTATCGCATTGATTGTGATCTTCGCCCACAGTTCCAGACTTTCCATACGGTAATAAGCGGTGATCACATCACTTCCCACTGTCAATGCCCCGTGATTCTCAAGCAGCATTACGTCATGTTCCTGCAAATAAGGCTCAATGGCATCCGGAACCTCTGTCGTGCTCGGTGTGCCATACGGTGTCAGCGGAACCGCACCGATGGCTGCGACATCCTCGATCATGTTGTACATGTCCATCGGACGATGTGCCACGGCAAATCCGGTAGTTGCCGGAGGATGTGCATGTACGACCGCCCGTACATCCTCCCTCTTTTCATAGCATCTTAGATGCATCTTGATCTCGCTGGACGGCCGCAGTCCTTCCGCACCCTCCAAAACATTACCGGCAGCATCGATCCGGAGCAGTTTGTCCGGGGTAATGAAACTCTTACTCATCCCTGTTGGTGTTGCCAGATAGGTTCCATCGTCCAGTCTGACAGACACATTGCCATCATTGGCCGCAACCCATCCCAGTTGCCACATTTTGTGACAGACATCGCAGATCTGATCTTTTATCACTGTGATTTCCATGTCCATACCTTCCTTGTATTATATTTTGTTACTTGTATTATACTGTTGCATTTTGGCGGTGTCGTTGTTTATAATGATTATATATTGGACAATATTGATATTCCGTGACCACATTTGCAAAAGGAAAGACCTAAAAGAGCGGTTTTGCAAATGGGATTTTAAATAGTTACGATTCTTTTATGAAAGGATAGAATGATGAGATATCTGGCTTCCCATGAGAATACGACAAGAGGAACTTCTGACTTTCCGTTAGAACTCTATTATGTTGATATGCTGCATCCCCGTTACGAAATGCCCTTCCACTGGCATATGGAATGCGAACTTCTACTGGTTCTGCAAGGGGAATTTACGTTGTTGACGGATGGGCAGTCTTACACACTGCATCCTGGGGATGCCGCCTTTCTCTCCTCCGGAGCCGTACATGGCGGAATCCCCAAAGACTGCGTCTATGAATGTCTGGTATTTGATCTGAACCATCTTATCAAAAATTACGGAGGACTGTTTCAGCAGAAATATGCCGGGCTCTTTTCCCCTGAGACCCAGATCAACGTTCTGTATCCGGCAGGCACTCCCTGCGGCCAGATTATCTCTGACCTGTTTGCTGCAATGAAAGACAAAAATAACGGCTATGAATTTTTCACCATAGGAATGCTGTGGCAACTGCTGGGGCAGATTCTCCGGGAACATTTATTTACAGTATTGACTCCCTCTTCCAGACATTCTGTCCAGGATTCTGACCAGATCAAGCAGGTACTGGATTATATCCGCAGAAATTATGCCTCACAGTTAAGTCTTTCGGACCTTGCAAAAGTACTGCAGCTCTCTCCGGAACATTTTTGCCGTGTGTTTCACTCGATCATTGGTAAATCGCCCATTGATTATCTGAATTATTACCGGGTGGAATGTGCCTGTGAGCTTCTGTGCACTTCTTCCGACAGTATCACGGAAATTGCGTATTCCTGCGGTTTCCACGACTTAAGCTATTTTAACCGCATTTTCCGCCGCTATAAAAGTATCTCTCCGGGCCGTTATCGCAGACAGTATATTGGCAGTTATAAAAATCTGATCTGTTAAAAATAAAGAATACTCACCTCATGCAACATCGTGGTATTTCTCCAGTTCTCCGTCCCCAATGATCCCGTGTGCCAAATCAGAAGCCCGGTTTTTTTGGCATTTTCCCCGCAGGATGAAATGACTTTTCGTATCTATACAAAAAGACTTGAAAATGCTATAGTTAAATTTAAATCTTTTTGCCTACACATACTAAGGAAGCATAGCGCTATGACACGGAATAAAATCAAATTTTCTCATACCAATGGCTGTTGCCGTTATGGGTACTTCTTATCGGCAGCATCGTCTTATATATGTTCGCTCATGCGGTACAGCAGTCCAACTCCAAGCATCTCCGCACTCTTGCGGAACTGAATGCTGTAACCTACGGTGATAGCATGATCGCAGATCTCAATGCAGGTATCAACATCTCAGATACACTGGAGCAGCTCCTGATCAGTTCGAACGGCAAATTGACAAATTCGACAGCATTGCAGACAGAATGATGGCAGATTACGTCCAAAGTATCCAGCTGGCTTCCAGAGGTGTCGTAACAGATATCTACCCCACTGAAGGAAATGAAGCAGAGAGGTTACGGCATTGCTATCCGCAATCCTGTTTTTTTACAAGACGAAAACGGCAATGCCTGTTTTGGGGGGCTGTAGCTGGAAGCTGGAAGTCATGCCCACCGATGGCTGGAAGAATGACACACTTCTGCTTCTGGTAGTATTATGCGGCGTTGCAGTGATCTTACTGCTGGTGGTTCTCACGATATCTATACTCCTCGTAGATGAGCAGCGCAAAAAGTTCCGCAGACTCTCCCTGACGGATTCTATGACCGGTCTCTTAAATCGTAACGGGTTTAATTTGCAGCCGGAGGAATATCTGGAGGGAAATAAACAGAAAACCTGTATCGGAATGTTACTTTAATCCTTATATTCCAGTCCAAAATAATCCATGTATACCTTAAATCTATCCTGCGCAGTCAGACAGGTATCCATAAGATATCCCTGTTCGTTCTTCCATTCCTTCAAACCTCGATAGTAGAATTCCTTTATATCATCCTCTATAATAAAAGGGGTAATTCCATTACGGAGACACTCCTTAAACATAATTAATCTTCCAACACGGCCATTTCCATCCTGAAAAGGATGTATCTTCTCAAATTCATAATGAAATTGTATTATTTCCTTCAACGTCTTTTGTTTTGAAAGATTATATCTACTTAATAAATTCCGCATTTCTCCGGATACATCGGCAGGCTTTGCGGTTGCATTTCTTACACTTCTTTCTGATAAATTCCATTTTGCAGCTATTTCATTTACATTTACATATTTCATACACAACCTCCGTAAAACTGCTCACCGGAAATATTATATCATTATCGGCAATATATCTCAAACTTTTTGCTTTTAAAATTCATTTATATTTTGCCGATAGGAGCCTCTTAATTCTTCCTTTGCTTCCTCTACGTAAATGCGTGCGTTTTCCAGATTCCACCGGATCTCTTCTTCGGTAACAACACGTTTTACTTTCCCGGGATTGCCGACGACCAGGGAATTATCCGGGATCTCCACATTCTGCGTCACCAGCGCTCCGGCACCGATGATGCAGTTTTTCCCGATCTTGCAGCCGTTCATCAGAATGGCTCCCATACCGATCATGGTATTGTCACCGATCTTACAGCCGTGGACGATTGCACCGTGTCCTATGGTCACATGGTCTCCGATCTCCACCGGATATCCGCTGCCCAAATGCACTACCGCATTGTCCTGAATATTGCTCTCTTTGCCGATGACAATGGAATCCCTGTCGCCCCGGACCACCGCATTGTACCAAATCCCGCTGTTTTCTCCGATCGTTACATCTCCCAGCACTACCGCACCGGGCGCTATAAATGCTGTATCATGGATCTGCATATATTTTCTGCTCCTATTCTATTCTTATTTTGTTACAATACTCTTCTTTGTAACATATAGTTTATCACATTTTTTCTGAGCAATATCATATAATTTACAACATTTTTTCCAATAAAAAAAAGGAACATTCCTCCGAATTGTTCCTTTTACAGTCTTATGATTCTTTCCAATGCAGCCGGTGGAGTTCTCCATCCCTCTGCATGCTCTCGAATCCCTGCTGTCTGAGTGCCTCGTAGAGCACGATGGCTACGGAATTGGACAGATTCAGGGAACGGATCTCGGGAAGCATGGGAATACGGATACATGTCTCCTCATGCTCTACCAGGATCTCTTCCGGAATTCCGGCGCTCTCCTTGCCGAACATGATATAGTCGTCCGGTCCGAATTTCACATCGGTGTAGGTCTGGTGTGCTTTTGTGGTTGCCATCCAGATCTTCGCTCCGGGATGCATTTCCCGGAACTCCTGAAAATTCATATACCTGGTGACATCCAGATGCTGCCAGTAATCCATACCGGCTCTCTTGATCTCTTTTTCATTTAAACGAAAGCCTAACGGCTCGATCAGATGCAGGCTGGTGCCGGTAGCCACACAGGTTCTTCCGATATTTCCGGTGTTTGCCGGGATCTCCGGCTGATGTAATATAATGTGCATATGTTTCCTATCTGATAGTGCCCACACTTGCGTGCAGGCACTGTCTTTTTATGATTATTTTCCTGCCTGCTCCGCACGCAGCTTCTCTACGAAATGTCCCAGTCTGCCGATGGCAATCTTCAGCTTCTCCAGGGAGTACGCATAGGAGATTCTAAGATACCCCTCGCCACTGTCACCAAATGCGGTTCCGGGCACGGCAGCTACTTTTTCCTCCTCCAGGAATCTGGTGGCGAACTCTTCACTGGTCATGCCGAATTCCTTGATGCAGGGGAATACATAGAATGCACCGTAAGGTTCAAAGCACTCCAGCCCCATCTCACGAAAAGCATTCATCAGAAAGCGCCTTCTCTGATTATACGCCGTACGCATCTCCTCAATGTCGGGATCTCCGTTTTTCAAAGCTTCCACTGCTGCATACTGGCTGGTGGTGGGAGCACACATGATGGCAAACTGATGGATCTTCGTCATCTGCTGAATGATGGCTGCGGGTCCGCAACAGTATCCCAATCTCCATCCGGTCATGGCATATGCCTTGGAGAAACCGTTGATATAAACGGTTCTCTCCTTCATGCCGGGAAGACTGATGATGGAAACATGCTTCTCTTTATAGGTAAGCTCTGAATAGATCTCATCGGACATGACAAAAATGTCATGCTCCTCAATGATCTTCGCAATAGCCTCGAGATCAGACTTTTCCATAATGGCTCCCGTGGGATTGTTGGGGAACGGAAGGATCAGTACCTTCGTCTTGTCCGTAATGGCTGCCTCCAGCTCCTCTGCTGTCAGGCGGAATTCATTCTCTGCCTTCAGGTCAATGATCACCGGAGTCGCTCCTGCCAGGATCGCACACGGCTCGTAGGATACGTAGCTGGGCTGAGGGATCAGGACTTCATCTCCCGGATTGCACATGGCACGCAGCCCGATATCGATTGCCTCAGAGCCACCGACTGTCACCAGCACTTCATGCTGCCAGTCATAGGATACGCCCTGTTTTCTCTGGATCGTGTTGCAGATCTCCTGACGCAGATCCTTCAGACCGGCATTGGAGGTATAAAAGGTTCTTCCCTTTTCCAGGGAGTAGATACCCTCGTCCCGGATGTGCCAGGGAGTATCAAAATCCGGTTCTCCCACACCCAGAGAGATGGCATCCTGCATCTCGCTTACAATGTCAAAAAATTTGCGGATACCCGATGGCTTGATATCCACTACTTTATCTGCTAATGGATTTCTCATGGAGTGATCATCTCTCTTTCATCTTCTTTTTTCGTAGCAAATGCGGTTCCGTGATCCTTGTATTTTTTCAGGATAAAGTGCGTTGCTGTACTCAGCACGGAATCCAGTGTGGACAGCTTGTCAGATACAAAATTAGATACCTCCCGCAGGGTCTTACCCTCCAGAATGACCATCAGATCATACGCTCCGGACATCAGATATACGCTCCGGACCTCGGGATATTTGTAGATACGCTCTGCAATGCTGTCAAAGCCCTGGCCTCTCTGGGGAGTTACACGTACCTCGATCAGAGCACTTACTTTTTCAATGTCCGTCTTCTCCCAGTTGATCAGGGTATGATAACCGCAGATGATCCCCTCCGCTTCCAGTGCTGCCAGTTCATTTACCACATCGATCTCTTCCACTCCCAGGATCACTGCCAGTTCCTTCAGATCGATCCTGCTGTTCTTCTCTATGATCGCTAATAATTCTTCTCTCATGCCACTATCTCCTTTATAACTTTTATATTGCATTTTCCCTTACATAAGGGGTGGATTCAGAATTTTACACACTTTTATAAATCTCATCTCTCTGAGGACGATCCATATAACGGACTTCGTCCTCATTCAGGATCAGCCGGTCATTACTGTCTGTAAATCTCCCTACGATCACCGCCGGAATTCCCTCTGCCGCCAGTGCTTCCACCACTGCGGTTCCCTCCGGACTTGCAATGATCAGGCTGCCGCCGGATCTGAGTTCATAAGGATTCACATTACAGAATTCACATACCTCCACTGTCTCCTGTCTGAGAGGAAGCTTCTTCATATCTATTGTCAGTCCAACACCTGCACCCTCTGCCATCTCCCACAGCGCTGCAAATACACCGCCCTCGGAAATATCATGCATGGTGCAACCGCCGGACTTCACGGCGGTAGCGGCCTCCGGTAAGATCGAATAATACCGGTCAAATGCCGCGGCTTCTTCTACCAGATATGCCGGGTATCTCTCAAGAAGCTTTTCCTGGTTCCGCGCCGCTAGATCTGCGGTACCTTCCAGACCGATCCATTTCGTAATGATAATATCCTGTCCCGCCAGCTTCTTCCGAGCATCCGTCTGCGCCGTTGCAACCTTACGGATTCCATATCCGGTCACTGTGGCAATGGGCTGCCGTACCGCGGAACTTACTCTGGTCTGCCCGCCGATGATCTGCATCTTTAACGCTGCGGCAGTTTCTTCCGCTTCTGTCATCAGGGCTTTCAATTCCGGCTCTTCCACACACTCCGGCAGAAAAATTACCAGTTCCGCCGCCACCGGTTCCGCTCCTGCGGTCGCCAGGTTATTTGCACATTTCTGGAAAATACGACGCATCGGCATCACGGACGGATCTTCTCTCTCCGCTTCTGCCAGATCGTTCTCACAGTAAAGTTCCACTACGCCCTCCTGAACACAGGTCACCAGCTGACCCTCCTGTAAAGGCTCAAAAATAGCGCAGTCTGCCCCCAGACCTGCGCTATTTGCTATTTCCGACCTTTTATTCTTCAGTTGTCTGAGAACGGAACGTTTCAATACGTTCACGGGTACTTTGCCGCTCTTCATTCTATTTCTGTCACCTTTAGTCGTCTACGATTTCTGTCTGTGCTGCAGCGGCCGCTGCTCTTGCATTCAATGCTGCTGCCACATTTTTCACATGGTCAATGTTCGCTGTGCTGATGGCTGCCATGATCTCCTCATACGCCTGAGGATCTGATGTTGCGGTTCCTACAGTAGCACTGCGGGGTACCATCTTGTAGTTGCTGCTGTTGACCTGCTCTCTGCTGACCTCTACGCCGTTTTCCAGCGTGATCTTCCACAGTCTTGCCTTATATCCGATATGTGCACTCTCGGTTACGATATAACCGATGGGCTGACCGGCATCCGCATAGATCTGGTCCGCAGGAGGAGTGATGGTCTCCAGTACTTCACTTTCATAGCGGACAGAATGTCCGGCATCTCTGGTCTCTTTGCCGTAGATGTTGAAAGTGATCTGCTTGTCATGGGTATAGCCTTCAATATAAATAGGATAATCCGTATTGTTGACAAACTTGAAATCCTTACCAGAGCTCTCTGCGATCGCCGCGTCTGCGGAAGGATCCACATAACCTACGATCATGGAGTGATTGTAACGCTCTGTTACCTCTAACTCGGATCGTAATACTGCATTATATAATGTCGTAGATACCTGACAGATACCTCCGCCCAGGCTGTCTACCACTTTTCCGCTGACATAAGAACCCGCCATGTAATAGCCGTTCGCCTCAGAAAAAGGAGATACCGTCTTATAAGTAGAGAATTCCTCTCCCGGATACAGGGTCGTTCCGTTAATCAGACTGCAGCCATTCGCCACATTTGCACTTCTGGAAGATCCGGATGTCTTATAAGATGTGGTAAAGCTTCCCAGTACATCCGTTACCTGTGCCAGTTCCTCAGCACTTCCCTTCGGCTCATCTACCGCGATCTCCAGAGGAATGCTGCATGCCTCATGATCCCATTCTTCTGTCAGATAGTCATATACTGCATCGATAGATTTCTCTACATCCAGCACATATCCGGTCTGACCTTCCACTACTGTGAACTTACCGCCGTCCCGCTTCAGGGAGACATTAATGGCTTCCTGATCGTACTTGGTGCATTTTGTCAGCAGATCATTGATCGCCTGCAGATCAAAATCCAGCTCAATGGGATATACATAATTCTCATGTTTCAGATCCATCAGGATCTTATAACGCTCAATGACATTTCCATGAGTTCCCAGTTCCAGTGCTTCCTGCACCAGTTCCGGATTCTTCCAGGTCACACCCAGGTCTCCCGCCGTGGTGGTCACCTGATGATCGTTAGCTGCAAGCAGCGTGATCTCCACTTCATTCAGGCTCTCCACGTACTCCTCGATGGCTACGGTGGCTTCTTCTGCCGTCATCCCGGACAATTCCACATCCCCGGCATAGACTCCTGTCTTAATAGTGTCCTCTGTCTTTGCCTGCGCTGTCATACCGAACAGTAATGTCAGCGTCAGCAGCAGAACACCCTGAATTCCCTTGCGATATAACTTCTTCATAATACTCCTCTGACCCTCATAGGGATTCTTTCGATTCTTTCTACCATTCCGACTGTTGCCAGGCTGTTGAATTAGTAGAAAATAGATGTTATAGTAGGTACAATCATAGCGATTACCAGCAGCACAATAATGGCTGCGGAGATCCGCTGTTTTGTCTTTTTATTATTCATATTAAACATGACTTATCCTCCATAAAACTTCGAAAAATGGCTTTTGTTCTGAAAGGATATTATATATGAGTTTAAAGTTTTTGGCAAGTTTAATCATATTTATCATCTTTGTATACACTATCGTCATCGTAGCCCAATCTACCAGGCGTCAGCGCACCCTCGCTGAGAAAAAAGAGCAGGATTTCTGGGATCGGGAAAAAAGAGCCAACTCCGTCCGAAAAAAATCCCTCGATAACCTGGATTATGTAAAGATCCCTTTGGATAAACTTCCCACAAATGCTCTGTCCGATGACGAAAATGTCCGGGAATACCTGGATCTTTTAACCTATCTGTCCACGCAGCCTATTGTAAATCTCACAGGCTTCACCAATACCGATCTGAAACTGGAATACGGCACTGCCAACATAACGCTGCTGTCCCGGTATGACCAGAATTATACAACCCTGGTGCGCACCCTGCAGCAATGGGCAGAACTTCTGCTGAAAGCAGATCTCACAGACGATGCCGAAACCGTTCTGTCCTATGCTATTTCTATCGGCACGGATATCAGCCACACTTACTATTGTCTGGCAAAAATCTATGCCGCCAGATCCGAATATGACAAGATTGCCGGTCTGATCCATCAGGCAGAAGGCTTACGCTCCGCTCTGCGTAATTCTATCGTCCGTACTTTGCAAGAAGCTTATCCACAAGCCTGCTCGCCTCACTGCGGGTAAGCTTTTCCACATCGACCTCCAAGGTTATCTTATGCTGCTCCGCCAGACGATATAACCGCTCTTTTTGCGGTTTTGTCGCAGGCGTATCTCTTTTTACCTGAAAATGTAATGGCTGCGGCTCAAACTCTTCCTCATAAAACAGTTCTGTCAGCTTCCGGAACAGAAGATCCGTAGCTTTCGCATCCTCCAGCGCTCTGTGGGCATGATGGTGAATTTCGTAATACCGGCACAGATATTCCAGATTGCGATGAGGCAGTTCCGGCAGATATTTCCGGGCAATCTGCAAAGTGTCCACCGCTGATCTCTCAAAACTAATCTTCCTGTCCACTGCCGCCTTTTTCAAAAAAGAATAATCAAACAAAATGCTGTGTCCCAGCAACGGTAATTCTCCCATAAATTCCAATAATTTGGGGAAAACTTCATCCAGCTGCGGTGCATCCGTAAGATCTTCATCCCGGATTCCCGTAAGTTCTGTGATCCGTTCTTCCAATTTCCGCCCCGGATCCACAAACGTAGAAAATTCTTCCACAATCTGTCCCTGCTCCACACGGATCGCACCGATTTCTATGATCCGATCTCTCTTGGGATTCAGACCCGTGGTCTCCAAATCTATACTGACATAAGTGTCATACATACTAATCTCCATTCCACAGACGATTCCTCTGATATATTCTGACTGCATACCTCAATTTTTATGAAGCGGTCTTCTCCTGTACTATAATATCGGATTCCCGATCACCTGTACCTTGGCTTCATAATTGAGTGGATTCCGTTCCTGATAGTCAAACAGAACATAATGAGGTTCCGGATATCGAAACGGTTCTAAGTGTGTCATTCGGCTTAACTGTTTCCAGTCATACTGATCATAGGCAGGAAGATAATGTCTCTCCTGCTCTTCCGTCTGGTAAAAACGGCGGATATCCTGTTTTTCCTTTTCCGTGATCTCTGCCGCAAACGCAGGTCTGCTCTTCAGGTTCTCCCGAAGGTACATATCATAAGTCAGAAATTCTCTGTAAATCTCACGTTTGGCCGGATCTTTCATCGCTGCGAACTCCAATAAGATCTGATACCGGTAAGCTCTGGCCGGACTGTTGGTAAAATATCCCTGTTCCTGATAATAATCCGCCAGCGCCTCATACATGGCAAACGGGCCGGAAAATGCTTTTTCCAGAACCGGCAGCGTATGAGTGAACTGTCCGCTGTTGTAATATAGCTCCACCATCTCTTCGATCCGTTTCAGCCTCCGGATCTCGCCGTAGCTGATCCAGTTGGTATACAATACTTCATAGGGCGGCTGTTCCAGATAACATATACCGTATTTCTCAGCGTTATCATGCATGTCGGAACCTTTTAATACTTTCAAAAATCCCAACTGCAACTGTTCCGGCTGCATTCCGTAGACCCGGTCAAAGGATCTGCCGAAACTCTCATAATCTTCATAGGGAAGACCCACGATTAGATCCAGATGCTGATGAATATTCTGTCCTCTGTGAATGGCCGCCACAATTTTCTCCAGTTTGTCCACATCCATGACGCGATGAATCGCCCGGATGGTCTCCGGATTCGTGGACTGCACACCAATCTCCAGCTGTGCCAGTCCCGGACGGAATCGGTTCAGCAGTGCAATCTCTTCTTCCCGTAAAATGTCCGCAGAAATCTCGAAATGAAAGTTGGTGACACCATTGTCATGTTCGTAAATATACTGCCAGATCTCCATGGCATGTTTGTGGTCGCAGTTGAAGGTACGGTCAATAAACTTCACCTGTTTCACGTTCTGATCCAGGAAAAACTGGAGTTCCCGCTTTACGACACTAATGTCACGTAACCTTACCTTCTTATCTATGGAGGACAGGCAATAGCTACACCGATAAGGGCATCCTCTGCTGGTCTCATAATAGATGATACGATTCGTAAAAGGCTCCATATCCTCGTAGAGGAACGGCAGCGTTGTGAGATCCGTCAGCTCTCTGGGCGCTGTATAGCCGGATGCCAGGCATAACCCCGGGATCTGCCCGAAACGCTCTGCCACAGTACCTTTCTCCTCCTGCAGATACTGTTCCAGTACTTCCCGGAAAGTGACTTCTCCTTCTCCCACCATGATTCCGGTAACCTGAGGAAACTCGTTTAAAAGCCCTGGTCCATCATAAGTCACTTCCGGTCCTCCCAGCCAGATCTCCGTATCCGGCAGGATCTTCGGCAGCTCTGTCAGGATCTCCCGGATCAGCTTCCAGTTCCAGATATAACAGGAGAAGCCAATCACTTCCGGCTGGCACTTCCAGATTCCTTCGAGAATATTTTCCAGAGATTCATTGATGGTGAACTCCGCCAGCTCCACACAGGGCTGTAATTTCTCCCCCACGCATGCCCGCAGACTGTAAATGGCGGGATTGGAATGTATGAATTTTGCATTAATCGCTGTTAATAAGAATTTCATGGGATTATTATACTAAGAAAAAGGAACTGTGTCACCACAATTCCTTTCCCTCGCAACTAAATTACTACAACAAACATTCAACAAAAATATGATTATAAGCTCTTTACAAAACGATCGAAAGCCTTCTGGCCTTCCTCGGTTCTCTTGTAGACACCGGCATCTTCCAGTACCTGCATGAATACCAGACCGATCTCTTTCTCTACGATACCGTCGATGTTCTCTGCAGTGAGGGCATCGTATTTCGGACGGAATTCATCTACCCAGTCCGCATGCTTTGCCAGTTCCTCATCGGCTCTTAAGTCCTTACCGGCGAGAATTGCATCCTTCAGGTGCGCCATCTCACCCTTCAGGCGGGCAGGCAGTACTGCCAGACCCATAACCTCGATCAGACCGATGTTCTCTTTCTTGATATGGTGCAGTTTCGCATGGGGATGGTATACACCCAGAGGATGTTCCTCGGTGGTGATATTGTTACGCAGCACCAGATCCAGTTCGAACTTGTCTCCACGTTTTCTGGCAATGGGAGTGATTGTGTTATGAGGCTCATTGTCGGTATAGGCATAGATGAAAGCCTCTTCATCCGTATATTCTCTCCACTTGTTCAGAATCACATCTGCCAGCGCAATGATGCGGTCGGTATCCGTACCGCTGAGACGGATGACGGACATGGGCCATGCCACGATACCGGCATCCACATCTTCGAAACCTGCTACGGAGAAAGTTCTCTCTACGGGAGCTTTCGCCATGGCGAACTCATAATGACCGCCCTGGAAATGATCGTGGCTTAAGATGGAGCCGCCTACGATGGGCAGATCCGCATTGGAGCCTACAAAATAATGGGGGAACTGCTTCACGAAATCAAACAGCTTGCAGAAGGTCGCATGCTCAATCTTCATAGGTATATGCTGAGAGTTAAATACGATGCAGTGCTCATTGTAATATACATACGGAGAATACTGGAATCCCCACTGGCTACCGTTGATGGTCACCGGAATGATACGGTGGTTCTGACGGGCCGGATGGTTCACACGGCCTGCATAGCCTTCATTCTCACGGCACAGCAGACATTTCGGATAACCGGCCTGCTTTGCCAGCTTCGCAGCGGCAATCGCCTTGGGATCCTTCTCGGGCTTGGACAGATTGATAGTAATATCCAAATCACCGTACTTGGTGGGTGCCACCCATTTCATATCCTTACAGATACGATAGCGGCGGATATAATCGGAATCTCTGCTTAATTTATAATAATAGTCGGTAGCCGCCTCAGGAGATACCTGATCATACAGCTCATGGAAATGGCGGATCACTTCACTGGGTCTGGGCATCAGCATACCCATGATCTTCGTATCGAAAAGATCACGGTACACCACGCTGTTCTCCTTCAGGATGCCTTTTTCATAAGCATAATCCAGCATCCCCTTCAGAACTTCTTCCAGTTCATCCTCACGCATGGTCACATTCTCGCGGTCTTCCAGCTCATCCAGTTCAAACAGCTCCAACAGACGGTTGGTGGTATAGATCACATCTTCCTCCGGAACCAGTCCTGTCTGTACTCCGTAGGATACCAATTTACGAATTAATACCTGAATATCCATTTTCTTTTCTCCTTACAGTGTCTGGGGACCATCACCGATCTCTACTACATAAAAGTCAGCTGCATAGCCGATCTTTTCCTTGTATGCCTTGCCTACCTGATCAATAAAGGTGTCGATAGCTTCATCCTTTACAATACTTACGGTACATCCGCCGAAACCGGCACCGGTCATACGGGATCCGATAACACCGTCTACCTTCCATGCTTCTTCTACCAAAGTATCCAGTTCGATACCGGTTACTTCATAATCATCCCGCAGGGATACATGAGAAGCGTTCATCAGCTCACCGAACAGCTTCACATCATTCTTCTTCAGCGCTTCTACTGCACGGATTGTTCTCTGATTCTCATATACCGCATGCTTTGCACGCTTTCTGCGGACATCACTCTTGATAATGGACTTGAACTTCTCAAAAGTCTCCTCATCCAGATCGCCCAGAGTCTTAATCTTCACTATCTGTTGCAGCTCTGCCAGTGCGGTCTCACACTCGCTGCGGCGCTCATTGTACTTGGAATCTCCCAGACCTCTCTTTTTATTACTGCATGCGATTACGATCTTCGCATTCTCCAGATGAATCGGTGCATACTCATACTCCAGAGTTGCGGTATCCAGAAAAATAGCGTTCTCTTTTTTACCCATGGCAATGGCAAACTGATCCATGATACCGCAGTTTACCTTGTTGTATTTGTTCTCGGAAAACTGTCCGATCAGTGCCAGATCCTGATTGGTCACATCAAATCCAAAGAAATCTCGAAGGATGTAGCCGGTCAGCACTTCTACGGATGCGGAAGAGGAAAGTCCGGAACCGTTGGGGATATTACCGTTTAACAGCAGATCCATACCGGAAGTCACTTTCATGCCCTTCTCACCGAATGCCCAGATCACTCCCTTGGGATAATTGGTCCAGCCTGCTTCCTTGCTGGGTACCAGATCCTCCAAAGAAGACTCGATCACTCCCAGATGTGCGAAATTCATGGAATAGAAACGCAACTTATTATCGTTTCTTTTTCTGGCCACGCCGTATGTACCGATGGTCAGTGCGCAGGGGAAAACGTGTCCGCCGTTATAGTCGGTATGTTCACCGATCAGATTCACACGTCCCGGTGCAAAATAAGCCTTGGCGCCCTCTGCATCTCCAAATACTTCTGCGAAAGTCTTCAGAATCGTCTCTTTCATTTCCATTTTCTGCTCCTATCTGCTTACTGTGTAAGCCTTTTCCATTTATGTTCTCTCGCGTTGCCTGCTCCGGCGGGTGCCGAAGTGCGAATTCTCTTGCCCTATGTTTTCATCATAATAGAAAAAAACGGTTTTTTCTATTTATTTATGTTTTCTGTATCTGTCGAAATGTTAAAAGCTACGAGGTTTCTCTGTTGCTCCGGCTGCACCTATAATACCGCTTACGGTAGGGTTCTTCAGTGCACCGGCCACCATATTTACCTGCGTAGCGGCATCGGTAGCTGCCAGCAGGCTGTTGCAGTAAAAATACCCTGGCACAGATGATATAAAATATGAGAGAATTCTCTGGTCTGGCTCTTCAATGCGGACAGGCTTCCACCCTGCTTCTTCACCAGTTCGATACCGGCATTTACCACATCTTCGGGCATCTCTTCATCCATCAGTACCTTCGCCGTCATAACGTGCTTCGCATATCCGGTATAACCGTCTACCCAGCTCAGGATCACCAGTCCTGCGAAAAATGCTACCACACCCAGCCGAGTCAATACGTTGATTTTCGTCATAAGACCGATGGCTGCTACAACAACACCTGCTGCCATGACCCCGTAATAAATACCCAGTCGCTGGTTGAATTTCTTCTGTACTGCTTTTGCTTTCTCTCTGTTATTCATTTTCTTATCCCTCCATAAGTTACGGCCTTATTCTATGACCGTGCACTAGTCCAGTATAACTTTACTGTTATAAATTATCAATATTGAGTATATTTTTGCACAATGTTAAAAATATATCATATTTATTTCCCGCATATTAAAAAAGAGCCATCTCTATATCACAATTCTATAGAGATGACTCTTCTGAAATTCTATTATTCCGCACTCTGCTTCCGATATTGTACCGGAGTCATATCGTATGCCTTTTTGAACAGGCGGTTGAAGTGCTCCACATTCTCGTAGCCCACATTGGCTGCAATGGTCTCCACCGTCTGGTTGGTCTCCTTCAAGAGCATTCTTGCCTTTTTCATACGCTCTTCCCGAACGACTTCCTGGAAGGTCATGCCCGCCTTTTCCTTAATGTACTTGGACAGATAAGGCTTGGAAAGATGGAAAGTATCTACCAGAATATCCAGTGTCACATCCACATAGTTCTTCTGGATGAAACTGATGATCTCCACGATCCGCTCTTCTCTGCCGGAAGTGATATGCTGCTCTGCTGCCAGCTTGTTCACTGCGGATACCAGTGCGGCGATGGAACTCTTGATGATATCTTCATCTACGCCGACACCCCAGTAGAACTTACCGTCATGGACGATGCCTACGTAGGTAGCTGCCTTAGAGTTGGAACCTCTGGAAATTGCATGCTCTTCGTAAACCGACAATTCATAGGTAATACCGAAGTATGTCTTGATGGCGTTGCTGACTGCATCCAGACGACCGTTACCCATGGTAGTGATGGTTCTGGAAGCACCGCCCTGCTCGATGGTCACCTCTGCCTGAATGCCGTTCTCCTGCTTGAAGTGGCATTCCGGAATATTGAAGATGCTGCGGGGATAAATATAATTTTCCTCGAAGATCGCATAGATCTCCTTGGGAAGTAATTCCTGATGACGTCTGTCGGAAATACCCTTTACCAGGTAGCCGACCTCTTCCTTCATGGCTGCAGGCAGCGAGAAACCAAACTGCTGTTTCAATACGAATGCTACGCCACCCTTACCGGATACACTGTTGATACGGATAACATCGGATTCGTACTCTCTTCCCACATCCGCAGGATCGATGGGCAGATAAGGAATATCCCAGCGCTTGCCGGTCTTGCCTTCCTTCTGCCATGCCATGCCCTTGCTGATGGCATCCTGATGGGAACCGGAAAATGCGGTAAATACCAGATCTCCCGCATAGGGAACTCTCTCATGTACCTTCATGCCGGTGAAATTCTCATAAGCTTCACGGATCTCCATAATATGGGAGAAATCCAGTCCGCTGTCCACACCGTGACACATCATGTTCAGTGCAACGGTCACCAGATCCACGTTACCGGTACGCTCACCGTTACCAAACAGTGTACCTTCCACGCGGTCTGCTCCTGCCAGTACACCGAACTCCGCATCACTGATGCCGCAGCCTCTGTCGTTGTGGGGATGTACGCTGAGTACTACATTGTCACGATATTTCAAATGCTTGTGCATATATTCTACCTGACAGGCAAATACATGGGGCATTGCCACCTGAACGGTAGTAGGCAGATTGATGATCGCCTTGCGATCCGCAGTGGGCTTCCATACATCCAGTACGGCATTGCAGACTTCCAACGCATAATCCACCTCGGTCTGAGAAAAGCTCTCCGGGCTGTACTCGAAAGTGAAGTTGCCTTCGGTCTCATCTGCCAGATTCTTTAACATCTGGGCGCCATCTACTGCCAGCTTCTTGATAGCTTCCTTATCCTTTTTAAATACCTGTTCTCTCTGTTCTACAGAAGTAGAGTTATACAGATGGATCACGGCGTGGGGTGCACCCTTGACTGCTTCGAAGGTCTTGCGGATGATGTGCTCTCTCGCCTGGGTCAATACCTGAATGGTTACATCATTCGGGATCATGTTGCGCTCGATCAGGGCACGGATAAAATTGTACTCGGTATCGGAAGAAGCGGGGAAACCTACCTCGATCTCCTTGAAACCGATCTTTACCAGCAATTTGAAGAATTCCAGCTTATCTTCCAGGCTCATGGGATCGATCAATGCCTGGTTGCCGTCTCTTAAGTCAACGCTGCACCAGATGGGGGGCTTGGTAATGCTGTCCTTCTTCACCCAGTCGTAGGTCACCTCGGGGGGCATAAAATAAGTTTTCTGATATTTTGCTGCAATGTCTGCGCTGTTCATGGGAATCCTCCTGCCATATGATTACTTTTTATTTTCGAAACATGATATTTTTACTATTTTCACTTACCTGATTGCACTATCTTAACACTCATAATTTCTGTAAGCAAGTTATGTTCTTATCTTGTTGATTGATGTATTTTAATGTGACATTTTTGTCATATACTCACAAATTCAGGAAAAGGCTATTTTATTCTGTATTTATCCCGTTTTAATATTTGATTAAAAATTTTAATTGCATATATCATTTTTTGTTATATTCAAAAACAGATTTTTAATTTTATAATGTTATATAATTGATTAATTTTATTATTGTATTCAAAATGTTTTTTTATAGAAAAAGGGGCTGTAAAATAAGTCTCTGATAAAGAAACGCTAGTTCCGGAAAATTCCGATTCTAGCGTTTCTTTACGTTGATATTCTCATTTCTTGTAAAACTACCACTTTTTTATGTAAAAAAGGTACACTTAATAAGCCTGGATAACTATCGAGTTTTACACCCAAGTATCCCAGTACTTCCTGATTCATGGCATCGATCAGAACCGATATCTTATCAAACACTTTCTGCCGATTTCTCATACAGGACTTTTTCCATACCCACGTGTAACGATTGGCATTGCGACAGAACTTTTCGATTTCTCTCAACGAACAGATGCCGTTTTCCATAAAGGCAAAGAGTATCACTTTTAAGAGTTTTTGTTCATCACATCTTGGACGACCTGTTTTGTATCCTTTCTCTACAAAATATCTTGATAGGTCGATGTGATCCATAACCTCACAAAAAGTGTATACCGGGTCAGAAATATCGATTAATTTTTCAATTTCTAATGGTAATTTCAGCTGACGCATAGTATAATTATTATTGGTTTGATTATTTATTAGCATAATTAATTATACCAAAAAAATCGCTCAGACTTCACGTCTGGGCGATTTTTCTGTGTGCGCCTTGCGGTGCACGCAAAAAGTACCAAACCCTTGTATCTACTGGGTTTGGTACTCTTCACAAGTATGCTGGTGGCCGGACTTGAACCGGCACGGAGTTGCCCCCGAGGGATTTTAAGTCCCTTGCGTCTGCCTATTCCGCCACACCAGCGGACGCAAACGAATCGCGCATTCGAAAACTTCGTTTTCTCATCACGGCGTATCCGCCTATACCGGAATGCATAACAAGCACTTTGTAAGCAAGCTTCCAAGATGCTTGTTACACATTCCGGTGCACGCGCTCACTGCAACGTGCAAATGGATGGAGGTGGATTCGAACCACCGAAGCAATTTGCAGCAGATTTACAGTCTGTCCCCTTTGGCCACTCGGGAATCCATCCATGTCAGGCAAAGTGCCCTAACAATGTGAAATTGTAGCATATGTTCACACAAATTGCAAGATATTTTTTATTATTTTAGTGTAAAAGTTCAGCCATAGGATGGCAGAAGTGACGAAAAAGCGTGCTAACGCGACTTTGCGAATGACGCGGGCTGAACTGCTTCAATATAGTACAGATAAAAAGGATACTGCGCCAGCTGCACCTGTCCGTAATCGGTCACCTGATACCCATCCTGCTGTAATCCGGCAACAGCCTCATCGCTCATGGCATCCGGTGTAAAGTACCAGAATCTGTCGGATTCAGCCTGGTCGTAATCGCCGTTTACAATCTCATTATCGGGATAATAGTAATACAGTACGGTCCATCCCAGATGTTTCACACCATTGGTGACCATCTGCACATCCTCTTCGGGTGTGCCGATGAGATTCAGTGTCTTATCGGTCTCTACCTTCTGCTGTTCATAACTGTCGTAGCATTCGCGATAATTCTGCATTCCCATGCCGAACATCACCAAAAGTAACAGCACAAGCAGCACTCTAACCGACAGCTCCAGCCCCTTCCAGGAGCGGTTCTCCAGTTCTTTCAGCTGCTCCAGCAGACGGCTGCTGCCGATGACCAACATCATAATCGCCACTGCACTTAACGGATACAGATATCTCTGCGCCAGCATCGGTGCCATTACAACACTCAGCAGATACGCAAATGCCAGCGTACCCAGAATCGTACAGACACCTACCACCATAGCGTAGGTCTTATCCGACCATCTTTTCACTGACGGCTTCTGCAGGCGAACGCCCTCTTCTCCCATGGAAAACAGGGACGAATCAGCCACCAATGTTACTATTAACAACACTAACAGCAGCGGAAATACGATCGCATTCATCCTCCTGCCGCCCATGACGATCTCCAGGCTCTTATCCAGCCCCAGGATCTCCGTCATCCACCAGCTTCCGCTGACGGTCCGAAGCCCCGCATACAGGAAATACAGCCAGGGCGCATAGCCGATGAAAAATGCAACGATTGCCAGAACGCCCTTTTTCCAGGTCTTGCCGCGGTATTTGATCCACACTGCCACTCCGGTGAAAAACATCATGATTCCCACTGCTACCAGTGCATAATAGTGAGAATATGCCGCAGCCAGCGCCCACAGCACCATTCCCGCCCAGGTCTTCCTGCTGCCGTCGGCAATAACCCGGTAAGAGCAATAGAAACAGCCCATGACGCACAAAAATGCGAGCGCATACATACGCACTTCCAGGTTATATTCCAGGCACGCCTGTCCCAGACCGGAAATCATCACGAAAAATGCAACAGGCAGCATGCCGAAATGCTTCCGCACCACGGTCAGCGCCAGCACCAGTCCAATGACAAAAGGTACCAGGGATGCCAGATGGAATACCGGTACACTGAATCCGAACAGCGTTCCGAACAGTTTTAGCCAGTAATAATACAGCGGCGGATGATTGTCCCAGTAATACATTACCTGAAGGATACCACCGATGCTCTTATGTGCTGTATTCGCAGAAAAAGCTTCATCGCCCCACAACACGCGGTCAGACATCATACTGAAATTCAGGTACACCATAAAAGCTGTGGCTGCCAGCATCACTGCCGGTGCTATGTATCTGCAGATAAGCTTCCAGGCTTTGCTGTCCGCGATTTTCCCGAACACCTTCCGGATCTTCTCATGTTTGCCGGCTTTCGCCTCCTCCACGAACAGTTCGCAGATGGTATACGCCAGCATAATGCAGATCTCCAGGATCAGCACCTTGACTGCATATTCCCTGGATTCTATGAGTTTTCTCCAGATCGTATTGTCGTCACTACCGGTCAGGGAAAGCAGCACCCAGGGTCCAAAAAACATGATCATCAGGCAGGATGCGTAACGAAGAACATATTCTCCCTTACTGCCGGTCACTGTCTTCCCGGTGCTTCTGTTATTTTTTAAAACATATTGCCGCCAGATCCCTAAGGATACCAGCGGCAACAGCAAGGTTATGATGATGGTAAACATCTAAAGTCCTCTCTGTCTTTGGTAAATTGTTATTCCTGCACGAATTTCAGGATCGTTGCGGAAGTCTGAGGCATCTCGATCAGGATCTTGCCTGCCTTGATCTCATACTCCGCACCTTCCATGCAATATCCGTCATCTCTGGACTGCAGGATCACTTTCATTTTACCCGTCTTAGGGGTTCCGATCTCCCATACATGGATCTCCTTGGTAATCGGATGATAATTATTGTTAATCAGGATCGCACACTGTCCCTTGCGGTTAAAACGACCATAAGAGATGAAATTATAATCGTTCTCCAGCATTTTCAGGGAGCCGGTACGCAGTTCCTCGTTCTCACGGCGCAGGCGGATAATATCCTTATGGAATACCAACAGTACCTGATCCTCATGTCCCCAGGGATAGGTTCTTCTGTTGTCGGGATCCGTGAATCCGCAGACGCCCGCTTCGTCACCGTAGTAGATCGTCGGTGCGCCCGTCCAGGTCATCTGGATCACAACGCCCTCCCGGAACACTGCCTTATTAATGCCCTGCTCCGCAGCCTGGGGGCCCAAAGTATTGGTACGTCCCACCTTATGGTTCGTTCTCGTCAGGAAACGGGAATGATCATGGTTGGACAGTTCATTCATAGCTACCTGCCAGCTGGGCATGGAAAAACTGGAAGTATGATGCCGCATGGCTCCCCAGAAGCTCTCCGCGTTGCCGAGCAGATCCTCTCGGTAGTCATCGCTGTGCTTCTCCATACCGGTGAGGAACCAGGTCACGGGTTCCATGAACGCATCGTAGTTCATGACGGTATCCCATTCGTAGCCCTGCAGCCAGTCTCTGGTATTGCCGTAATGCTCTGCCAGAATAATGGCTTCCGGGTTTGCTTCCTTTACCGCTTTCCGGAACTCCTGCCAGAAATGATGGTTGAACTCCTGGCTGTGACCCAGATCCGCAGCCACATCCAGTCTCCATCCATCCACGTTATAGGGCGGAGATACCCATTTTTTCGCCACATGAAGAACATAGTCCATCAGTTCCTGCGATCCCTCGTAATTCAGCTTCGGCAGGGTATCATGTCCCCACCAGCCGTCATAGGAATTGTTATAGGGCCATGCCGCCTGATTATGGAAATCAAAATAATTCCGGTAAGGGCTGTCTGCGCTGACATAGGCACCCTTATCATAGCCTTCCGCATTTTCATAAATGCGCTCTCTGTCCATCCATTTATTGAAGGATCCGCAGTGGTTGAACACGCCGTCCAGTATGACTCTCATGCCTCTGCGGTGCGCCTCTGCCACTACCTGGGCAAACAGCTCGTTGCTCGCCTCTAAGTTCGCCTTGTTAGTCACACGGTCAATATAACGGGAAGCGAAACGGTTCTCCCGCTGTCCGTCCGGAAGCAGATCGCCCTCGTCGCTGACGATCTTGCCCAGATGGGGATCAATATAATCATAGTCCTGAATGTCGTATTTGTGATTGGACGGGGATACGAACAGAGGGTTAAAATAGATTACCTCAACACCCAGATCCTGCAGATAGTCCATCTTGTCCAACACGCCCTGCAGATCTCCGCCGTAGAACTCACGAACATCCATCTGTGCAGGGTACCGTCCCCAGTCCTCTACGCGGTGCACCGGCTCCCCGATATAGCAGTACTCGTTGGTCAGCACATCGTTGGAAGGATCGCCGTTGCAGAAACGATCGGTATAGATCTGGTATATTACCGCGCCTTTTGCCCAGTCAGGGGTATGGAAGCCGGGAATGATGATGAAGTCGTAATACTCGTTGACTTCCTGCACCAGGCCTCTCATGTCATAGATACCCGTGATCCTGCCGGTCTGTACCTCAAAATAATAAGATACCTTCTGGTCATCCAGACGCATTACATAGGCATAATAATCAAAATCATTATCGCTCTCCACACGTACCATCAGGTGCTTCTGTCCACCGCTTACCAGGAATATTCTGTCCACGTTGTTCCTGGCGGTACGGAAACGGATCGTCACCTCGGAAAAGGGTTCCGGCTCCTCCGGAATCACATACTCCGCACTTGTATCCGTAAAAAGCGCTCTCCTGTTAAATACGGGTCTCATGGCAGCAATATACTGCTGATTATATTCTGTTCGACGTAATAGCTCCAGATCCATAGTATCTACCCTTTCTGAGACTAATGTCTTACTATCTATATTATGCTTCTGCTATTCTTAGCTGTGCAGCACGCACATATGTAATTATACCCTTTTTCTATGCTTATGACAACAGTGCACCTTATTTCTTAACAGTAAAAAGGACAGTCTTGGGAGGACTGTCCTTTTTAGAGAAGGTATTTCTTTCTTATGGGGTATAGCAAAAAACTATATAATGTATTGGGGGGGTTACGAGTATTATAATAGCATGCACTACTATTTTTGACTATTCTCAAAATTCACAAATATTACAAAAGTGCATATTCGTTTTTGTATATTTTTCACAAAAGCAATTTGTACAATACTACCAAATCCACGAAACACCCGCGAAAACCTTTTCCGATAGGAATCTATGGGAATCCTATACAAAAAGTGCCTCGAATTCTTCTCTGTTGATCTTTTCCTTTTCTAACAGAAGCTGTGCACAGCTGTGAAGTACATTCTCATGCTGCATAATAATATCTTTTGCCTTGGTATAGCAGTCATCAATGATCCGCTTGACTTCCTTGTCGATCTCGCCGGAGATCTCCTCGCTGTGAGCCTTGGCATGTGCCAGATCCTTACCGATGAAGACTTCATCATCGTCATCATCATAACAGATGACACCGATGTTGTCGGACATTCCGTAACGGGTCACCATGCGGCGGGCAGTCTTGGTTGCCTTTTTAATATCGCTGGAAGCACCCGTGGTGATATCACCGAAGATGATCTCCTCTGCGATACGTCCGCCCAGAGATACCATGATATCCTGGAGCATACGGCTCTTGGTGGCGAACATCTCATCCTTTTCCGGCAGGGGCATGGTGTAACCGGCAGCTCCCACACCGGTAGGGATAATGGATACGGTGTAGACAGGTCCCACATCCGGCAGCACATGGAACAGGATCGCATGACCCGCCTCGTGATATGCCGTGATCTTCTTCTCCTTGTCGGAGATAATGCGGCTCTTCTTCTCCGCACCGATTCCCACTTTGATAAACGCTCTCTTGATATCCTTATTCGCAATAAAGGAACGATTCTCCTTCGCTGCGATGATGGCTGCTTCGTTCAATAGGTTCTCCAGATCCGCTCCGGTGAATCCTGCGGTAGTCTGTGCGATCTGCTGCAGATTCACGTCATCTCCCAGAGGCTTGTTCTTCGCATGTACTTTCAGGATCTCTTCTCTGCCACACACATCCGGGGTTCCCACCGCTACCTTACGGTCGAATCGTCCGGGACGCAGGATTGCAGGATCCAAAATGTCCACACGGTTCGTGGCTGCCATGACGATAATGCCTTCGTTGACACCGAAACCATCCATCTCTACCAGTAACTGGTTCAGAGTCTGCTCTCTCTCATCGTGTCCGCCGCCCATACCGGTACCACGACGTCTTGCCACAGCATCGATCTCATCGATGAATACGATACAGGGTGCATTGTGCTTCGCCTCTTCAAATAAGTCACGCACACGGGATGCACCGACACCGACGAACATTTCTACAAAATCAGAACCTGAAATGCTGAAAAACGGTACACCGGCTTCGCCTGCCACGGCTTTCGCCAGCAGTGTCTTACCGGTTCCGGGAGGACCCTCTAACAGAACACCCTTGGGAATTCTCGCACCGACACCGGTGTATTTCCCGGGCTCCTTCAGAAAATCCACGATCTCTTCCAGTTCCTCTTTTTCTTCCTTCAAGCCGGCTACCTGTGCAAAGGTGACAGTTTTGTCACCCAGAGTCATCTTGGCACGGCTCTTGCCGAAGTTCATCATTTTGCCGTTGCCGCCTGCCTGTTGCGCATTCATCATCATGAACAGGAAGATTCCCGCTGCCAATACGATAAGCAAGGGCAGCATATAAGTCAGGAACCAGCTCTCTCTCTTAATGTCATTGACCATCGGGTCAAAACCATACTCCCGTACTAGGGTCTCCAGCTCGCTGATGTCTGTGGCATACAGCTTATGGTTCACACCGTTCTTCATCTGGATCTCCAGATAACCTGTAGGTGCTTCTCCATTTGGCTGCACCGTGATCTCCGCCACATTCCCGGCGTCCAGATCCGCAATGAATTCCGCTCTGGTGTATTCTTCTTCCCGGCTGCTCAGCAGATTGAGTCCAATGATCACCAGGACCAGAAGAATGATAAACATAAAATATGAATTAATTGACTTGCCGTTTTGTTTCAACTTCACGGGCCTCCTGCATTTTTATATCGCTTAATCAAATTCTACCACACCGATGTAAGGCAGATTACGATATCTCTGGTCATAATCCAGACCATAGCCCACTACAAATTCATCGGGAATATTGAATCCGGTATAATCTACATGTACATCAACTACTCTTCTCTCTGGCTTGTCTAACAGGGTGCACAGACGTAAGGATGCGGGACCTCTGTCCTTCAGCATCTCTAACAGATAGCTTAAGGTTCTGCCGCTGTCTACGATATCCTCTACTACGACTACTTCCTTATCCTTCAGGGATTCATCCAGATCCTTCACGATCTTGACTACACCGCTGGACTTGGTATCACTGCCGTAACTGGATACGGACATGAAATCCAGAGATACGGGAACGGTGATACGCTTTGCCAGCTCACACATGAAAAAGCTGCCGCCCTTCAGTACACATACAAGGTGTACCTGCTTGCCTGCATAATCCTTGCTGATCTGCTCGCCGATCTCCTGAATTCTCTTATCGACTTCCTCTTCTGTTAACAGTACTCTGATATGTTCTGCCATTTTCTTTTGTCTCTTCGCTCTTAAGCGAACTCCTTTCTTATTAATTGTACCTTTAAAATACGTTTTGTATTCTCCGTTACTTTATAATATTCACTGATACGGTATCCCACGACCCACAGCACGTGATCATCTTCTGCCAGAATCGGCAGTCTGTCGCGCTCCTTGCGGGGAATTTTCTGATCGACAAAATAATTCTTCAGGGACTTACGGATTATTCCGCCTCTGCCGTCTGCAATGGTCAGATAGTCGCCCGTCTGCCGTGTTCGTATCATCGGACATTTTTTTATTTTATCATAGTCAAACCATTTCGTATACTGATTTGTGGGAACTTCTTGGTTTTTTTCAAGTCCATTGGACGCTTCCCATACAGAATATTCCAGGGTTCCCAGGATACATTCCACTGTTTTCGTCTGTCCCGGGACCATTTCCGGATCCTGCTGCCAGAGTGACGTCGCAGCAATCTGCATGCCGCTGTCCACAGCATTCGTTGTCTGCATCGCCGGTATCGTCAGGAGGACCTGTTCATATTGCCGCCTGCCGCGAATTCCAAAGGGAAGGCAGATCGTCCGGTTCCCTTCCTGGGTAAACAGGGTCAGAAGTTCCGCAATATGCTGATAGGTGATGTCTTTCTGCCCGGGAGAGAGCTTTTTTACCTCTTCGTATAAAAGTCTCTTGCGGATCACGGGATGCAGCGCCAGAAAAGGTTCCACCCCGATATGCACCGTGGATGCCTCATCTCCCTCTCTCCGGATACATTGTCCTGCTGCCGCATTCGTCTGCTGCTCCAGATACTCTTCCGTCTCCGCCAGCAGCTCCGCCGTCTGGTTCATATGTGCCACACAGCCCCGCGCAATATTTTGCTCCGCATAGGGTAAAATATGATGCCTTATCCGGTTCCGGGTGTAATCGTCCTCATCGTTGGTGGCATCCTTGCAGTAGGCAATTCCCTGTTGCGTTAAAAAGTCCTCGATCTCCCATCTCTCCAGGCACAGAATCGGTCGGATGATGTTATCCCGCACCGGCAGTATGCTCGCCAGCCCCCGGATCCCACTGCCCCGGAACAGATGAAACAGCTGGGTTTCGCTGCGGTCGTTGCTGTTATGTGCCACGGCAATCTTCGTGGCTCCCCAGCCCTTCGCCGCCTGCTCGAAGGCTTCATACCGCGTTCTGCGTCCGGCTTCCTCCTCGGAGATTTTCTCCTGGGCGGCTCTGTCCCGCACATCCGCCCGGGTCAGGAAAAAGGGAATGTCTCTGGCTTCACAGAGCTCTTCCACATACCGGGCATCCTCTCCCGCTTCGGCACGGATTCCATGGTTCACATGCACCACGGCAATGTCGACAGGACATATCTTCTGCCATTCCAGTAACAAAAATAAGAGGCAAACCGAGTCTGCCCCTCCGGAGACACCTGCCACTACGCGATCATTCGCCTGCAGCATACGGTGTTCTCTGATATATGCAAATACTTTTTCTCGCGTATCCATCCATGTATTCATGTTTTTACTCTATCCTAATTATGCGGAAAAATCAAGGCGACAATCACGCATTCTCCCACAGACACAGCACAAATACCGTCATATCGTCCCGGATCCTGCCTCCGCAGCTTCGAATGGCATAGGACAGTATCTTCTCGGCGATCTCCTGGGGATTCTGTTCTTCCAGCATATCGATCCTGTCCCGCATACGTTCTTCACAGTCATCTTCCAGTGCATCCAGCACACCGTCCGTCATCATGACTAACAGATCCCCTGGTTTCAGTGTCCGCAAGCTCCGCTCGGTCTGCGCCTTTTGAAATATGCCGAGAGGAAGACTGTCGCCGCCGATGTATTCCGTGCCGTCGCTTCTCCTGATAAAAGTAGCCACTCCGCCCACCTTACAGATCTCACATTCTCCGGTATACAGATCCAGGCTGCAGATGTCTACGGTAGGATGATCCCCCTCTTCATTTTGGGCATACAATGCGGAATTCAGCATTTTTACAGAAGCTTCCGTATCGAATCCGGATTCCAGCATTTTCTCCATAAGGTCTAATACCCTGCCGCTCCCCCGGCTAGCATCTTCCCCGGCGCCGGTGCCATCCGACAATAGCAGGATCAGCCTGCCCTTTTCCGACTCCAGCATCGTATACTGGTCCCCGGAAATCTTCTCTCCCTCTTTCAGTGCCCGGCTCACACCGGTGAGGGCTACATATCCCGGTTCCTCCGTAAACAGGAAACAATGGGGCTCCTTTTCGATCAGATAGGGGCTCCCTGGCGATGGCTGCAGCCGCTTCCCCAGCAGTACCGTCAGTAGATCCGCCGCCTGCGAAGCTTTGCATCCGGACCGTTCCGTGGAAAGGGTCATACTGATTCCTTCCGGTATGCTCTTTTTCCGGACATAGCACAGTTCCCTCGCCTGGATTCCCTCACTGCCAAACGCCTGTGTCAGGTTTTTTCTTTTCTTCTCTTCCAACGGGAGGTAGACCAGTTCCTCTCCGGCGACCCGTTCCATGATCCGCGCCACAGTCTGTAAATGGTCTCCCATGATCTGCCGGCTCTGTTGAAGCATGTATTTTTCCAGAACTCTCTGCCTGTCGTCCCCAATAATCCTCTCTTCCTCGCAGAAGCTTTTTCCCAGTTCTTCAAAACTTTCCGCATACCCCAATAATCTCTGCCTGCAGAGCATGGACACCTGCGCGCACTGTTCCTGTCCCGGATTTCTCTGTTCCTTTTTCCCTATAACCATGATCCTTCCCCTTTCTGTCTTCACGATTATAGGACGGTGGCTTTCTTCTTTTTGTCAAATTTAAGGATC
This sequence comes from Bacteroidaceae bacterium, assembly GCA_963630275.1. Lineage (GTDB taxonomy): Bacteria > Bacillota > Clostridia > Lachnospirales > Lachnospiraceae > Acetatifactor. The sequence goes on along the minus strand of CAVGMD010000006.1, from coordinate 8,276 downwards.
CGGGGACTTCATTTTTTGCGACAAAAAAAGCAGGTCAACTTAAGAAAAAGTCTTCCTGCTTATTTATCCTCCTGAAAAAGGATCTCACCTTCATACACCAGTCCCAGCTTATCCTTGGCTACTTCCTCCACATAAGCCTTGGTCTGGGTGTACTTGCGATACTCCTCGATCTGTTCCGTCCGGGTGTTCTCCGCTTCGATCTGCGCGTTCAGGCTTGCGATCTGCATGTCGTATCCGTCAATCTTCTGTTGTAATTCCACACTCCGCACCGCAACGACGACCATGATCATCAATACAACCAGACTCACTAAGAACATGCTGAACCGGTTCTGGTGTCTCTTGCGGTAGGCTACTCTTCTTTTTGCCATACGCGCATCTCCTTTTATAGAATATTTTAAGCATTTTCCACAGGCTCGTCAACTGCTTTTTTAGCCAGCTATTCACCGCCCGCAATGCCTTACGGATGGGATTTAGAATGCTGTTAAGCAGCATGGAGACATATTTTACCAACAGCGGGCTTAAAGTCCTGTGGTACAGGTACATTCCCGTCAGTGCACCCAGTACGGCGAACCACCGCAGATTCCCATTACTTTCCCTGAACATCAGCAGGAATACCCTCCCAGCGCAATAGATCCAGAACGCGATATCCTCCAACGCTACCATGCCGCCACTGTGGGTAAATACTCTACGCAGGATCCGCAGTATATCATACAGAAAAGTGATCTCCGCGCCCAGGAGAAATGCATGCAGCAGAAAAACATTCTCATCCATCAGCGAAACAGCCTGGTGAGAAGAGATTCCTGTTTTTCTCCGGATGCTGCGGTATCCGAATATACAAAACTGTCGATCCTGCCGTCGATATCCACTTCCCCTTTGTCCAGGGTCAGGCGGTTCACATGGAGCTCATTCCCGCGGATTAAGAGCATCCCCTGCTCCGTCTCCAGCACGATCTCCCGCAGATCAAAAGAAAGCACATCGTTTACCCCGTTCACCGTACAGGTCCGACGGTTCGTTATCGATATTTTATGCATGCGTCCTGCTGTATTTAAGTCTTCCATATGTCCTCCCATCCATGCCGCGTCTGTTCCACAGTACGGACTTATATTTCATATTATGGGAGTAAATGGGAATTTATACGTAAATTAAATATAACGGAAAAGTTCTTTTGCCGCTTCTTTTTTCACGGTCTCCTGCACATCCAGGACTTCCACTTTGACTTCTTTATTGCCGAAAGAAATGGTGATGATATCACCTTCTTTTACGTTGGCGGAAGCCTTCGCAGGCTTGTCATTGATCAGCACTCTGCCGCTGTCGCAGGCTTCGTTCGCTACGGTGCGGCGCTTGATCAGACGGGATACCTTTAAATATTTATCTAATCTCATGTTCCTATCCTCTTAATTCGTTCACAGATACAAAAGAGACCCGAAAGGTTGTCCTCTCGAGTCTCTGAAAATTCAGCTTCTATTAAGCGTTCAGCATATCCTTTAATGCCTTACCAGCCTTGAACTTAGGAGCCTTGGAAGCAGCGATCTTCATAGGCTTGCCGCTCTGAGGATTTCTACCCTCTCTGGCTGCTCTGCTGGATACTTCGAAAGTACCGAAGCCAACTAACTGAACCTTACCATCCTTCTTTAACTCTTCAGCAACAACATCGGTGAAAGCCTTTAATGCCTTCTCTGCGTCCTTCTTGGAAAGACCAGCCTGATCAGCCATAGCTGCAACTAATTCTGTTTTGTTCATATTGAACTCCTCCTGTAATGAGTTTTCGTGATTAAATTTACGCTCGAAAATAGTTCTTTTGAAACGTCTATACATATATATATCTGTTTTTATCCCTTTTGTCAAGGCATTTCCGCATATTTACGGCATTTCTCACGCCTTTGTAACGATTACTCCGATGCCGATGTACTCGTCACCAGATCTACGAAGGAATAGGATACATCCTTCTCCTCTTCGTCCACCTGTACGGTATAACTTCTGGTCTCATATCCGGTCTTGCGCAGGGTGATCACATGGCTTCCCGAAGTCTTTTTAAAGCTGCAGGGAGAAATTCCCACGTAGTTGCCGTCGAGATATACTTCCACGTTCTCCGGTGCATCGATATGTACCCGGTAATAGGTCGTCGTGGTATCCGATGTAGAGGAAGTTGCAGTGGATGATGTCGAAGATGAGCTGCCCGTGCTCTCATCACTATCGCTATCTGAATCCACCTTGTCCAATTCCACATCCACGCCGGCGGACTCCTGGGCTACCCGCAGGTACTGGGTCAGGGACTTATAACCGTCCGCCTTCGCGATGATTTGATGGATGCCGTATTCCAGCGTGATAGGCTGGGACGGATCCACCTGGCTGCCGTCAATATACAGTTCCGCGCCGGAAGGATTCATGGAGAACAGCACCATACCGTACTGTGCCTCGGCAACCTCGAGATCCCCGATGTCCAGCGTGGTCTCCTCGTTGCGGTTAATTACCACATTCTTCATACCGCCTCCGCCGTTATAACTGATATTCACCTGATAACTGCCCTCGGGCACCGTCACCAGCATGTCCTCCGTGATCCGGACGATCTGCGTCTGCCCGATCTCCAGCCATCCTCCGATAAAATTCTCGTCATTCACCAGTCTGAGGTACCCGTGCCCCTTCTCCACCGTTACACTGAGTACCGAGGTGTCTATCCCGTGAAAAGTCAGGATATCGGAAGGGTTGAGATCCATTTCCTCAATGCTGTGTCCCTGGGAAAAATACCGGGTATCCCGGGACAGCTTGAATACCTCTCCGCCGATAGTCACTTCCCGGCGCACGGTATTCAGTTCATAGCGTTCCACATCATCATACTGCCATGCCGACTGGGACAGCTGCATGGTCGTCAAATGCTTTTTCGTCTTCAAAAAAGTGACATCTACGATATCGCCTTCCCCTAGCTGCTCCAGGGAGATCGCCTTGCCGTATTTGTCCGCATAGCGTGTAGTTCCGTCCACGGACAGGGTATATTGCTTCCCAAGATCCAGATTCAGTAATGTGACAGTATTGTCAACACTGTTGATATCTACCAGTACCGCCGTATCCGCCGAATCATAGCTGTCCGGATTTGTCACTACAAAACCGGTATCCACTCTGCCGGATTCCGCCGTCTGCGTCGGAGTTGCTGTGTCCTGCGCCGTTCCGGCAGTCGTGTTCTGCCCGCAGCCAGTTACCGACAATGCTGTCATAAGCAAAATACATGCTATTTTCTTCCCGTATCTTATGTCCATTCTTTTGTTCCTTCCCGGCGCCTTACGGTTCCATGATTCGCAGGAATCGTTTTCTGGCAGTCTCCTGCTCTAACAGGTGCTCCAGCTTCTCCTGATTTTTCTCCGGTATCCATGCCTTCCCCGAATTATAATAAAAGTTAACGATCTTCCAGAGTTTCTCCGGATAAGACAGACGGTAATACAGATCTCGCTTCTCCGTGGGAGTAAGCGGTCTGACTTTCTCGTAGCTTTCCAGCAGTCCGATTCCCAGACTTCTGTCCCATTCGCTTTTTTCCAATAATTTCCGCAGGATATGATACAGATCCCGCACCGGACCGTCTGCCTGACATTTTTCGAAATTCACCAGGAAAAAGCCCCTATCCTGCCGCAATATATTATGATACTGATAATCGCCGTGGCAAAAGCACAACTTCTCCTCAGCATTCTGCGCTGCCACAGTCTCCTCTTCCAGCGCTTTCCACTCGTTACTGACCCTTACCGCTTCCTCTAAAAAAGGATCCAGTACGGCTGCGAGACGGATCTCGAACCAGGTCTTCTGGCTCCGTTGTTTTAAGAATTTCCGGGCGCGTTTCAGTTCTCTGTTATGCTTCTCATAATCCCTGCCGGGCAGATATCTCTCAATCTTCGGTACCGGCTGATCCTCGGATTCCGGGAATACCGGTCGGAATTCCAGATCTCTGTGAAGCTTTGCCAGCAGCCCCATGGCTTCCATGCATTCTTCCCTGTCGCGGATGTTACATTCTCTGCCTTCCCACCAGGTCTTCAGAATATATCTGACACCGTCTCTGTCTGTAACCGACAGAGCACCCTCTCTGGTGGCAAGCAGTCTCTCCGCAGAGATATTCCCGCATGCTTCCAGCCGTTTTAACACCTGTTCCTGCAGACGCAGCTGTTCCTCGCGTCCTGTATATTCCTTGAAGATGAGGCAGCCCTGTTGTGTATCGCACAGAATCGCTCCCCGTCCTTTTCGGGTACGCAATACCTCTATCTCATACTGCTCCAGCAGTGCCACCGCTCTGTCATTCACTTACAACCCCTCCTAAGATACGTACTTAACCGTTTCCCGGTTCCTACGCTATCTTATGAGAGATCTTATAAAAGTATGCTCACTCTTTGCCTGCTGCCAGCTCGCCCGCCTTTGCAAGCAGCTGTTCTCTGGTATTCTGTTCGGGATTCTCTAATACCAGTTCCAGCAACTTCTGTAACATATCGCCCAGTTCCCTGCCGGGCTTCATTCCCATAGCAATAAGATCTCTGCCGGTGACTGCCAGTGTTTTTAAGGATACGCACTGCTTTTTCTCCAGCATCTCTTCATATAACTGCTTCCAGCGCTCCAAATTCTCCAGCTTCTCGGTCCGCAGATAATCGCTCTGCGCCAGAATGTCCGCCCGCTTCACCGGAAACAGCAGCGGGAAGAGATCTTCGCCGATCTTGTTCACCGCACGACGCACGATCCGCAGATCCGGCGTCACATCATTGCCGTAATCATGATATCTCACCAGTCGGGTGACTACGGTGACGGTGTCATTGTCAAACCGAAGTCTGCGCAGGATCTTCCGCGCCATCTCTTCGCCCACTGCCGGATGTCCGTAGAAATGCGTGGTACCGTCCTCATCCACGGTGAGGGTCTGCGGCTTACCGATATCATGGAGCAGCATGGTATAGCGCAGGTTCTTCTCCGGAGCAATCTCCAGGAGGGCATGTAAAGTGTGCTCTCCCACGTTGTATTTATGGTGCTTATGCTTCTGAGGCGTCTCCATCATGGCATCGAATTCCGGCAGGATCACCTTCGTGACACCCATGTCATAAGCATCTCTGAGGGTGTCAGGATGAGGAGAAATCAATAACTTGGTCAGCTCTACCTGGATCCGCTCCGCACTGATCTTCTGTAAAGTCGGTGCCAGCTTCCGGATCGCTGCCTCGGTATCTTCGTGAATCTCATAGCCTAACTGCGCCGAGAAGCGGATGGCACGCATGATACGCAAGGCATCCTCTCCGAAACGTTCCTCCGGATTTCCCACACAACGGATCATCTTCGCCTCGATATCCTGCAAGCCACCGAAGATATCGATCAGACCTTCTGTTTCATTGTATGCCATGGCATTGATGGTGAAATCCCGGCGTTTCAGGTCTTCCTCCAGATTAGGGGTAAAAGTGACCTCCTTGGGATGCCGGCTGTCCTCGTATTTTCCGTCCACACGGTAAGTGGTGACCTCGAACCCCTCCTTATCCAGCATGACTGTCACGGTGCCGTGCTGGATTCCGGTGTCGATGGTACGACGGAACAGAGCCTTCACCTGCTCGGGTCTGGCAGAAGTGGTGATGTCCCAGTCCTCCGGGATTCTGCCCAGGATGGAATCCCGCACGCAGCCGCCTACCACATAGGCTTCAAATCCGGCTTTCTGTATGGTGTCTATGATGTATTTTGCTTTATCGGGTATCTGTATCTGAATCATACTTCCCTTTCATTCCTATTCTTGTTCGCCTTAAGCCTCGGGATTCATGATGAATTTATCGATGACTTCCACCAGTCCGTCTTCATCGTTGGTGCCGGTGATGTAATCCGCAGCTTCTTTTACGGCAGGCTGGGCATTGCCCATTGCCACGCCGGTTCCCGCATACTCGATCATGGAGATGTCATTGTAGCCGTCACCGCAGCAGATGGCATTCTCTCTGGTCAGTCCCATGCCCTCCAGCATGCGATCCAGGGAAGTCGCCTTGTTCACATCCTTGGGCATGATCTCGATAAAATAGGGCTCGGAACGGTAGATGCTTGCCACATCGCTGTATTTTTCCTGCAACTGTTTTTCCAGCGCAGGAGCGATCTCTTCCGGTGCTGTCATCAGGCACTTGTTAATATCAAACTTCACATAATTCACGAAATCCGGCACGACCTTAATGGGGATCTTATTGATCCTTGCTTCCAGTTCCACGTATTTGTCCGGTTCAAAAGCGGAGATCACGCCCTCTCCCTGATAGGTGATGAGACCACAGCCGTTTGCTTTCGCGAATTCATACAATCCGGGCACGATGGACAGTGGAAGTGTCCTCTGGTACACCACTTCTCCGGTCTTGCATTCCACAATACGAGCGCCGTTGAAGGACAAGAGGTAGCCGCCGTACTTTTTCAGCTCCAGCTCTTCCTCACAGCCCCGCATGCCGGGCGTAGGACGTCCGGATGCCAGGATCACCTTGTGTCCGTGCTGTAAAATGTTCCAGATGCCCCTTTTGGTAGCTTCGGTAATCTCTTTTTTTGAGTTGGTCAGTGTTCCGTCAATGTCTAATACCAGAACCTTTTCCTGCATTTCTTTTCTCCTATAATCTAACAGTACCTGTCTCTTCTGCTTGCGCAGTGAAACAGGTACTTGTCTGTTGTCTATGTTCTGTTCCTGAGCAAACCTTACTGTGCCTGTGTTGCGGTCTCTTCGGTAGCAGCGGTCTGCTCCTCGGTGATCTCCTGGGTCTCTGCTGTTGCAGTCTCAGCTGCAACGGATTCCTCTGCCTGCACCTTCAGGTAATTCAGCTTACCCTTGGGATCCTCTACGGTTACATCTGCGGTAATATCCTGCATATACTGGCTCATAGTATCGGATACCAGTGTGTTCTTGATGTTGATCTTCCACTCAGGCTGATCCTGTCCGATGTAGTAAAGCACATAGGTGGTATCGTTCACTGTGATGGACACAGTGTCTCCTGCCTGACGGCTGCTGTCGAAGATCCAGCTGCTGAGCTCCTCGGTCATACCGGTCTTGGTTACCTGCTCGAACAGTCCGCCGTTTTCTACTGCGGAAGTATCCTGTGTATACTTCTTGCACAGTTCTGCGAAGCTGTCCTCGGTAGCTGCACCGCTCTTCCACTCATCCAGGATCTCTTCACCGGTCTTGTCCTCGGTGGGGATGATCACACGTACGTCTGCGGAAGGAGTCTCATCCAGATATCTCTGCTCAAATGCTACAACATAGTAGCAATGGCTGTTGTCGTTGGTAATGATGGTGGTATCTCCTGCTTTTCTGGCATCATCGAACAGCCAGTCGGAGATCAGGTAGTTCACGGAAGACTTCTTCTCATTCTCATGTACATCGCCATCTTTTGCTACGGTCTGCTCTGCATCATCAGCCAGCACCTTGGCATCTTCCATTGCCTTGGCGATCTCAGCATCGGAAGGCTGATAGGTGGTATCGGTGGTTGCGGTTCCGTCCGTGGTTGTATCGGGAGCCGGAGTAGCTTCTACGGGATCTGCCAGTTCGGTAGGCTCTGTAGGCAGCTCTGCATTAACGGTGGTCAGGCGGTAGTCTACGGAATCGTAGGTTGCCTTATTTTCCTCATAGTAGCTCTGGATCTCATCATCGCTGGGAGCGTTGTCCTCCTGCAGCTTCTGATAATAAGCGTTCATAACCATGTCGTTCTTAATATATTCTTCGATACGACCCATGGTTGCATAGCTTCCGTAGATGGAACGGATATATTCCTTCTCGGATACGCCTGCGGATGCAGCGGATGTCTTAACGCTCTCCTTGAAAGTATTGTACTCCTCCGTGGTATCGTAGGTGAAGCCGGCTGCTTTTGCTTCTGCCATCAGTGCCTTGTTCTGCTTCAGGCTCTCTACGGCATTCTGCTCAAAGTAATCCTGCCAGGTCAACGTATCGGAATACATCTGGGTGGACAGATCCTTGCTGGTGTCCAGACCGAAATAGGTTAAATAACTTCCGTACTGGTTAATATAATTGTTCTTGGTGGTGTTGTAGACATAATCAAATTCTACCTTATTTACCTTCTCCCCATTGATTACGACATAAGTCTCATGGGTTGCCAGATAGGTACGGATCGGGAAAGATGCCACCAGGCATACCAGAGCCACGAGGAATACGATTCCGACTGCTGTGCTGATACGCTCTTCCTTTTTCTCCTTTTCCTTCTCCTCTTTACGCTTCTGTACTTTACGGTCATATTTGGTCATGACCTTCTGTTCTGTTTGTTCCTTATTTTCTGTAGCTTTTTCATTCTTAGACATCGCTTACATGTCTC
>CAVGMD010000005.1:34676-59598 GCA_963630275.1 Bacteroidaceae bacterium | reverse complement strand
TCCGCCCCCATATTGAGTCCCATGATCTTATCCACTTCCTCAGACTTGGCAGACAACATGATCACCGGGAATTCGTGATTCTGCTCCCGCAGTTTCATCAGCATCGTCACACCATCCATCACCGGCATCATAATATCCAGGATTGCCAGATGGATCTCCTCGTTTGCCACGATGTCCAGTCCTTCCTTGCCGTTGGCGGCTTTCCACACCTGATAGCCCTGATTCTTCAGATAGATCTCCACACCGTCTCTGATCTCCTTGTCATCTTCCACGATCAGAATGTGATATTTATTGTTCTCCATAACTCCTTCTCATTCTGCCTTACGGCAAGGGCTCTTCCACCGCCCTGTCATTATCCTGATTTTAGTTAACAATTTCAAATTTCACCTGTAGAAAAAACGAAAGATTTTCTAAAGATTATTTTCCAGAAAGGTCAGTATTTTGATGATGGGCACAATCAGTATCCCACAGAAAAAATTGCTGACGCCGTGGACAAAATCCCAGGGCAGCCCAGCAATGATCCATGCAATCATTTTCTGAAAGCTTAAACCGTACAACAGTGCCTGTGCCGGTGCATACAGCGTACCGAATAAAAAGCCGTGGGCGGCACACAACAGCATATACACAAGAGGTCTGATCTTCGCCGGAATATTCTTCGGCAGCAGCATTGCAGCTCCCCACAGCACCGTCCACAGATACAGATAAGGAATCCACCATGTGGCGAATCCACAGAAGATCCCATTCAATAAGACATACGTGTAAATAGGATATAACGCTTTCTTCCGATATACCACGGTAAACGCAATGGTAAAAACACCAAGGAGGTGGACATTCGGCGCCACCTCCATGATTATTTTGGAAGCATACATTAACGCCCCCAGCATTGCAAAAACCGCCATCTCTCTGATCGTCAGTTTTCCGTTTTTCAACTGTTATTTCTCCACCTTAAAGGAATAGGTATCTCCGGCAGTCACAGGCGTGGAATCCACACCGGTGGACGCATATTCACCATTGATATAAAATGCCCAGTAGGTCTGGTCCACATCATAATCTGCCGTCACGCCGTTCACGGTCTTCACATAGAGACCGTAATCGCCCTCTTCGCCTGCGATAATGCCAATCTCAGTCAATGCGTCTCCTACATTCTCTTTGTTCGTGTGGATGGTGAAGCTGCTCTCTGCGCCATCCTTGTCCGTTACCGTCAGGGTGAATTCGGTATTGCCTTCTCCTAAGTCGCTGCCGTCCGCAAAGACACCATCGGTCTGTGCCTGTGCAGATTCCTGCACATTACCGTTATCCGCATTTTTGCTGCCGCAGGCAGTCATTCCAGCCACCATGGATACTGCTAACAGCACTCCACAGACTCTTACTTTCCACTTTCCGGTTACAAATTTTTTCATAGTTCATTTTCCTCCTGTAATTTTATCCTTTTAATCCATGCAATAACTGATCATGCAGACCAGTTCGCCGTCCTCCACGGACACTTCCGCTTCCTCTCCCAGGAATTCATTGCTGATTCCGATGGGAAAATCATTGGTGATCACACCGTTTTCCATAGGATATTTCATGCCGCGGATGGTCACACCCTTTGCTTCCTTCGTCAGGGCAAACAGGGACATGTTTCCCTCCAGTTCCTTACGGAAATGCACGGCTTCATTCTGCAATACCAGTATCATTCCCGCGCCGTCCACGAGATACCCTACAGCACCGTGATTCTTCAGATACAAAAGACACTGGATATTAGCCAGGGTATGATCGAATCTGCCACCCGTTGCCGCATAGATACGAAAATCGGTGTATCCAAGCTCCAGTCCCCGCTTGATTGCCGCCAGCATGTCCGTATCGTCCTTGCACTCCGGCAGACGTAATACTTTCTCCGGCATAGTCTGCTTAAGCTGCTCCACTGCCAGCTTCTCCCGGTCGTTGATTGAATCCAGATCGCCCACGATCAGATCCGGCTCTACGCCCAGGATTCCGCAATAACTTAAGCCGCCGTCCACCGCTATAACATAGTCATCTTCCGCTACAGCCAGTTCTCCCATCGTGAGATCTCCTGCGCCGATCAAAATACATTTCCCCATAGTGTCTTCCTTTCCTGCAACAGTTCCGGACATTCCCTTGTCAGATTGCATGATCACGATGCAGCGTTTTGGGGCTGTCTCTGTTCCTAAACCGTCACGCACTATTGTACCGTTTCTGCATTTACATTTCAAGGGATTGGCGTTATATTTGAATTATGAATACTGTATATTATGATAATCAGCCGCTGACCGCTGCGGAGATCCGCAGGCTGCAGGCTTTGGAAAACCGATACCGCAATGCCGCCAGAGAAGTGTTTACGAACCGGGTGGAATACTACCACAGACTCACCGGGGGACACTATACCTCCATCACCATCCGTGATCAGAAGACCCGCTGGGGCAGTTGCTCCTCGAGAGGCACGCTCTCCTTCAACTACCGCCTGATCTACGGTCCCGCAGGACCTTTGGACTATGTGGTGGTGCATGAGCTGTGCCATCTGACCCATATGAACCATTCGAAGGACTTCTGGAACATGGTAGAGAGCATTATGCCGGACTACCGGGTCTATAAAAAGTGGCTTAGAGATCATGGGCATGAACTGACTCTGGAGGAGCATTTACGCAAGCAGGGTATTCCCATAAGACTCAGCTGAATATACGCCAAATCAAAGTGGCGGTCTGTCTTTTTCGACAGACCGCCATTTACTTGCCTTTGCTAATATTTATCGGTTCTCATTTACATAGACCTGCACACGGCTCTGAATCACCGCTGCCACGTCCTTCGCACTCTTCTGTCCAGCGAAGTAGGCTCCCGCCTCTTCGTTGATGATGTTGTTGATTGCCTCGTTGTAGTAACCGCTTCTGTGAATACTCTCTATGAAGCTTACGATCTTATCCGCCTGCTCTTTGGTCATCTGGGGCAGAACGATCTCTTCTCCATTGATATAATAGGTCTCATCGTATTCTACCTTATTGCCATTCTCATCCAGATAGTAAGGCTTCTCCGTGGCTTGATTGACATTATCCTCGAAGGAGCTGCGCAGTACAGGCAGATTGTATTCCTGAGCCTGCACCTGATCCTGGTAGTCCTTCGTCAGATAGTAACGAATGAAGTCCCAGGCACCGTCCAGATTCTTGGACTTGGCAGACAATGCATAGGTCATATTACCGGATCTTAAGATGGAGCCGTTGTCTCCATCTGTGGGGAATCCAACGAAGCTGACATCCTCTCCCATCACACCGTTGATCTCACGGTTCAGATTACTGATATTGCTAATAGTAATATTGTCTAACAGTGTCCGGTTCTCACGGAACTGGGATTCATAGTTATTCCAGTAATCGTCCCAGAAATCCTCCGGATGTTCCTGCGGAAGTCCGGAAGCATAGGTGAGCATTGCCACGAAGCTGTCGGTGTCAAAATTACATTTTCCGGTAGAGACATCCACGAAGTCATTACCGCAGAAGCCCATCATCAGATTCATGAAATCACTCTGCAGCACGGTATCACCGAAAATAGAAGGGTTCTCCGGAATGCCTGCCTGAATTGCCTCCAGTTCCTCCATGGTGATGGAAGTACGATCACCGAAAACGGACTGCTTACCCAGCATGGTACATACATAGAAGGAAGGGATCACATAATACAGTTTTCCGTCAACCCGGTAAGCATCCCAGACATTCTGCAGATACTCATTCCGTGACAGCTCCTCATCCTTCGCGATCAGATCATCCACATTGGCGATCAGTCCCTTGGAAATATAGCTGTCCATTGCCATATCGTAATTCACGATCAGAATATCCGGCATGTTACCGGAGATAATATCGTTGTTCAGCTGTTTGGTACCGAGCTCGTAATCTTCCGAAGTATTGTAGCTGTTGTAATCTTTGACTACGATACGGTAATCCTCACTGTTCTTATTATATTCCACTACTCTCTTTCTCAGGTTCAAGTCGGTATAATTGCCGGCTAATACCAGCACTGCTTTGTCCTTGATGTCCTCCGGCTTCACATAGGTAAACAGACCGCCTTTGTTGCTGCCGTCCTGAATATCATTGTAGAATCCGATGATCTCCGTATCACTCAGCACGACGAATTTGTCCATGCTGGTGGTGAGCAGGTCGGAATTGATGTAACTCATGATCTGTGTGGATTCCGCTTTTTGAATATCATAGCGGTACAGACCGTAATCGTTGGAATAGTACAGCGTATTCTCGTCAATGGATACCAGCCCGTAATAGACTCCGTTGGAAACCACCTCAGACAGCTTGATGCCCTCCGAGATCTGATCCGTCGCAGGATCGTAGGAAGCAATATACAGATCCGTATAAGTATCCAGATCCCAGTAAGTGATCTGGTATTTTCCGTCGGGTGTCAGACCCACGCGGCCGCCGTTGCCGAGGATATCTGCCACATTCTGAGGAATATCCTTCATATCCGTCAGTTCTCCCTCCGGAGTCACCGTGCATTTCTTCCAGGCATCTCCGCTTAATAAGAGTGTCACGGAACCGTCCTCATTCAGGATCATGTCATAGATCCAGGTATAGCTGTCTCCCTTATCTGCCAGCAGTTCTGTCAGATCCGTCTCACCGGTAATATTGCCGTCCGCATCCCAGTGTAACAGCGCATAGGAACTGTCGCTGACAGACTCATCTCCCACATATGTTTCACTGTAGAAATTACGGATTCCGTAGACCGTACCATCCGCTGCAACAGCTTCTCCGCCCAGATTCGTACTCATATAGGAATAATCATTGGAAACCGGTGCATCGATGACATCTATGGTTGCCGCTGCCAGATCTTCCTCTGTCAGTGCTACCGCTCCGCCATCACCATTTGCAGGAGTATCCCCTTCCTCTCCGCCGTTAGAAGGTGCCGGAGTCGCCGGGGCTTCGCCCTCTTTCCACAGAGGCAGATCTACGGTCTTAATCAATGTACCGTCTGTATTTAACGTTGCCAGTTTCACATCCGTTTCCACATAATCTCCGGAATAATCATAGATTTCGTACATTAAATACACGGTATCTCCCTGCAGTGTCAGCAGGTCTATGCTCATATTGTCGGAATCCACGCCAAGATCCAGCGCCTGTTCCTTAAATACATACTGCTTCGCCAGGCTGGAATCCGCAACGCTGCTGCCGCCGTTACTGCTGCCGCCGTTACTGCTGCCGCCGTTACTGCTTCCGCCCTTTCCGCAGGCGGTTAATCCTGCGATCATCGCCAAAGTTACTGCCAGACTGACAATTCTTTTCTCTTTCTTTTTCATTCTCCCTCTCCTTTTCTTGTTGGTAATGTTGGTTCTTCCACCGTTTCTGTGTTTTCCGCTTCTTCCGTCGTATTCTTACCGACAATTTCATCGGTCATCCAAGTAAACTCGCTGTCCGCATAAGGATCCTCTTCCAGTTCCCGCTCCAGTTCTTCCAATACATCGTTCTCCGCATGGGAATGTTTTTTCTCCCTGCGGCGTTCCACCGCCCGTTCCAGCTTATCCCGACCGGTATTCCATACATCCTTAAGGGTCCAGCCTTTATGCCGCCACCAGTGGACGAAAGTCCAGATCACCGTCACCACCGGGTACAGCAATAGCAGAATCATAAGCACCGTAAGCAGTGCAATGATATCCTCATAGCCTCTTGCCAGATTCTCCCAGTAGGGGTAGATAATAGCTTTACCGTTCATGGAACGGGTACCGAAGTTCAGGATCATTTTCAGGCGGTTTAGCAGAGAATATCTGGAGGTATTCTCTACGATCTCCACATTCTTCTCATCTACGCCGATGCCTTCCTTTACTTTATCGTAGGCAAATCCGCTGACCGGGTTCGGCATGACAATCTCGTAATGATTGATGCCGTTGTTCGTTCCGTAAGTGTCAAGCGTCTCATAAGACACATAGACCACGGTGGAGCTTAAGCCGGCGGCTTTCTCCATCCTCCCCTCCGGGCGTCTCACCACTCCGGTGACAATATGGGGTACATTGCCGATATATACGGTCATTCCCACCACATCGTTGGAGCCGAACAACTGCCATGCCGCATCCTGATCGATCAGGCAGTAATCCTGCATCAGATCATTTCCCGAAAAATAGGATCCGGTGATCAGCTTTAACGGGTGGAACAGGAAAAAATCTCCGCCGATACCGATGGCATTGGCATCTAACGTGTTTCTCCCATTGACCAGTGTGATCTTGCCGTCCGCGCTGTAGGCATCCACCCAGAGTCTTGCACTGGGATTCTCGGAAGTCTCCACAATGGACGCTTCCTGAAGTGTATTTTTCAGGGAATATTCAAAATTTTTGATGGTATCTTCCGTCACTTCCGCTCTGGGGGAGAAGAAGCAGCTGACCTGCGCCGCATCCTTGTTATCGCTCCAGCGATATGCCATCTGCTGGGCGTCCTGCGCATTCGCCAAATGGTTCGTCCAGGCGAGCAGAAGCAGGAACAGGAGGAAAGATATCGCTGCGCTGCCATACCACCATATGCACTTTCTCTTATTTTTTATCTGCATCCGAAACATACTCTCTGGTCCCTGCCTAAGAATTAATTATTCGCCAGTCTGACTAACTTGCCCGCCTCTACCGGCTGTGTAGAAGTCGTAATGACGAACTCATAACCGTATAAGGCTCCACTGATCGCAGACTGGGTATCATCGCTTGCTAACACTTCCACATCCACACGGGTAGCCACATAACGGTTGCCTAAGGGGCTGCTCTTGGACTCAACGGTCAGAATGAACTTACCGTTACTGTCCTCACGGATCGCACTGTTAGGCACGATCAGGTCGTAGTTCGCACTCTTCTGTCCTACGGAAACATTCAGGGTCTGACCGGGAGTTACCGAATCTCCGGTGATATCGAAGGTCAGCAGCTTCTTCTGTCCGGGATCCGTGGTATCCGGCTTGATGCTTGCCAGAGTGATATCCATATCATCGTATCTCCAGGAGTTCACCAGATCCGCCTTATCTCCTACGGAAAGTCTCTTCGCCTGATCATTGGTCACGGAAAAGCTCATGGTGTACCCCTTGCCTTCCGGCTGCATGGTCACCAGGGCGGTATCCGGCTGTGCCTCGTCTCCCGCCTTCACAGTCACACCGGTGATGGTACCGGAGATCGGAGCCTCGATGCTAGCGCCTACGGCGTTCTGCTGCATCTTTGCAATCTCATCTCTCTGCTTCTGCAGACTGTCTAACTGATAATCCAGATTCAGTTCACTGGAGATATCTTTCAATAACTGTGTCTTGAAATCCTGTGCTGCCTTTAACTTGGCATTTCTGCTGTCCAGTTCGTTCTGCCAGTTCTGTGTCTGTACCGTCAGGGAACTGGTGGCGTTATCCTTGCTGTTCTGCTTCTCTGTCAATTTATTGTTGGCTTCCGCCAGTGCACTGACCTTATTATTGTATGCGGTCACTGCTGCAGGATTATCATTGATCTCCTTCTGCTTATTACTGATCAGATTCTGATAGGTCACGCTGTTCGTTTTTGCTACGTTATAGTCATCTTCTGATACCTGATTAGGATACCCATCATTGCCGGATACCGAGCTTAAGATTCCTTCTTCATACTTAGCGATTGTAGCATCACAGACTGCCTTGGCTGCCTGCCACTCGCTGATCTTATCTTTGGCGATCTTGACCCAGTCGTTATTTAACGCTGCCTGTGCCTCTGCTACCTTTGCCTGTTCAGAACTGGTATCGGGAGTTCCGCCGGCATCTACATTGACCTGCGCTGTCTTTAACTGATTGATGGCAGTCTGTGCCTCGTCCACCTGCTTCTGCCATTTATCAATCTCTGCTTCCGCTGCTACGATACGGCTCTGATAGGTAGCCACCGATGCCACATTGCCGCTCTGTACGTTATTGTATGTGGTGTTGGAAATATCTCCGGATAAAAGAGACAGTTCAAAATCTAACATTGCCTTATCCAGTGCGGTCTGGGCATCCGTCAGTTCCTTACTCTCCTTATCCTCCAGCAAGAACAGGACATCTCCCTTCTCCACCTTGTCGCCGGTCTTCACCAGAACGCTTGCAATGGTACGGGTCTCACTGATCTTCACATTATAAGGATCGCCGCTCTCTATGGTACCGGTTCCCCGGATCTTCGCCGTAATGGTACCGGACTGCACATACTGTGCCGCTACTTCCGGCAGGGAATAATTCATAAATGTGTTGGAAAAAAATGTCAGTACCAGCATTACAGACAAGAATATGATGGCTGCATTTTTTACCCAGTCTCTTCTCTTTTTTCCGCCGTTCTCGTTCATTTTTACTCTCCTTAAATATTTCAACTTTCTATCTGTGGTTTTATCCCTTTATTATCCTTTGACGCCGCCCTGGTATGTAATACCGTCTACCAGATATTCTTCTCCGTAGAGGAATACCAGAAGGCTTGGCACCATATAGATCGTAGCTACCGCGAATGCCAGTCCGATCTCTCCGGAATTGATCTTACTTAAAAATACGGACAGCGGATGCATCTCCGCATCGGACAGAAGGATCAGCGGCTGTTCCACCATGTTCCAGTAATCGATAAATACCAGGATTGCTGCGGAACATAACGCTCCTTTACATAACGGCATACAGATCAGCCGGTAGATCTGCCACTCTCCAGCACCGTCGATCTGTGCCGCCTCCATGACTCCCACCGGAATTCTCTTCATGAATTTGGTCAGCAGATAGACTGCAAAGGGAGAAAAAATTCCCGGAAGCCAGATGGACCAGTACGTATTCAATATATTCAGCCTCTCCGCTACCAGATAGTTGGGAACCAGTGTTACCTGATACGGCATCAGCATTAAGATCACATAAGAGAAAAACACAAGGGACCTCAGTTTCCCCGTATACCGGGCAAATCCGTAGGATGCCAGTGATGCCACCAGCAACTGGAACAGAACGATGGGTCCCACCAGGATCACGGAGTTCCAGAACTTCAGCAGATATTCCGGGCTTTTTAACAGCACCGTGGAATACTGGCTGAAGGACACGATATCCGGGATAAACTTCAGATTTACTTTTTCGGAAATATAGACCTTGCCGCCCTTCTCCGTCGTGGCAAATACCGAACCGTAGTTCGCCGATATCTCCGAGGACGACATGAAGGAGTTCGTAATGGTCAATACGATGGGCATCAGGAACAGTATGGCAAAAAACGCTGCGATCGCTGTGGCAATGCTGACGCGGATATTCTCATATATTTTCTTTCTTTTTTTGAACCGGATCGCCCTTTGTAACTCCGGTGCGACAGTCCTCTTCATCTTCTGTTTCATCAGCCTTCCACATCCTTTCCGAAATGATTTTCCACTGCGAACAGAAGTCCGATGATCACGATCATGACAAGAGACATCAATATGGCTGCTGCGGACAGGGTCTGATAATCCAGGCTCTTGAACTTATTGTTCATAAAGTGCTGCAGCATATAGATGGAATCGTAAGGATAATCCGTCGTCAGCAGGTAGATCTCACGGAAGATCTTGAAGGAGCTGATCAGGGACATGATCGTCACGAACAAAAAGGTTGAGGACAGATACCGGATCTTAATATAGAAAAAGGTCTGCAACGACGTCGCGCTCTCCAGTCTTGCCACCTCCAAAAGATCCTTGGGGATACTGGCTAGTGCCGCCATGAACAGAATCATATTGTATCCTAAGTTCTTCCATAGAAATAATATCACGATTACGATAATCGAATAGCTGGACTTCAGCCAGTCAATCTTCTCCACCCCGAAGACTCCCAGTATGTCATTGACCGCACCGTTATAATGGAACAATACCTGCCAGATCAGCACGATGGATGCCACCGGCACCATCATGGGGCTTAAGAAAAAGGTACGGAACTGACTGCGGAACGGCAGCTTCGACTCCAGTACAATGGCAAGTACTAAGGATAATACTACCGCCAGTGGTACCGCGATTGCTGAAAACACTACCGTATTATGCACTGCCGTCCGGAATGCCGCGTTACGGATCACGTTTGCAAAGTTATCCAGAAATACAAAATTCATGCTGATGGGATTGTCCACCAGTGAGTAAAATATTACGACTAAAAAAGGAAGAAAAAAGAACGCAAGGACACCCAGGAAGCTGGGGGCTATAAAAAGCCCCGAGCTTCTCTTGAGTTTCTGCATTCTCTTATCTGTTTTGTGATGCTTCCGCGTAGGTCTCACATGCTGTCTGCTCACGATATTTTAAGCCTTCCTTTATCTGTTATCTGTTTTCGTTGACATATACCTGCACGCGGCTCTGAATGACATTTGCCACATCCGCTGCGGACTTCTGTCCCTTGAAGAAAGCTTCCGCTTCCTCTGTGATGATGTTGGTGATTTCATCGTTGCCGGAAGTACCTGCGGGTTGTGCCTTACTGATCAGTGTCTTCAGCGTATCCACTTCTTCTGCGGTGGGAACATGATACGTATACTCCCAGTCACCGTAACTGATGCTGGAGGTTCCGTCCTCCGGAATGGGATTACCGTTTTCATCCAGAACCTGTTCTCCGTTTTCATCCGTCATGTAAGTTACATTGGTTGCCTTTTCCACCAGATCATCCAATGCAGACTTGCTGGCCGGCAAACCGTAGGAATTCATGTCGTTGATGGGCTGACTCAGATAATTCTCAATGAATGCCCACGCTCCATCCTTGTTGGAGGATTTGGATGCGATTGCATACAGTTCGCTTGCCTGAATATAAGTTCCGCAGCTTCCGTCTGCCGTAGGATATCCGATGTAGGTTACCGGTTCGCCAAACATCGCCTCATTTTCCTGAACGCTCTCCAGCTGATAGATTCCCGTCATATTCAACAGTACATCACCTGACTGAATCTTCAGCGGGGTAGATCTGTCATCACTCTGCCAGTCATATTCCTCAGGGAATGTATTTACGAATTCCAACACTTTCTGGAACTCTTCGGAATCAAAATTGCATTTTCCGGTCTCCCAGTCAATATAGCTGTCCAGATCATATGCCAGCAGGCTGTACAACATACCGCTCTTGGTCATGCCTTCGAACAGGGAAGCACCCTGATGCTCATCGGCATATGCCATAATGTCTTCGATGGTCCAGCCGTCACGGTCTCCCACTTCCGATGTTTTACCCACAATCGTGCTCAGGGAGAAGGACTTGGGAATGCCTACCAGCTTACCGTCAAAGGTATAACTGCTTATAATATTTTCAAAGAAATCATCCTTGTTTAATACACTGCTCTTCTCCAGATAAGGCATCATGTCTTCAAATACGCCCTTGGAAGCCAATTCCTTCACATCGATATTGGACAGATCCAGAATATCCGGGCAGTTGGAGCCGGATGTAATATCATTGTTCATGGCTGTAATGCCGTCAGACCAGGAAGTATCGGTCCAGTTATTCTCATCGATATAGGTCTTAATTGCCACATGATACTCGTTGCTCTGCTTGTTGAAAGCAACCGCTGCCGCCTGTAAAGCCTGAGAGGTATACATTGCGCCGATCACTACCGGTGTCTTCTGTGCCACTTCACTTGCCTTGGTCTTGGTCAGCTTCACGACGTCTGTCTCTCCGGTGTTCCAGTCATTGATCACTGCCAGGATCTTGCCATCGGAGGTCGTTCCCACGTAGTTGACATAATTGCCGTTGATGTCGCAGTCCAGCCAGTTCAGCACTTCTGTCGTGGACTGGTCTGCCAGATTATACTCATATAATGCGGTGTCCGTGTTGGCAAGGATCGTTCCCTCACTGCCGGTGCTTAAGTTCCCGCTGCCGTTGCCATTGAGGAAATTGCTGTAAGTCCCGGCTATCTTTTTTCCATCGAAATCGATCTCTGCCAGAGAGTTGCTGCTACCGGAATCCTCATAGTAGCAGACATATACTTTGCCGTCAGTTCCTTTGCCCATGCCCTGAATCCAGGAGCTGTCGGTCTTAACGGTTCCCTGGAACTGCCCCTCGGCATCAAACAGACGGATAATCTCACTGGAGCTGATATAGAATCTGCCCTGATCGTCAATGCACATATTGTTGATGTAGGAATTGTTCTCATCCTGCTGCATGATATCGGTGATATCCTGCTCCATGACCTGTGCGCCGGTGGAATCATACTTACACAATACCACCTTCTGCTCGGAATAAGCATCGTCTCCCTCCGTAGCATTCCACTGATACTCCGCAGTGTAAATATTGCCGTCCGCATCTACCTGCATGGAGTTGATTCCTCCGTTGTTCCCGTCAATCTCAACAGGAAGGTCTTCCTTCGTTCCGTCACTCAGGTTATAACTGCCCAACTTGATCTTACTGTCGCCGCTGTTCTCGTCCCACTGGTAATTTATGTAGTACAGCTTATCTCCCTGTAATATCAGACTGTTATAGCTGGAATTCGTATCCTTATCCAGTTCCAGATATTCCGGAACATAGACATATTCCTTCTGCTCTGTCTGTCCGCCTCCCTGACTGCCACCGTCCTGCTTGCCGCAGGCTGCCAGTGACACTGCCATGACCGTTGCCAGCGCGGCTGCCGTTATTTTCCTGGCATGATAAAATTTTTTCATTTATCCTTCTCCTCTTTTCTTGCTTCTATAGATACTATTATAGGTACTATCGGAGTTGCTTTTTAACTCATTCTCATTATACCGTATTCCCCCTGCAAAAGCATCTTAAGAATTTATGAACTTATATTAAAAACCGGTATAGTTCCTAAGACCTATATCAGTTTATGCATCTCCGCTTTTCTATTATGATGACGGTACAGACTGCCCAGTCTGTTGTAGAACCAGAAGGACTGTACCAGAATATTGTTGGCTTTTCCGATTTTTTCTTTCGTAGTGCCCCGGTAATAGGAACCGCCGCACTTGATTCCCTCTCTTGCCTTCACCGCCCGGATCAGATCGGATTCGTGACGGATTTTCTCCGGAATGTCGGTATATGCCATGCCGATGCAGTCCAGTTTGTGGGCATCGCTTCCGCCGAACGTGGGCAGCTCATACATCTCCGCCAGTACTTTTGCACAGTGGTTACTCTCTGCGCTCTCACAGGCATTGAATCCCTCAAGGAAATCAAACTGGTTCATCACTGCCATCTGATTTCTCTTTTTTAACGTATTGGTGAAGCTTAAATATTTCTCTCCGCAGGGGTGTGCCGGTCCTAAGATGCCGCCGTTTTTGTGTACGATATCGATCAGGATCTGTACGGGCAGTCCCCGCAGCTCCAGGATTTTTAATTTAATGGTCTCCGGCATGATGACGAGAACATGTCCGGCATCAATGGTATCGTATTCGATACCTTTCAATACTACAAAATCTTTGAATTTTTTATCTTTTATGTTCTTCTTCCATTTGCGGTAACCGTTGTAGGAATTGTGGTCGCTGACCAGCATTCCGTCGAATCCCTTGCGGATCAGTTCGTCGATAAATTCCTCAATGGGAACCTTGCCGTCCATGGAACCCTCTTTTGTATGGCAATGCATATCAAATTTCATCCGTTTTGTTCCCTCTTTCTCTCGTAACCTGCTGTTTTTGTCCATGGCAAGTATAGCAGATTCCCTGTTAGCATACAATGTTTTCACGGAAAAAAGTCTGTAAATTTTTGACATTTTACACAGGTTTTACCTAAAAAAACAGGCACCAGATGTATTCGTATTACATCCGATGCCTGTCTGTAATTTTAGATTTTATCTGACGATTTATTTTACCACACGTACGCGGAAGACACCGTCGATCTTCTGCAGGGATTCTACCAGATCCGGAGTAGCCGCATCTTCGATATCTAACATGGTATATGCCACTTCGCCGCGGGACTTGTTGGTCATGTCGGAGATATTGATGCCCTTCTCACCGATGACTGCGGTGAACTGGGTCAGCATGTTGGCAATGTTTTTATGGAAGATAGCAATTCTGCCTGCCTGACTGCATACGCCCATATCACATGCAGGATAGTTGACACTGTTGCGGATGTTACCGTTCTCCAAGTAATCCATCATTTCTTCCACTGCCATCTTCGCACAGTTGTCCTCGGATTCCTCGGTGCTGGCACCCAGATGAGGGATCACGATGCAGCCGGGCTGTCCTGCGGTGGTGGGATTCGGGAAATCGGACACGTAACGGGCTACCTTGCCGCTTGCCAGTGCTTCCAGAACATCTGCTTCGTTGGCAAGCAGGTCTCTTGCGAAGTTCAGCAGAATCACACCGTCCTTCATTTTGCTGATGGCTTCTTGGTTGATCATACCCTTCGTAGAATCCAGAAGAGGTACATGTACAGTGATATAATCGCAGTCTGCGTAGATCTCTTCCACGTTCATCACATGCTTAACGGAACGACTTAAGTTCCATGCGGCATTGACGGACACATAAGGATCATAGCCATAGACATCCATGCCGAGACTGACTGCGGTGTTGGCTACCTTGACACCGATAGCACCCAGACCGATGACACCAAGCTTCTTGCCCATGACTTCGGTACCGGCGAATTTCTTTTTCTCTTTTTCTGCGGCTTTGGCAATGTCAGCGTTGTCTTTGGATGCCTTGACCCATTCGATACCGCCTACCACATCACGGGCAGCTAAAAGCATGCCTGCGATCACCAGCTCTTTTACACCATTGGCATTGGCACCGGGCGTATTGAATACCACGATACCTTTTTCCGCACATTTGTCTAACGGAATGTTGTTGACGCCGGCTCCCGCTCTGGCTACTGCCAGCAGGTTATCCGGCAGATCCATCTCGTGCATGGAAGCACTGCGGACCAGCACACCCTCTGCGTCGTTAATGTTATCGGTTACTTTATAGTCTGCTGTCAGACGATCCAGTCCCACTTTGGAAATGGGATTCAGGCAATTGATCTGAAACATAGTGTTCTCCCCCTTATGCGTTCTCCGCCTCAAATTTCTTCATGAACTCTACCAGCTTCTCCACACCTTCGATGGGCATTGCATTATAGATACTTGCTCTCATACCGCCTACGGTTCTGTGTCCCTTCAGGTTCTCGAAGCCAGCTCCCTTGGCTTCCTTGACGAATTTGGCATCCAGTTCTTCACTTCCGGTTACGAAAGGAACGTTCATCAGGGATCTGTCCTCCTTGCGGACAGTACCCTTGAACAGCTTGCTCTCATCCAAATAATCATACAGGATCTTCGCCTTTTTCTCGTTGCGCTCCTTCATAACTTCCAGACCACCCATCTTCTTCAGCCACTTGAATACCTTGCCGCAGATATAGATACCGTATGCGGGCGGGGTATTGTACAGGGAATTCGCATCCGCATGGGTCTTGTAACGAAGCATGGTCGGAGTACCGGGCAGGACATCCTCGGTGATCAGGTCTTCACGAATGATAACGATGACCACGCCTGCGGGTCCGATATTTTTCTGAACACCACCGTAGATGACACCGTACTTGGTCACATCTACCGGCTCGGATAAGAAGCAGCTGGACACATCTGCAACCAACGGCTTACCCTTGGTATTGGGCAGGGTCTTGAACTTCGTACCGTAGATGGTGTTATTCTCGCATATGTACACGTAGTCTGCATCCTCACTGATAGGCAGATCGGAGCAATCGGGAATATAAGAGAAAGTCTTATCCTCGGAAGATGCGATCTTGTTTGCCTTACCGTACAGGGAAGCTTCCTGGTATGCTTTCTTCGCCCACTGACCGGTTACGATATAGTCTGCTACGCGGTTCTTCATCAGGTTCATGGGAATCATGGCGAACTGCTGGCTCGCACCACCCTGTAAAAACAGTACCTTGTAGTTGTCCGGAATATTCATCAGTTCTCTGAGATCAGCTTCCGCTTCCTTAATGATCGTATCATAGGCTTTAGATCGATGGCTCATCTCCATTACGGACATGCCGGTTCCCCTATAATCCAGCATTTCATCGGCTGCTTCCTGTAATACTTCCTCCGGAAGTACGGCAGGGCCTGCGGAAAAGTTATACACTCTTGCCATTTTCAAAGACCTCCTCGATATTTTCTAAATTTTTTATAAAAAGCATAGGTATAGAATAAGCTTTTCAGTTGCTTTAGTCAACTACATTGTTAAATTATTTTCAATTTGTTCGTCTTACAAGGACAATTTGTCAGAAAATGTCTGTTTTATTAATAAAACATTACGACAGGGGTGCCGATCTGTACCATTTCGTATAATTCTTCCATTTTGTCCTTCGGTGTATTGATACAGCCATGGGAACCGGCAGTCTGGTAGATGTCCCCGCCGAATTCTTTTCTCCAGCTGGCATCGTGGATGCCGATACTGCCCTTCACGGGCACCCAGAATTTCACAGGGGAGGCATATCCCGGTCCCCGTAAGATCCGGTCCTTCTGTTTATTATATACGAAGTTCACGCCTTCCGGTGTCCCCATGCGGCGGCGCATATTGCCGGTGACCACATCGGTCTCCAGCCGCAGTACACCTTTTTCGTAATAATACATTTTCTGCTGTGTCATATCCACTTCGATATAGGTATCACCGATATCATTTTTGCCGTAACAGAAAGCTTCTCTCTCATAGGCAGGGATGTGAGACTGCGGGGTACCGGTATGTACTCCCGGATCCAACAGATGTTCCATCAGGTAGGCAACCTCTTTTTTCTGATCCAGCTTGCTGCCGTAGGTTCCTCCTTCGATGGTGATTACATCCCCGCGGGTACTGTGAAACTGTCTGGTGCGTCCATAACCGTCATATTCTTCCGCCAGGCTCTGCACATAAGCCGTCACAGCCTCCTCATCCAGCACAAAGCTTCCCTTATCGTCCTGCACCGGAAGTCCGTTCTCCGCTGTCAGAAAAGAGGCGCAGTCCGCCGCTGTCACAGGATGTCTCTCTTCGCCGAAACAATAGACAATATCGCAGGTCTGAAATCTCTCGATCTCTTTCCACAGATTCCGCAAGGCTTTTTGCCTTTCATCCGGTGTTATCTCATAGTAACATCCGCTCTCCTGCAGATTCAATGTCTCCTGCCCGCTCTCCACGATTTCCTTTAACGCCAAAAAAGCCTTCTCCAGATCGATGCGGTCGCTCAGTCCGTCTGCGAAGACGTAGGCTCCTTCCGCATTCCTGATAAGGCTGTAATCTTTGATTCTTCCCTGTTCCGTCCGCACGAATCCCAGGGCATTATAGACTTTGCGAAGTGCTGCCTCATCCACGGTCACTACCGGTGCCAGGGTTTTCCTAGAATGGAACAGAATATTGTCCACCCACAGATAGGGATTCTGTTCCTGTCTGTACGCCTCCAGCGCACTGCCAAAGTCCGCGTGATAATCCACATCGGCGAGAGCAATCGTATATTCCTCTCCCATTTTATCCACGATGACAACATTCGGAGCTTCTGTATGTGACAAAAGCTCCGAATTCACTTCTTCCACCGTTTTTCCAGTACAGTATACGCCGTTGATCCAAGTATTTAAGGAAAAGCCTTCCCTATAGTAAAATGCCAGAACAAAATATACTGTCAGCAGAAACAGCAGTAATATCAGCACTGCAAAAAATAATCTCTTCGTCGTCTTATTCATCAGGACTGCCTTTTCAAATCATCTCCGTCAAATACTTCGCTGATGGGGGCTCCTGCCGGAACCATGGGGAATACCTTATCATCCTCCGGGATCATACATTCGATCAATACCGGTGCCTTCAGGGCAATGGCTTTCTCAATGGCGGGTGCCACTTCTTCCTTTTTGGTCACACGAATGGCGGTACAGCCCAGTCCCTCTGCCACCTTGCAGAAATCCACCTTATCTTTCAGTACAGTCTGGGAATAACGCTTCCCATAGAACAGTGTCTGCCACTGTCTTACCATGCCCAGTACCTGGTTGTTGATGACTACCTGGATAATGGGAATGTTATAACGGCTGGCGGTAGCCAGTTCATTCATATTCATACGGAAGCATCCGTCGCCTGCGATATTGATGCAGATCTTATCCTGCTGTCCGATCTGTGCACCGATGCAGGCTCCCAGACCGTAGCCCATGGTACCCAGGCCACCGGATGACAGGAAAGTACGGGGCTTCGTATAATGGTAATACTGTGCCGCCCACATCTGATGCTGTCCCACATCGGTGGTAATGATAGCCTCTCCGTTCGTTACGCGGTCGATCTCCTGCATGATATACGGGCCGGACAGATTCTCGTCGTCGTATTTTAACGGATACTTTTCCTTCAGTTCCTTTATATGCGCCATCCACTCCGGATGTTCCTGTTTGGACAGACATTCATTCAATTCGGTCAGAGTCTTCTTCAGATCTCCTACCAGAGAAGCGTCCACACGGATATTCTTATTGATTTCCGCGGCATCCACATCCAGCTGGATAATTCTTGCATTTTCCGCAAATTTCTTCGGGTTGCCGGTCACTCGGTCGGAGAATCTAGCTCCCAGTGCCACCAACAGGTCACATTCGCTGACACCTAAGTTAGAAGTCTTAGTACCGTGCATACCGATCATACCGGTATAGCGTTCGCTTCTGCCGTCAAAAGCGCCCTTACCCATCAGGGTATCACATACCGGTGCATCGATGAGTTCCGCAAACTGTGCTACTTCTTCGCTTGCCCCGGAGATAATTGCACCACCGCCCAGATAAATATAGGGTTTTTTCGCCTTATGGATCATCTCCGCTACCAGCATCAGCTCTTCTCTGGTGTAACGGGTCACTCTCTCTTCGGG
Source organism: Bacteroidaceae bacterium (assembly GCA_963630275.1). Classification (GTDB taxonomy): domain Bacteria; phylum Bacillota; class Clostridia; order Lachnospirales; family Lachnospiraceae; genus Acetatifactor. Next base: position 40,989 of record CAVGMD010000005.1, on the reverse strand, counting down.
TTCAATAGTCACAGGGGTATATTCGCAGGTGGCTGCGGTCACGTCCTTCGTGATATCGATCAGTACAGGACCGGGTCTTCCGCTTCTGGCGATGTGGAATGCCTTACGGATGGTATCTGCCAGGATCTCCACATTTTTTACGATATAACCGTGCTTCGTAATGGGCATGGTCACACCGGCGATATCCACCTCCTGGAAACTGTCCTTGCCAAGCAACGGCAAAGTAACGTTGGCGGTGATCGCTACCATGGGTACGGAATCCATGTAAGCTGTCGCGATACCGGTGACCAGATTCGTGGCTCCGGGACCGCTGGTAGCCATGCAGACACCTACTTTTCCCGTAGCTCTCGCATAGCCGTCTGCAGCATGTGCCGCTCCCTGTTCATGGGAAGTCAGAATATGATTGATCTCCCCACTGTGCTTATAAAGTGCGTCGTAAATATTAAGGATTGCCCCGCCAGGGTAACCGAATACGGTATCTACCCCCTGCTCCTTCAGGCATTCTACCAGAATTTCCGATCCTGTTAACTGCATTGCAAAATCCCTCCGGTTATTTTAATGATTGCTTAGTTCTTCTGAGAAGGTGCTTCCAGTACCGCACCTCGGTTGCCGCTGGTCACCAATTCATGATATCTTGCCAGGTATCCTGTGGTGATCTTGGGCTCTCTGGGCTGCCATTTTGCTCTTCTGGTTGCCAGTTCTTCGTCGGATACCAGAACATCAAGCTTGTTCTCCGGGATGTTGATGCGGATGATATCGCCCTCTTCCACAAGTGCGATAGGCCCGCCTACGGCCGCCTCCGGGGATACATGTCCGATGGATGCGCCACGGGAAGCTCCGGAGAAACGTCCGTCGGTGATCAGTGCCACGCTGGAGCCCAGTCCCATGCCCGCAATGGCAGAGGTAGGATTCAGCATCTCACGCATGCCGGGGCCGCCCTTCGGTCCTTCGTAACGGATCACTACCACATCGCCTGCTACGATTCTGCCGGACTTGATGGCGTCGATGGCATCTTCTTCACAGTCAAATACTCTGGCAGGACCTTCGTGTACCAGCATTTCCGGTGCTACGGCAGATCTCTTGACTACGCCGCTGTCCGGTGCCAGGTTACCTTTCAGCACAGCGATACCGCCAGTCTGGGAATAAGGGTTCTCCACGGGACGGATAACTTCCGGATTCTTGTTGACACAATTCTTGATATTCTCTCCTACGGTCGTACCATTGGCGGTCAGACAGTCGAGATTCAAAAGTCCCTTCTTGGACAATTCGTTCATTACGGCATAGACACCGCCTGCTTCGTTCAGATCTTCCATATAAGTGGGACCTGCAGGTGCCAGATGACACAGGTTCGGAGTCTTGGCAGAGATCTCGTTAGCGATCTCCAGATTCAGTTCCACGCCCGCTTCTCTTGCGATTGCGGGCAAATGCAGCATGGTATTCGTAGAACAGCCCAGTGCCATATCTACGGTCAGTGCGTTTTGGAATGCTTCCGGAGTCATAATGTCTCTGGGACGGATATTTTTCTCTACCAGTTCCATGATCTTCATGCCGGCATGTTTTGCCAGGCGGATACGCTCGGAATATACAGCGGGGATCGTACCGTTGCCGCGAAGTCCCATACCAATGGCTTCGGTCAGACAGTTCATGGAGTTGGCGGTATACATACCGGAACAGGAACCGCAGGTAGGACATACCTTTTCCTCGAACTCTGCCAGTTCATCCATAGTCATAGTACCGGCTGCCACACTTCCCACTGCCTCGAACATGGAAGATAAGCTTCTCTTCTGTCCGTGTACATGTCCGGCCAACATAGGACCGCCGGATACGAAAATAGTAGGGATATTCACTCTGGCTGCTGCCATTAAAAGTCCCGGAACATTCTTATCACAGTTCGGGATACATACCAGTCCGTCAAATCCATGCGCCATAGCCATGCACTCGGTGCTGTCGGCGATCAGATCTCTGGTCACCAGGGAATACTTCATTCCCACATGTCCCATGGCAATACCGTCACATACGGCAATGGCAGGGAATACTACCGGCATACCGCCTGCCATAGCTACGCCCATTTTTACAGCTTCGGTGATCTTATCCAGATTCATATGTCCGGGTACGATCTCATTGAAGGAGCTGACGATACCGATCATGGGGCGTCTTCTCTCTTCTTCGGTAAATCCCAGGGCATTGAACAGACTTCTGTGGGGTGCCTGGGCAGTTCCTGTCTTAACGGAATCACTTCTCATAGTTATTTCTCTCTTTCTCTTCTTAAGCTTCTCTATGAAATATAAATACAGTTATTAAATACTATCAGATTCTCTCTGCCAAAAGAGTTCCCATCTCGGTACAGCCTACCCGGGTGCAGCCCTCGGACATGATATCGATGGTGCGGTAGCCGTCCTGCAATGCTTTCTTCACCGCTGCCTCAATGGCGTCTGCCTCTTCATCCAGATCAAAGCTGTAACGAAGCATCATAGCGGCACTTAATACGGTAGCAATGGGGTTCGCAATATCTTTGCCGGCAATATCCGGTGCGGAACCGTGGCTGGGCTCGTACAGACCGAACTTTGTGTCGTTCAGGCTGGCGCTTGCCAGCATTCCGATGGAACCGGTCACCATGCTCGCCTCATCGGACAGGATATCTCCGAACATATTCTCTGTCAGAATCACATCAAACTGTGCGGGATCCTTAACTAACTGCATGGCGCAGTTGTCTACCAGCATATGTTCCAGTGTCACGTCGGGATAATCCTTTGCCACTTCCTCTACGACCTTTCTCCACAGTCTGGAGGAATCCAGCACATTGGCTTTATCCACACTGGTAACCTTCTTCTTACGTTTTCTTGCAATCTCAAAGCCCTTGATGGCGATCCTGCGGATCTCGTTCTCATCGTAGGTCAGGGTATCGATGGCTTTTCTCACACCGTTCTCTTCGATGGTCTTACGCTCACCGAAGTAAAGTCCACCGGTCAGCTCTCTCATGATCAGCATATCGAATCCCGCCTTGCTGATCTCCTCCTTCAGAGGGCATGCCGCCGCCAATTCATCATAGAGTACTGCGGGTCTTAAGTTAGCAAACAGATTCAGTGCCTTACGCATTGCCAGAAGTCCTGCTTCCGGGCGCTTCTCGGGAGGCAGTTTGTACCAGGGGGAAGTGGTGGTATTACCGCCGATGGATCCCATCAGCACCGCATCTGCCGCTTTGGCATCCGCAATAGCTTCCTCTGTCAGAGGGACTCCATGGACATCAATGGAAGCTCCACCCATTAAAATATCCTTATAGATCATTTTATGACCATATTTATGTGCAACTTTGTCTAAAACTTTTTTCGTCTCCCTGACGATCTCCGGACCGATGCCGTCGCCGGGAATACAGGTAATATGTAACTCCATAGTGTTATTTTCCTCGTTTCCTGTGATATTTCCTGTATTTTTACGTAAAATACTTATTTCATAATAACTGATACTGTATGAAATTTCAATATTGAAAATTAACATAAATACAATTTTGAACATTAAAATAGATCAAGTTATTAGGTATGCCGTATACGCAAAAAGGAGCAATACCTTATCCCGGCATTGCTCCTTTTTCACTTCTTCTTAGTTCTCTCCAGCCTTCTCAACCTTGCTGATGGCAGACTTCTCCATAGGGATACGGCAGTTCTTGTTGTTACCGAACTCTACGATAACGGTATCATCGGTAATGTCGATTACGATGCCATAGAAACCGGAAGTGGTCAGAACGCAGTCACCTGTCTCTAAGTTGGACAACATTGCAGCTACTCTCTTCTGTTCCTTCTTCTGCGGTCTCATGAAGAAAAACCACATTGCACCGATCAATACTGCATATACAAGAAGCATAACGATCATGCTGGTTCCGGAACCTGCTGCAGCAGCCTCTGACTCAGTTAATAAAATACCCATTTGTTCCTCCATTCCGGCGTGTTACGCCTGTAAAACTTTCTGTACAAGTAAGTATGATACACAAAAAAAGCTTACGGGGCAAGTCTTTTTGCATAAAATTGTATGAAATTCCTCTAAACTTCGATGATTCCTGACTTATTCCAACAGTGTTGCCATGGAGTCGAGCTTGTGCTTTTTATACTCTGCAAATCTTCCCTCATCCAGAGCATCCCGGATCTCCGTCATCATGGTATTGTAAAAATACAGATTATGGAGTACGCAGAGGCGCATGCCTAACATCTCCTTTGCCTTTAACAGATGGCGGATATAGGCTCTGGAATATCTCTGGCACGCCGGACAGCCACAGCCCTCTTCGATGGGTCTGTCATCCAGTTCGTATTTGGCATTGAACAGGTTGATCTTGCCATGATTGGTATACAGATGTCCGTGACGTCCGTTTCTTGTAGGGTATACGCAGTCGAAGAAATCGATTCCTCTCTCCACGCCTTCCAGGATATTCGCAGGGGTTCCCACACCCATAAGGTATGTGGGCTTGTCTACCGGCAGGTAAGGAACCACTTCATCCAGAATATGGTACATCTCCTCATGAGTCTCGCCCACTGCCAGACCGCCGACCGCATAACCGTCCAGGTTCATCTCCGCGATCCGCTTGGCATGTTCGATACGGATATCCTCATAGATGGCACCCTGATTGATACCGAATAACAGCTGGTGCGGGTTCACGGTATCCTCTAAACTGTTCAGGCGCTTCATCTCTGCCTGGCATCTTTGCAGCCATCTGGTGGTACGTTCTACAGAATTCTGTACATACATCCGTTCTGCCTTACTGGGGGCACACTCGTCAAAAGCCATGGCAATGGTAGATCCCAGATTTGACTGGATCTGCATGCTCTCTTCCGGTCCCATGAAGATCTTATGACCGTCGATGTGGGAGCGGAACGTAACGCCCTCTTCCTTGATCTTGCGCAGTCCTGCCAAGGAAAATACCTGGAATCCGCCGGAATCTGTCAGGATCGGCTTGTTCCAGGACATGAACTTATGCAGTCCGCCCATCTGTTTGATGATCTGGTCACCGGGTCTTACATGCAGGTGGTAGGTATTGGATAATTCCACCTGGGTCCCGATCTGTTCTAAGTCTGCTGTGGATACAGCGCCCTTGATTGCCGCCACGGTTCCTACATTCATAAATACAGGGGTCTGGATCACGCCGTGCACAGTGGTAAATTCTCCTCTTTTTGCGCGTCCTTCCTGTTTAATCAATCGATACATCTTCTACATATTCCTCCCAGAATTCTTCTAATGTTATGCCCTGTTCCATAATCACAGGAGCTGCGGATTTTCCTACATAGCGGAAATGCCACGGTTCGTATTCGATCCCGGTGATATTCTCCTTGCCTTCCGGGTATCGTAAGATAAATCCAAAACGGCAGCTGTTGGCTGCCAGCCATTTTCCTGCCTTCGTATCACCGAAGCCCTCGTCCAGCGACATATAGTCATTACACACAATGTCCAGCGCCAGTCCGATCTGATGCTCACTGGCTCCCGGTACCGTCACTGCCTGACTGGACAGCTGATAAGCTTCCATATAAGACATTCCGCGGTTCATGTACCGCTTGATCTTGCGGTTGAACAACATCTGCTGATACTCCAGATCCCGGTACGGAGAACAGATGGTCAGATTCACGCCGTCCTTTTCCGCTGATTCCAGCATGGCGAGAAGGTCTTCTAAGATCCTCTTGTCGCACTGCATGGAGCCCTTGATGGTACCCAGCTGGAACGTATAATCCTCCGGGATGGAGTTCTGCTTGTTGATCAGAACCAGTCTCCAGTCATCGGAACGGAATTCCTGCTGTTCCGCGGTCTCCCGCGCCTCACTGTCCGCTCCGGTCTCCTGCGCATTTTCGCTCACGATTTTCTCCGAAGCCTGTAAAATATCGGAGGCATCATATTTGTCCACCAGGGCATAGCCATGGGAAGTACTGCTGTAATCCGACTGTTCCAGCATATCCTCATCCTCTAAGAGTTCCAGTCCCGCCATATCCGGTTCCTTCTCCTCCGCCAGAGAGATGCTGGCAGTCTCGGCATTTTTCAATTCATAGTCATTCCCTGCATCTTCTGTAATAAACACCGGGAAGGAAAAACTGCTGTATACCGCGAACAGGAAGAAGGTTCCCGCCATCACTGCAAAACGTTTTCCATTATTCTTACAATAATTACGGATGTGAAAAAAAGACAGCACAAAAAACAGCAACGGCACTGCTACCGCCCTGTTCCATCGGTTCTTTTTCCCAAATTTCAGAAGTTTTGCCCTAGCTTTCTCTTCCGTTGTTTTTTCCATTTGTATATTCGACCTTTTACTTCCCGTTAGTACTTATGTCATATGATAGCATAC
>CAVGMD010000005.1:0-34666 GCA_963630275.1 Bacteroidaceae bacterium | reverse complement strand
AGCATACTTTATATTTCGTTGCATCCTTTTTCTATAAAAAAGTTGCGATTTATTCAATTATTACGTATAATCTGATATAAGGGGCAAAGGTCACACATGAGGAAGTAGTGATTTTCCAAAGGAAAATCAACGGATTCCGAATGTGTGCAGAATTGCGCGAGTTGCATGGCAACGGAGCAATTCGTATATCATTGGAAAAGGAGATCCGCCATGGCCGGTTCATCATTCGGTAACATTTTTAAGATCACTACCTGGGGAGAATCCCACGGGAAAGCATTGGGTGTCGTCGTAGACGGCTGTCCCGCAGGACTGCCTCTCTCCGAGGAAGATATACAGAAATACTTAGACCGCCGCAAGCCCGGCACCAGCGCCATCACCACCCAGCGTAAGGAGGCCGATCAGGTGGAGATTCTCTCCGGTGTCTTCGAAGGCAGGGCCACCGGTACTCCCATCTCCCTGATGGTGCGCAATACTTCCCAGATCTCTGCGGATTACACAGAGATTGCTGAGAATTACCGTCCCGGTCATGCGGATTATTGTTTTGATGCCAAATACGGTTTCCGGGATTACCGGGGTGGCGGACGTTCCTCCGGTCGTGAGACCATCGGACGCGTGGCTGCCGGAGCCATTGCAGCAAAGATCTTAGAGCAGATGGGCATTACCGTATTCGCCTACACCCGTTCCATCGGTCCCGTGGATGCGGATCTGACAAAACTCGACCGTACCACTGTCCGCTCCACCATCACTGCCATGCCGGATGCTGAAGCTGATGCAAAAGCATGCGCTTATCTGCAGCAGGCAAGAGAAGCCTGCGATTCTGTGGGCGGATGTATGGAATGTCTCGTGGAAGGACTTCCCGCAGGCATCGGAGATCCGGTGTTCGAGAAGTTGGATGCCAACCTGGCGAAAGCCATTATGTCCATCGGCGCCGTGAAATCTGTAGAGATCGGCGACGGTGCAGAAGCTTCCCGCCATACCGGCAGCGAGAATAATGACCCCTTCCGCATGGAGAACGGCAAAGTCATCAAGACCAGTAATCATTCCGGCGGTATTTTAGGAGGTATGAGTGACGGCAGTCCCATCATCGTCCGGGCTTACGTGAAGCCCACCCCCTCCATCTTCCGACCCCAGCAAACCGTGAACCGCTCCGGTGAAAATACCGAACTTACCATCCGCGGCCGTCACGATCCCATCATTGTTCCCAGAGCCGTGGTCGTCATGGAATGCATGACCGCCATCACTGTGTTGGACGCTATGATGCTGAATATGTCGGCAAAGCTGGATTCTCTGGTTACGTTTTATAAAAACTAATTTTTAGTATATAAAAAACAGGACATACGATTTCTCGTATGTCCTGTTTTATTATGTCTTTGTATTGTCTTTTGATTAAGCGTTCATCTGAGCGGCAACTTCTGCTGCGAAGTCCTCATTTTTCTTCTCCATGCCTTCGCCAACCTCGAAACGAACAACCTTAGCGATGGTCAGAGCCTTGTTAACGCTCTCTAAATACTTAGCTACGGTCTGCTTGCCATCCTCAGCCTTAACGTAAGTCTGATCTAACAGGCAGATCTCTTTCAGCTGCTTGGATACACGACCGTCTGCCAGACCCTTGAAGATCTTGTCAGATACGATAGCGTCCTTATCAGCCATAGCCAGCTCAGCCAGAGCAGATGCTGCTTCCTTGGACAGGAAGTTGAACAGATAGTTCATGTTGCTCTTCTTCTCTTCGTAGATAGCCTTATCTTCATCGCTCCATGCGGAACTGTTCATAGCCTTGTCGATCAGCTTGTTCAGGATAGGCTTAGGCAGAGATGCAGGATCGTTCAGTGCTGCGTCAACAGTGATCTCCTGTAACTTAGCCAGTTCTTCTGCGGAAATATCATTTCTGCTGATGTAGGTAGGATTCATAGCTGCTACCTGCATAGCGATGTTGGTCAGTGCTTCTCTTGCTGCGTCGTCGGATGCACCGTTAGCTGCAACGATAACACCGATACGTCCGCCACCGTGGATGTAGGATACTGCTACATCTCCAGATACCTTCTCGAAACGACGGATGGACAGCTTCTCACCAATGGTAGCAGTCTTCTCTACCAGAGCATCCTTAACGGTTGTGCCTTCGAAAGAAGCAGCTAACAGTGCTTCGATGTCCTCGCCATCCTTGCCACCCTGTAAATCGGAAGCAAGTGCTGCTACATTGACAGCCTCTACGAAAGAAGTAAAGGTCTCGTTCTTAGCAACGAAGTCGGTCTCGGAGTTAACTTCGATAACACAAGCAGTCTTACCATCTGCAGAGATAGCTGCACGAGCAACACCTTCTGCTGCGATACGGCTTGCCTTCTTCTCAGCCTTAGCCTGTCCGTTCTTTCTCAGGAACTCAACAGCTGCGTCCATATCTCCATTGGTCTCGTTCAGAGCCTTCTTACAATCCATCATACCAGCGCCGGTCATTTCACGGAGCTCTTTTACCATAGATGCGGTAATTGCCATTTTTTTATCCTCCTTATTCAGCGTCAGCTGCAACCTCTTCGATATCCTCAGCCTCGGTAGCTACATCAGCGTCGCTGTATACAGCTTCGCCCTGCTTAGCTTCGATAACAGCGTCAGCCATCTTGGATACGATCAGCTTAACGGCTCTGATAGCGTCATCGTTACCGGGAATGATGTAATCCAGTTCTTCGGGATCACAGTTGGTATCGCCGATACCGATCAGGGTAATGCCCAGTGCATGAGCTTCCTGTACGCAGATTCTTTCCTTCTTAGGGTCTACAACGAAGATAGCATCGGGAACTCTGGTCATGTTCTTGATACCGCCCAGGTTCTTCTCCAGCTTCTCCCATTCTTTCTTTAACTGAATAACTTCTTTCTTAGGCAGTACATCGAAAGTACCGTCCTGAGACATGGTCTCGATTGCATGCAGTCTTGCGATACGGGACTGGATGGTTCTGAAGTTGGTCAGCATACCACCTAACCATCTCTCGTTTACATAATACATACCGCAACGCTCAGCCTCAACCTTTACAGCGTCCTGAGCCTGCTTCTTGGTACCAACGAACAGGATGGTGCCGCCCTGTGCAGCGATCTCGGATACTGCCTTGTAAGCCTCATCAACCTTAACTACAGACTTCTGCAGATCGATGATGTGGATACCGTTTCTCTCGGTGAAGATGTAAGGAGCCATCTTAGGGTTCCATCTTCTGGTCTGATGTCCAAAATGAACACCTGCTTCAAGTAACTGTTTCATAGAAATAACGCTCATGTCTTTACCTCCATTTGGTTAAAATCTTCCGCATTTCTTTTCTGCCGGGACGCGTTAAGAACCCGGTTAGCTCTAACGAAGACCTCTGCATAAGCAGTCAGCACCATCGTCAAATCGAAAGGCGTGTTTTTTGTCACAACAGTGCGATTATAACATAGAAAAAACCCTATAGCAAGGGGTTTTTAATGTTTTCCGGTGATTATTTTGGCGATTTCTTCTTCCGAAGTCCCGGGTGCGATCTCATAGGTACCGGGATTAATACTGCGGCTGTAACCGTTATTACATAAGTAATTGTCAAATGCTTTTGCATTCTCCACCAGGCCTGCCTCGTAGAACTGTCTGCTGACGCTGCCGGAATCGGCACCTTTATTGATCGTAATGGATGAATGCGCGCGTTCCGGTGTTGCGATTACTTCCGGTTCAGCTGTAATCTCCGGCTCTGCTGTGACCTCAGGCTCTGCTGTCGCTTCCGGTTCTGCAGTGGCTTCCGGCTCCGCGGTCGCCTCCGGTTCTACTGTGGCTTCCGGCTCCGTCGTTACCTGTGACTGTGTACTGTTTTGAAGTGCCGCCAGGGTCAGCTCACTGCTGTCCACCATTCCCAGTTCCGCAGCTCTCTCTTTAATCTGCTCATCTGTCAGTGTCTGCATCTCCTGTCCCTGTCTGCCGGAAAAGCTGATTCCTAAGATCAGTGCCGTTACCGCCATTCCGATTCCGAGACCGCGCAGATAATATTTTAGCTTCATTATTGTATTTCTCCGTTCTTATCCTTGCTTCATGCGATTCTCATCAGGCCTTATACAGGTCGATCACAAGTTTCACTTCTCCGACGCCCAGACCCAGTTCCTTGGCAATCGCCACTGTGGATTTGCCCTGTCTGTGCATCTCAAGGATTTTCTCGTTATTGTTCTGTCCCTCCTGCACCGTCTCTCCCATGAATCCGATCTCGGGAGAATTTTCCGGCTGCATCAGCGGTTCAGTCTGGGAGACATCTGCGGTCTTGGATGACACCGCCCCGGTCTCTGTCGTCTTATCTTCCGTCACTTTATTTTCAGTTACTTTATTTTCAATAACTTTATTTTCAGCGACCTTATTTTCAACCGCCTTTACAGCTTTATCCATTTTGGATACGGTGTCCTTGATATTCGCATGCTTGCTGTTCAGCATATCATATAAGAACATTACTTCTTCATGATTTTTATGAATCTCCTGCAATACCGTATCGGAATATTCATTGACTGCCATGATCTTCTCGTTGGTCAGCCGTTCCAGGGAGCGTTCTGCCTTCTCCACGACATCCTCGGAGGCCTCTTCCATTTTGTCCTGCAGTTGACTGCGGACGGTATTCATCTCCTCTTCCACCAGACCGTGGATCTCTTCTTTTGCCGCTTCTTTATCGATTCCGGTGCTTTCTTTACCGCCAAACGGCAGGAAAAAGCTTCCCGTAAATATTATAATTCCCGCAATCAGCAGGATAATTTCCAAAATGCCCATATTACTATTTTTCCTTTGTATTGTCAGATCTTAATGTCAAATCCCTGATGCCCTTTTTTCACTACGACGCCGTCCTCCGGCTGCTTTTTGCGGTGTTTGCCGCCGTTGCCCGCATACTCGTTGCTGCCTTTTTCCTTGGCATCGTATTGCCCGGTGTACCAGTCCGCATCGTCACTGCTGTGCACCTCTTTGGTAAGCTGCTCGGTATGCTTCTGCGTCTGCTGTCCCAGCGTCATCTGTTGAAATGTCCCCTTGTTGTCTTCATTTTGCTTCATCACAGTATAATCCTGTGTTCTGGGGATCGAAGCAATCTCTAAAGAGCCAAATGCCATATCTGTGCCTCTTTTCTGTGAACTCTTACAGGGGTGTGGACTTCACATCACCGTCGATACGTTCAAAACGGCAGTAATGATAAGTACTTTTCACCTGCATGGAAGAATCGCCGATGATGATCGTGGTACCGGGATACACCTCTCCTTTTACCAGCACCATCGCTCTCTCCTGGGGATTGAACTCCAGCTGCAGTTCCTGCATTCTGTGGTTCTTCTCTTCCAGACTTTTTTTCTGCGTCTCCATGGTAGCTGCGGAATTCCGGATATAATTGATCTGATCCGGCGTAAAGCGAACTCCCTTGCTCTTTTTTTCCGCAAAACTTGCCAGGATGGGCTGAATACCCCGAATGGTTTTTACGATCTCGGAGACTTCCTTCTGAAGTCTCATGTATTCCGCCTTTTTCTCGGGATCTACGCCTACTTCTACCACCGTAGGTGCTCCCAGGGTGGCTCCTAAGGCCTTCACCTCGATCTTTTGTCCGGCACGTACATGTCCGCCGGTGATGAATCCTCTCTTACCGGTGACCTGAATCTCCGTGGATGCCGTCACATTGCTGTGCAGGATTGATTCGGTACTGACATATCCTCCGGCTGCAGCTGTAGAATTCTCCAGGAATTTCGCCACGATATTTCCGCCGGCTTTCAGTGTTCCCTTGGTCATACCGTTCATTCCTCTGGCAATGATAATGTTGCCGTCGGCTTCGATATGCGCACCTTCCACGACACCGCTGATGATCACATTGCCACCCGCCCGGATGACAAAATTGGAGGACACATTGCCCTTGACCTGTACGCTTCCTTCAAAATCGATATTACCGGTGGACAGATCCACATTTTCCACTTCGTAGACATTGGATACGAAGACCTTGCCTTCCACCAGGGACACATGCCCGTCCACCATAGAAGTGATCTTCCTCCGGTCTTCGGAGATCTCGATGTTATGACCGAATTCCAAATGTGCTTTTTTCACCTGTCTCGGTTTTATCTTAGCGCCCTGTACCGTGGTTCCGTACTTGCCCTCATCCTCCGGGATGATCTCCGCCAAAAGCTGCCCCTTCTTGCAGGGATTGATCATATTCAGGTGGAAATAATCCACCGTCCCGTCATCTTTTAATGTGGGCTGGGCGTGAACATCCGTGTTAAAATAATACTTAATGTATGCGTCCGTTCCGTGTCTGGGTTCTTTTCCTTTTGCCACCACCAGATTCGTGCAATAGATTCCCTCAGACATAAAATGATCCTGCAGAACACTCATTTGTATTCCATAGACTACGTTCCAGAATCTCAGATCTTTGATCACGCTGTCCATCGTCGCTCTTTTCCCGGTCTGTGATGCGGGATAAAAGCGTAAGGTGACCTGCATATTGTCCTGACTGACCTCAATGTTGTATGTCTCTTCCAACTCCGGGCAGTCTTTTCTCTCTAAAAAGCAGACAGTGTCTTCACCGTCCAAAATCGCTTTTTTGATCGTCATGGGATCGTAAGGCACCGCTTCTCTGTCAAGATAGGAGAGGACCTCCTGGAGATTCACACCACTGCCTCCGTCCTTTGGCGGCACGATCCGCAGTCCATAACCTCCCGGTGCTGTTACTATCTGAAAATATCCGTTCTGCATACGCCTTCCCTCTGCCTTCCCATCCTGCATCCTGCGCAGGTCAACAAAGTTCTATAAAAGTCCCATGTAGTTTCCCATTTTGGTCTTCATCTTCTGTAAAGCACGGGTATGCAACTGTGATACCCGGGATTCCGACACTTCCAGAATATTGCTGATCTCTTTCAGTGTAAGATCCTCATAGTAATATAACGTAACTACTTTTTTCTCTTTTTCCGTCAGAAGCTCCAGTGCTTCTCCCAGCACTTTGGCCAGTTCTTCTTTTTCTATTCTCTCTTCCGGGCTGTCAAACCGTGCCGTCGTATGCCTGCTGTAATCCTGGGAGACGTCGCTTCCCTGCTCCATGTATTCATTTAAAGATACTAATCCCGTGACTTTCATCTGGGACTGCCAGTCCAGGTATTCCTCGGAGGATATTCCCAGTCCCTGCGCAATATCTTCATCCGTTGCAGTGCGTCCGGTGGTCTGCTCCACTTCCTTGATAACAGCATCGATTTTTTTCTGCCGCTGCCTGATCGTGCGGGGAATCCAGTCCATTTTACGGATCTGGTCGAGAATTGCTCCCCGGATGCGCAGACTGGCATAGGTCTCGAACTTTACTTCTTTCATGCAATCGAACTTGTCGATGGCATCGATCAGTCCGAAGATACCGTAGCTTACCAGATCTTCATAATCCACATTGTATCCCAGGTACATACTCAGTCTTCCAGCTACCACTTTCACAAGCGGAGCATATTCCAGTATCAGCTGTTCCCTGGTCTCCGGTCGCTTATTAGCAGCATATTCTTCTAATAACCTCTTCTTACCGGTTTCATCCATTCGATTCGCTTACACCCTTCTGCCCTGCGTCTTCTGCCGCAGCTGCTTCTTCCGCCTTCTCTTCCTGCTCCTGTTTTGCCTTCTCCTCGTTCTGTCTGTCAAATCGATCCAACAGCAGACGAATCACACTTCCCAGACAATAGAACAAAAGCATCACCGCAAAAAGTGCCACCAGACTTGCTAACACCGAATAGGATCTTACCAATGTAACGATGCAGGTGCATGCACCCGCAATCAGCATCAGAAGCAATGGCATATTCTTTCTGTTCATAATCTTCTTCCTATCCAAACTCTGTCAGAGCACCGATTCATCTCTTCCCACAGCACGGATATGAAATTCTCCGGTCTCTGGATAGAAAGTTACGGTTCTTCCGTAGTTTTTACCTGTATCTTCCGCAAGAATGGGAATGCTGATCTCTTTCAGCTTTTTCTTGACCGCTTCCACATTGCGTTCCCCCACCTGCATCATATCGTTGCGTCCCTGGAATGTGAACATGGTGGCTCCCCCAGCGATCTTGGCAACCATTCTTGCCTTTCTCGCGCCGAGCTTCTCCATCTGTCTGACCAGTTCATCAATTCCCGTATCTGCAAATTTTGCGATATTCTGGTTACTGTTGCGGATCGTAGTGCTGTCCGGCAGCATAATATGTGCCAGACCGCCTATTTTCGTCACCGGATCGCGGATTGCTATTCCCACGCAGGATCCCAGTCCCAAAGTAGTCACTCCGTCGGGGCTTACGCAGGTCTTCAGATCCGCCATTCCTACTTTAATTATCTCGCTCATTCTGCTCCCCTTCTTCTGCTTCCGACTTTCCTATTCCACCGGTATTCCCAAAGATGACAGGATCTTGGGATAGGATTCAATATCAGGAACCAGAATGAAATAACCGTCGATTTCTACCTCATCATAGAACTGTGACTGAATCAGTAAAATCTTGTCTCCCAATGTTCCGAATTCGATGGCGGGCACACTTAAGATTGCACCTGCCATATCCAGTGTCAGAGAAGGAGGCGTCGGAATGATCGTCAGGTTCGTCAGCATGGACAGGGAATTCAGATAGGCTCCGGTGATAATGTTGCCGATCTCCTGCATGGCGGAAAATTCGATCTCCGAAAATCCGTCCTGCTGTACCATGTCCCCCAGGATCTTATGGAGAAGATGTTTTGCGCTATTCTGCTCTACCAGAAACATCATGCTGCCGGTAATATCGCCTTCCACTCCTAAGAATACACCGACCATTACCTGCTCTTCTCCGCCCATCAGGGCTCCTACTTCGTTAAAATCCAAAAGCTTTACCTGCGGTACCTTCATGTCTACCTTGCAGTTCAGCATCTGGGAGAGTGCTGTCATAGCGTTGCCCGCTCCGATGTTGCCGATTTCTTTTAAAACATCCAGATATGTTTCCGAAACTTTCTCTAAACTCAGATCTCCCATGGATCCATCTCCTTTATGCATTTTCCTCCAGTGTAATGGAATTCAGATCCAGTAAAGAGATCAGTTCCCCATTGTGTTTACCGACACCCGTGATGAAGCTTTTCCTGCCTTCGCCGGTATGCTGAGACATTTTTTCAATCTGACTGGTGCCGAGAGTAACAACCTCCTTCACTTCGTCAACAATAATTCCTACACTTCCCTGCTGCTCCTGCTTCAAAATAATGATTCTGGTAGCACGGGTCATTTCGTCTGCCTCCAGTCCCATTTTCAGTCGAAGGCTCATAACGGGCAATACTTCTCCACGGAGATTAATCACACCCTTCAGGTATGCAGGCACTTTGGGAACTCTGGTGATATGCTGCATTCTTACAATATTATCGATATAGCGGATATCAATGCCGTACTGTTCTTCTCCGAGGCGGATCACAATATACTGGAAAAATTCCTCCTCAACCTTGCGCTCATCTCCGGCCTTTAATGCTTCTCTCATGCTAAGTTCTTCCATAACTGTCATCTCCCTCCTTACAGTAATGCATTGGCATCCAGGATCAGTGCTACTTCACCGTCTCCGAGGATCGTTGCGCCACTGATGAATTTGCACTGCTTGATGTATTTTCCAAGAGACTTGATAACGATCTCCTGTTGTCCGATCAGTTCGTCGATGACAAGACCTGCCATCTTATCGCCCTTCTTGACAATGACAACGATCAGGTTGTCCTCCGGGGATCTGGTGCTCTCGACATCCAGTACTTCTGTCAGACGGATCAGGGGAATTACAGTTCCTCTTAAGTTGATGACTTCTTTATTCTCTACCAGTTTGATGTCCTTCGGGGAGATATCTTCGATCGTCTGGATAGATCCCAGAGAGATTGCATACTTTTCTCCGCCTACGACTACCATCAGAGCCTGAATGATTGCAAGGGTCAGAGGCAGACGAATGGTCCAGGTACTTCCCTCGCCCCACTTGGACTTCACTTCCACTTCACCGCTTAAGGATTCAATCTTGGACTTCACGACATCCAGTCCAACGCCTCTTCCGGATACATCGGTTACCTTCTCGGAAGTGGAGAATCCGGGCTGGAACAGCAGATTGATAATATCCTTCTCCGGCATGTTTGCTGCCTGATCTGCGGTTACCAGATTACGCTCGATGGCTTTATTCTTAACAGCTTCTACATCAATACCGTTACCGTCATCTCTTACTTCGATGACTACGTTGTTACCATCCTGATATGCATCCAGGAAAATGGATCCCTGCTCGGGCTTGCCGCGCTGTGCACGCACTTCCGCGGACTCCAGACCGTGATCGGCGGAGTTACGGAGCAGATGCATCAGAGGATCTCCGATCTCATCCACCACGGTACGATCCAGTTCGGTCTCTTCACCGGTCATGTACAGTTCCATCTTCTTATCCAGCTTCTTGGACAGATCGCGGATCATTCTGGGGAACTTCACAACAACACTCTCGATAGGTACCATTCGTACCTTCATCACGGATTCGTGAAGGTTGGTGGTAACATTCTCCAGATATTCGATCTGCTCATTGAATGCGGAATTGTTGCCCTGATCGCTGCTGGATGCAGCTACCAGAGAGTTCTTGGCAATGATCAGCTCACTTACCAGATTCATCAGGGAATCCAGTTTCTCAATATCCACACGTACGGTACGGTTCACTACCGGCTTATTTGCAGGCTTCTTCTCCGGAGCCTTGGCTGCAGCTGCAGGCTTTTTCTCTTCTTTCTTAGGCTCAGCTTTCACTTCGGCTACTTCTTTTTTCTCCTCTACGGGTTCGGGAGCTTCCTCTTCGGGATGATAATTCTTCGTCTTCTCCAGTTCCAGAACAGCACCGGTTACCTGAGCGATCTCTGATACGCTCTCGGCTGCCTTGATGATGTCATTCAGGGAATAATCGGATAATACGATCAGCGTGAAATCCTTGTCGAATTTCTCATCTTCCACATCCTGTGCACTGGGCATGGATACGATGATCTCACCCTTTTCTTCCACTGCCTTGAATACCAGGAAAGCTCTTGCTGCCTTCAGAATGCAGCTTTCCTGTACCACTACGTTGATTCCGTATACATTTTTGCCCTGCTTCATAGCTTCTTTGATCACACGGATCTGGCTGTCGTCAAAAGCAATGTCATTCCATTTTTCAACACCGTCTGTTGCAGCTTCTGCTGCGGGTGCGGGCGTCTCTTCCTTGGCTGCTGGGGCTTCGGTCTTGCCGCCGTTTAAGATATCGTTCAGTGCTTTGATGAGGTTCTCGTTGTCATTGGTTCCCTCATCAGAGGTCTCCTGAATATTATTCTTGTATCCCTCCAGAGCATCCAGGCACTGGAACAATACATCGATCATCTCCGGCTTTACTTTAATGTTGCCGTTACGCACTTCCGAGAACACATTCTCCATATCGTGGGTCAGGTTCTGCATGCGCTTGTAGCCCATGGTTCCCGCCATTCCTTTCAGGGAATGCGCTGCACGGAATATCTCATTGATATTGTCCATGTTCTCAGGGTCTGACTCAAGTTCCAGAATCTGTGTGTTCAGGTTCTGCAGATGTTCATTTGTTTCATCCAGAAAAATTTCAAGATATTGGCTTACGTCCATCTCTTCCTCCATTCTGCCTGCCACGGTATCGCCGAAAGCGGCATGTATTACTTACTTGCTTACTCCTACGTGAAGTATGATCTCCTGGGCTATCTGATCTAAGGGTACTACCTGATCGGCAAGCCCTGCCTGGATTATACTTTTCGGCATTCCAAATACTACGCTGGTATCCTGATCCTGGGCAATCACATATGTCTTCCTGGAAGTCTTTAATCTACCGATTCCTTCCGTTCCGTCTGCTCCCATACCCGTCATTACGGCACATACCACCGAATCGAAGCGGCTGTTTTGCAGCGATTCATACATATAATTGGCGCAGGGTCTGACACCCTCTCTGTAAGGTTCCTCCGACAAATGCAGGGTATGTCGTCCCGCCGGAGAAGTGACGACATTCAGGTGCTTACCGCCCATGGCGATGTAGACCCATCCCTTTTTCAGTTCTTCACCTTCTGCTGCTTCTTTTACATGAAGCTGGCTTAAATTGTCCAGTCTCTCTGCCAGGGATGCTGTAAATCCCACCGGCATATGCTGTACGACTAACACCGGTGCATCTAAGTTTGCCGGCAAAAGGGGAATCACGGACTTAAGCGACTTCAGACCGCCCGTGGAACTTGCGATGGCTACGATCTTGCTGCCGGACACGCTGACCGGATGATGATTGATGATCTTCATCATCTCTTTTACAGTGCCCTTCTCTTCGGAAAGTTTCTCCTCCGCAGCAAATACCGGCAGCTTACTGTGCGCTACCACATTCAGTGTTCGCAGGAATTCTCTTCGGAAATTCTCACCCCGGCAGTCCACTGCACTGTCCGGCTTATGTACAAAATCCAGTGCTCCCAGTTCCAGAGCATCCAGAGTGGTTCTGGTGCCTTCCTTGGTGTCGGTACTCGCCATCATCACCCGTGCCGGAATCTTGTATTTCCGCAGTTCCTGTAACAGCTGCAATCCGTTCATTCGCGGCATATTTACATCCAGGACTACCGCATCGTAGCTGTTTCTGCTCAATAGGTCAAAGGCTTCCAATCCGTCTTTTGCCCTGTCAACCACCTGGAATCTTATGTCTGAATCTATTATATCACACAGTACTCTTCTCATGAGTGCAGAATCATCTACAAGCAGTATTTTTTGGGGCATCAGTTCATTCTCTCCTTTTTGCGGCTCTTACGCTCTTCTTCGAATATAAAACGTATGATCTCTTCCCGGGTATTCACATCCAGGTTGTAGTACTGGACTCTGTGTTCAAAGGTTCCCCTTCTGTTCTCCAGCTCCCGTACCGCCAGCACCTTGCCTACCACATCGTATTTTTTCCGCTCCCCGTCCTTCGTGAGCAGATGATAACTGCACAGGATCAGGCTGCCGGGTTCGTATCTCTGGGATGACATGAACCGTAAGCCTCCTCCGCTGATATCTACGATCACACTGTGCTTCAGGGGAAGTCCCAGCTGCAGTTCATAGGGAGAATTCTTCTCCAGTGCCTCGATCTCTTCCTCCTCCAGGTTCCTGGCGCACATGTCCAGGACACAGCTGAAACGGTAATATTCTCTTCGCTGATATTTTCTGAGATTGCTGGTCAGCTCCATTACCAGCACATAGACGTTGTTGCTTTTATAGCGGTCCACTATTCTGGCAAAGCACTGATACAGACTGTTCTCCTCAAAAAATACCATATCGTATTCACTCTCCACCGGCAGAAGGATCAGTTTGGTCTGTTCCATGGGCATGGAGATCTCCAGGGTGTCCTCCGAGAGGATCTGCAGCACGCGACTCTGATATGTCTTTGTCGTATTTTCCGCACCTTTTTCACCCAGTCCGCTTTCCAGTGCACGGAGTTCTACTTTGGATCCTTCTTCCACAAATCTAGACAACATATTTTTGTACCTCACTTATCTGGATTGTTTTGCAGCTCCGTTTCTGGTTCCTATAATGTGTGAGAAAAAAGCTGCCATTCCGCGTCTGGGTCGTTCCTCCTGAGTCTTGTCGCACAGTCTCTGCGCGATCCTTTCATATGCCTGGCTAGATTTCGCCCCGGGGTTCTGTATGGATACCGGTACCTGCTGCATCACCGCCTGCACGACCTGCGGATCCTGCGGTACACATCCCAGGTATTCCATAGGGGTCTTCAGGTATCTGGTGACTACCGCATTCAGCTTGTCGAACAATACCTGTCCTTCCTTCACATTATCCACCCGGTTGGCTACCATTTTGACCTTGGTGTAATTTTCCTCGAACCTCGGATGTCCGTACAGAGCCTTCAGTAATGAATAAGAGTCTGTGATAGAAGTCGGTTCCGGTGTGGTCACCAGAAGAACTTCCCCACTTGCCACTAAAAATTCCAGCACACTGTCCGAGATTCCCGCACCGGTATCTACGATAATCACATCTGTCACGGCATCTAACTCCGCCAGATTCTGTATGATACAGGTCAGGGCATCCCGCCCCAGATTCGACATACCGGCGATTCCCGAGCCACCGGAGATAAAGCCCACTTCCATGGGTCCCCAGGTAATGATGTCACTGATGCTCCTGCCCTTATAGACCAGATCACACAGATTATGCTTCGGTACCGCTCCGAACATGATCTCAATGTTCGCCAGTCCGAAGTCCGCATCCAGAATGATCACCCGTTTCCCCATTTTACGGAATTGAATTGCCAGATTGATGGACATATTGGATTTTCCGACACCACCCTTGCCGGAGGTGACGGTAATGACTCTTGCAGTAGGTCGTATCTGCTTATTTGCTTTAATGATCCTTAACTGTTCCGCCTGATCCATTTTCCCGCGCCTTTCTGTGAATGCTTATTCCTTTCCGCCGAGGATCTGCTTTACTGTCTTCTGTGGATTGAATGCTTCCATGTCGTCCGGAACATTCTGTCCGCAGGTCACATAGGCGATCGGCGCATCGGTATAAAGCTTCATATTCAGCAGATTCCCCACTGCCTCTGTTTCATCCAACTTGGTAAAAATCAGCTCAAAGTCTGCGATCTTACCGTAACAATCCGCGATCTTCTGAAGATCCCTGTATTTGGTCGTTGCACTCAGAACCAGGAATACCTGATACTGCTCCGGCTTCTTTAACGCAGCCACCATTTTCTTCATCTTCTCCAGCTGATCCGTATTCTGATGTGATCTCCCCGCTGTATCTATAAAAATATAATCACAGTCCCAATAATCATCTACCGCTGCCTGCAGCTCCTCCGAGGTATAGATGACCCGGAACGGCGTCTCTAAAATATTCGCATAGGTCCTTAACTGTTCCGCTGCTGCAATACGATAGGTGTCTGCCGTCAAAAGTGCCACTTTCTTTTTTTCTTCCACACAATATCTGCCGGCAAGTTTCGCTATGGTAGTCGTCTTGCCCACCCCCGTAGGTCCGATGAACAGTACGATTCTGGGACCCTCTTCCGAAGGCGTGATCCCTTCGGATTTTCCGAATTTGAGTACCATCTTCTGATAGATGTTCGCCAGCAGATAATCAAACGGCAGGTCCGCTTTCTTCGTCTTCGAAGCATCTTCCAAAATGCTGTTGACATATTTTTCATCCATTTCATTGTCCAGCATCTTATTATACAGAAGCCGTATAAATTTATCCTGTTCGGGATTTTCCTCTTCTTCCTTTTTCTCCGCAGCAGCCATATCGGAGGACTTCTCCTCTTTTCCTTCGGCTTCCGGCACATCCTGTGCCTTTGCGGATTCGTCTTTTTCGGGTTGTCTGTTATTTAACTGGCTCTCTAGCAGTGTCTGTAAGCTGTCCAGCTTTTTTTCGATATTCTCTGCGCTGTTTTTGGCTAACAGATTCTGCTGCTCCGTCCGGATCTCCTTATCCGCTGCCGTCCGGAGTATACTGCCGTATTGCGGTCTCGCCGGTGCTTCTTCCTCCAGTGCTGCGGTGACCTCCATCTGCTTCGGTGACAGAAAAGCAAACAATCCTTTCTTTTTCACCTCACGCACATTCATGATCACAAGGGTACTTCCCAGCTCCTTTTTTGCAGCCTCTGTGGCTTCCGCTTCTGTCTTCCCCGTAAATTTTTTGATTATCATACTATTCCTCGCTTCTGCGGCGGTTCACTGTGCCTGTTCCTAGGCTGTGACCATTCCCACAGACTGTAATTCCACATTGGATTCCACTTCATTGTAGGATACTACGACCAGATCCGGATAGTAATCTTCCGTCAGTCGTTTGAAATACATTCTTACAATAGGGGATGTCATAATAATGGGAGTCTTTCCCATATTTTCCAACTTTTTGATCTCCTCGCCCACCGCATTCAGGATGGCTTTGCTTCTGGTGGGATCCAGATTTAAGAAGGCTCCCGTCTCGGTCTGCTTCACACTTCCCATCACTTCCTGCTCAATCTTGGGATCCAGTGTCAGTACGCTGGTGGTCTCATGGGAAGGGAAATATTTCGTGGAGATAGCTCTCTTCAGACTCTGTCTGACATACTCCGTAAGAATATCCGTATCTCTCGTCGTCGGTGCATAATCTGCCAGTGTCTCTAAAATCGTCAGCAGATCTCGTATGGAGATTCCCTCTTTTAACAGATTCTGCAGTACTTTCTGAATCTCACCGAGCCCAAGCAGCTTCGGTACCAGTTCGTCCACCAGGGAAGGATTGTTCTCCTTGACATTGTTGATCAGGTTCTGAACATCCTGTCTGGTAAGCAGTTCCGCAATGTGTTGGCGGATGATCTCCGTCAGATGCGTAGCAATAATGGAGGGGGGATCCACTACGGTGTAGCCCAGGCTCTCCGCCCGTTCTCTCTGTCCCTCTGTGATCCAGATCGCCGGCAGATGGAACGAAGGCTCAAAAGTAGGAATACCCGTGATCTCCTCTTCCACATATCCGGGGTTCATCGCCATATAATGGTCAAACAGGATCTCTCCTTCGCTGACCTGGATTCCCTTGATTTTGATAATATACTGGTTCGGATTCAGCTGAATGTTATCACGCAGTCGGATAATAGGCACCACAGTACCCAGTTCCAGTGCAATCTGTCGTCGTATCATAACGACACGGTCCAGCAGGTCGCCGCCCTGATTCACATCCGCCAGCGGAATAATACCGTAACCGAATTCCAGTTCGATGGGATCCACCTGCAACAGGCTGTTGACATTTTCCGGCTGCCGGATCTCCTCCGCTGCGGCCTCTTCACTGTCTACCTCCTGCTCGATCTTCGCCGTCTCGATGGTTCCCTCAATATTTCTCGCCACAATGATAAATACCAGACCCAGTCCCACGAACAGGATCGTATTTAACTGTGTCACAAATCCCAGGATCGCCAGCATGGCTCCCACCAGGTACAGTGCCTTCGGCACACCGAATAACTGACTGACCAGCGTGGTTCCGAAATCCGCATCCTTACTTCCCTTGGTCACCAGGATACCGGTGGACAGAGAGATCAGCAGTGAGGGGATCTGGCTGACCAGACCGTCACCGATGGTGAGGATCGCGTACTTGTTCAGAGCCGCGGTGATATCCATCCCTTGTCTCGTCACTCCCATGACAATACCGCCTACGATATTGATGGTGGTGATCAGAAGACCTGCTACTGCATCTCCCTTTACGTATTTTACAGCACCATCCATGGAACCGAAAAAGCTTGCTTCTTCCTGGATCTTCTCTCTTCGTCTCTTTGCTTCCGCATCCGTGATGGCTCCGGTGTTCAGATCCGCATCGATTGCCATCTGTTTACCGGGCATGGCATCCAGAGTAAATCTTGCCGTTACCTCGGATACACGTTCGGAACCTTTGTTGATGACCATGAACTGGATCAGGATCAGAATGATGAAGATAATGACACCGATGACCAGGTCACCGCCGCCTACGAATTCACCGAAAGTCTCCACAACGTTACCCGCATTACCGTCTCGTAAAATCAGACGGGTAGAGGACGTGTTCAGTGCGATACGGAAGATCGTGGTGAACAGAAGCATCGTCGGAAAAAAAGACATATCCAATACTTCCTTGCTGAACATGGTGGCAAATAGCACCGTCAGTGCAATGGAAATATTGATTGCCAGCAGAATATCCAGAAGCCAGGAGGGAATCGGCACAATAAACATAATGATGGCCGCCATGATATAGATTGCTACACCCACATCCGCTTTTTTCATTTTCATCTGTGCCTTACCTCCTTTCTGCCTGTGTATTTTCTAATTTTAGCATTTCTCTATACTTTTCCCTGCAGATGATATACAAATGCCAGAACCTCCGCCACCGCCTGATATAATTCCGGCGGCACAGCCTGTCCCACATCCACATTTGCATACAACATTCTCGCAAGTGGTTTATTCTCTACAATTTCGATTTTATTCTCCCTGGCAATCTCCTTGATCTTAGCTGCCAGATTGTCCGCACCCTTGGCGATTACAATAGGAGCCTCCGCCACCTCGGGATCGTATTTTATGGCTACCGCATAATGGGTAGGGTTCGTGATGACCACATCCGCCTGAGGCAGATTCTGCATCATTCTCCGCTGGGATACTTCCCGCATCTTCTGACGGATCTTTCCTTTGATCTGCGGGTCACCTTCCTGCTGTTTATACTCTTCTTTGATCTCCTGTTTGGTCATCCGCATGTCCTTGCTGAACTTGTACTTCTGGTAGATGAAATCCGCCGCAGCAATAATCATGTAGATCAAGGAAATCCGGATGCCTAAGTCTGTCACTGTCTCACCGATCAGAGCAATTGCCTGGGTCAGTTCCATGTCATATAGGGTGTACAGTATCGACCATTTATCCTTCAAATAATTATAGCATATGTAGATGATCAGTCCAATCTTCAGCAAAGATTTGATCAGCTCCACCACGGAATTGGCGGAGAAGATCCGCTTGAATCCGGAGATTGGACTCAGCTTGGAAAATTTGGGCTGCATCGGTTTGGCAGTGGGTTTCCATCCCACCTGCACCACATCGCTCAAAAAGGCTACCACAAAGCCGATCAGCAATAACGGTGCCATAATGATCACAGATTCCAGCATCATATCCCGGAATACGATATTTGCATCCGTCTGAGGCATATTTCCGTGCCAGAAGGTTACGACTTCCGGAATCTTTTCATAAATAGTGGAAAACACATTCATGAACTGGTGACCCATGTGCCCCACCCATAATTTCAATACTAGGAACACCGCAAGGAGTCCCAGTCCGTTGGCGATCTCACGGCTTTTTGCTACCTGACCTTCTTTTCTGGCATCTGTCAGCTTTTTCTCGGTAGCGGGTTCTGTTTTTTCTCCGCCCTGTCCCTCTGCGGCAAAGAATTGCAGATTGTATTCTAAGCTCACATCATACCTCCGATAAAGGACACCACCATTTTCTTCATCTCCTGATAGACGAAATCCGCCGCTCCCGGCAGCATTCCAGCTGTCAGAAACATTGCTGCCAGTCCCGTCAGCACCTTTAACTGAATACCGACTGCGAACATGTTCATCTGCGGCGATATTTTTGCCAGTACGCCCAGGATTGCATTCAGCAATAATGTTGCACAAAAAATCGGCAATACAATGCGAAAGCCGATCATGATATAGTCATTCATAAATTCGATCATGGACTGTAACAGGCTGTCTGCGTGAAACACCACGCCGTTCACCGGTATCAGCACAAAGCTGTCTGCCAGTGCCCCGAAAAGATAGCGGTACATTCCGGAAGCGATCAGCATCAGCATAAAAGAATACTGATACAGCACACCGGTAATACTGGTGCTCTCTCTGGTCGCCGGATCCATCAGTGTCGCCATGGAAAGTCCTGTCTCCATATCCGCGATCGAACCGGCAAAATTAACAATTGCCATACAGATATTGGCACCGAAGCCGATCAGCAGACCGGCGATTGCCTCTTTCATAACAATCACGGCATATTCCATCACCGTATCAAACACCACCGCGTCCACCGGTGTCAGTGTCTCATAGAGTAACATTGCCGTAAATGCACTGATACCGATCCGGATCCTGGCAGGGGTATCGTTCATTCCGAAATAGGGGGCGATATACACAAAGCAGGATACCCGGACAAAAATCAGCAGAAAATATTCAAGATCGTATATGGAAAACGAAAAATCTATCATGAAGTCATCCCATCACCTGTGTACATACTGGCTGAAACTCGACCAAAGCTGCACAGTGTATTCCACCATGGTATTCATCATCCAGCTTCCCAACAGGACAAGCGTCAGAAATATCGCAATGATCTTGGGTACAAATGTCAGTGTCTGCTCCTGAATGGATGTCACCGTCTGGAAAATACTGATGACCAGACCAACGATCAACGACACCAAAAGTACCGGCAGGGATACCTTGATGATCACATATAACGCATTATTTGTCATTTCCGATACTGCATCAATCGTCATAACAAAACCTCATCTCCCGGTTAATAGAATGTCTGCACCAGCTGACCTATGATCAGTGCCCAGCCGTCGGCAAGAACAAACAACAGTATCTTGAAGGGCATGGAGATCGTCGTAGGCGGCAGCATCATCATACCCATACTCATCAATGTGGATGCCACTACCATGTCGATCACGATAAAAGGAATATAGATCATAAATCCGATCCAGAACGCGGTCCGCAGCTCACTGATCATAAAGCTGGGAACCAGTACGGAATTGGGAATATCCTCCAGGGTTCCGTCCCACTCCAATCCTGCAATATCCATAAACAGTCCCACATCCTTCACCTGTGTCTGGGGATACATAAATTCCCGCAAAGGTGCCATACCCTTTTCCAATGCTTCACTCTGGTCTATGGTGCCTTCCTCAAAAGGCTGTATTGCTTCCTCATTGATCCTGGTAATGGTAGGTTCCATAATAAAAAAAGTCAGAATCAGTGCAAGTCCGATCAGGATCTGGTTCGGCGGTGCCGTCTGCGTATTCAGGGCAGATCTGGTAAAATGCAATACAATAATGATCCTCGTAAACGAGGTCATCATGATGATAATGGTGGGAGCCAGTGCGATCAGCGTCAGAGTGATCAGAATACGCAGTGCTCCGTTGATCTGTCCGTTACCGTTATTGTAGGTAATGCTGACAGTGTTGGCAGTATTCAGACTTCCCACCTCTTCCGGTGTAGTAGCCGTTCCTGTCGGATTGATCACGCTCGATACCTCGGTATCCCCCGTCAGATGATGCTCTGTCGCATGTACTTTCACCGGGGTGCAAATACACAATATGCCCACCGTGACCAGCAGGCATACCATATAAATAACCATCTTTAATTTTCTGTCGGAATCAAAATCAATGATCTTTCTCTTCATTCTCTTTCTTTGCCGCACGTTCCAATATCTCCCGGAAGCCGGAAGTATTTTCCGATGTTGTCATATCCTTTAGTTGTTCTGCCGGAATCTCTCCCAGAGTCGTCACAGTATCCTTGCAGACCGCAACAGCGAAATAGGTCTCTCCGACCCGAATCAGCTGAATGTATTTATTGTTGGCGATCCGGACGGTCTCCCTTACTTCAATATTGCTTTCCGCTCCCTGTTTCTTCTGGTATCCTGCGATCCATTTCGTCACCCATGCGGTTACCGCCAGCACTGCCACGAAGATCAGCAGCACTGTAATAAACTGAGCATAGCTGTCTGCTTTTCCGGTGAGTATGATCATTAACCCACTACCTTTTTCACTGCTTCAATAACACGTTCTGCCTGGAAAGGTTTCACGATAAAGTCCTTGGCGCCTGCCTGAATAGACTCAATAACCATTGCCTGCTGACCCATTGCGGAACACATGATCACCTTAGCGCCTCCGTCGATCTTTTTGATCTCCTTCAGTGCCTGGATGCCATCCATCTCCGGCATGGTAATATCCATCAGTACCAGATCCGGATTTACCTCTTTGAATTTCTCCACTGCCTTCATTCCGTTCTCTGCTTCTCCAGCAACATTGTAACCGTTCTTGGTCAGAATGTCCTTGATCATCATTCTCATAAATGCTGCATCATCACAGATTAAGATATTCTTAGCCATTAAATTTTCCTCCGTTTATTTGGTCTATTCTCTGCTTATTTTATGATCTCCGTAATTCTTACGCCGAAGCTCTCTTCAATTACAACCACTTCTCCCTTGGCTACGAACTTGCCGTTCACCAGGACATCAATCGGCTCTCCGGCAATACGGTCAAGCTCAATGATGGTTCCCGGCGAGAAGTCCAGAATATCGGATATGGACTTTGTCGTTCTTCCGAGTTCTACGGTTACTTCCAGAGGTACATCTTTGATCAGTCCGATGTTCTCCTGCCCCGTCATTCCCATATTCTCATTGGAAAAGCTCTGGAACTGCGCAGGCTGTACATTTACATTCTGTACATTCTGCCCGGGCATTCCCATCATGCCCATCTGATTCATCATGCCCATGCCATTCATGCTGCCCATCTGGTTCATGCCGTTCATGCCCATGGGATTGTTACCCATACCCATGTTCCCCATGGGATTCATGCCGTTCATGTTACCCATTTGGTTCATGCCCATGCCGCCCATCTGGTTCATGCTGTTCATGCCCATGGGATTCATACCCATATTACCCATCTGGTTCATACCGTTCATGTTCACGGCATTTGGCTGTCCCATGCTGTCCATGCCAAGCCGGGTCATGTTATCTGTACTACCTGTCATAGTGGCACTGCTCTGCATGTTTTGCGCAGGTGCACTTTCCTGTACCTGAGCAGGCTGTTCTTCCGTGGGTCCATCTATGCTGCCCATCTGGGTATTGATAAAGGTCTCCACCAGCTTTTTCGCAAAGTCAATCGGATACAGCTGCATAATGGAGCTGTCCACCAGATTATCGATCTGCATGCGGAACGCGATCTTTACAAAAGTACCGCCCAGGAAAGGAGAGATCTCCTTGCCATCCTTTACCTCCGTCAGATCAAAAAGAGAAGACTCAGGCGGGCTGATATCAATGACCGTCTGCAGCAGAGTGGAAAGGGAAGTTGCCGCAGATCCCATCATCTGGTTCATTGCCTCGGAGATTGCACTCAGATGCAACTCTCCCAGTTCTCCGTCTGTATTGGTACCATCACCGCCCATCATCAGATCGGTGATTACTTTTACATCATGTTCCTTCAGCACCAGAATATTGGTGCCGTCCAGTCCCTGGGTATATTTGATCTGAATAAATACACAGGGTTTTTCGTAAGTATCCAGTAAAGTGTTCCACGTAGCCAGTGTAACCACCGGTGTGGTAATGTTTACTTTCCGGTTGACCAGCGAATATAATGTGGTAGCAGAAGAGCCCATACTGATATTTGCCACTTCACCGATGGCATCCTTCTC
The DNA here is from genome assembly GCA_963630275.1 of Bacteroidaceae bacterium. GTDB lineage: Bacteria > Bacillota > Clostridia > Lachnospirales > Lachnospiraceae > Acetatifactor. The sequence goes on along the minus strand of CAVGMD010000005.1, from coordinate 11,851 downwards.
CACATCCGTCAGTACCTCTCCATCTCTAAATGTCGGTTCCGTGTCTGTCACATATCCGTTGTCATTATTATCAGCCATGCTGCTCTCCGGTGCAGCTGCCGCCGTATCACCGCTATCTGCAGTGTCCGACAGATCCATGCCTTGCAGCAGGGCATTTATCTCATCCTGAGATAACATCCCATCCATCGTTACTCCTCCTCTCTGATCACCGATGTGATCTGAACAGCATACGAGTCTCTCTCCGTGCCGGGCAATGCTGTGAACTTCTTAATATTGCCCACATACACATCCATGTCGGTATCGACTCTGGATTCCAGCCGGATACAGTCACCCACCTGCAGATTCAGGAAATCATTCACCGAGATCGTGCTCTTACCCAGCACGGCCTTGATGGGAATATCCACTCTGCGGATCATAGACTCAATGTATTCCTCGTAGTGTTCATCATGATTCTCCTGCATTGTGGAGAACCAGTATTTGGTGTTCAGTTTATCCATCACATCTTCCAGAGTAAAGAAAGGAAGACAGATATTTACCATTCCTTCGACATCCCCGATCTTCATATTCAAAGTCACGATGGCGATCATGTCACTGGGTGCAATCACCTGTGCAAACTGGGGATTTGTCTCCAACCTACTTAAGACCGGTGAGATCTCAACAACGTTTTTCCAGGGTTCTCGCATAAGCTGGGTAAACATGACCAGAAGTTTCTGTAAAATCGTCAGTTCTATATCCGAGAAATCTCTGCTTTTTTCCAGGGGCTGTCCGCTGCCGCCCAGCATGCGGTCCAACATGGCATAACACAGATTCGTTGCGATCTCTATAATAATGTTGCCGTTAAGCGGTGCGAAATTAACAATACCAAGCACCGACGGATTCGACAGTGCATTGGAGAATTCACTGAATGTAACCGTTTCCGAACTTGCCACCGTCACCTGCACATTTTTGCGCAGATATACCGGGAGATTCGTAGAAATCAGACGGCTGTAATGTTCAAATATGATCTCTAACGTCCTTAAATGTTCCTTGGAGAACTTGGTAGGACGGCTGAAGTCGTAATTCTTGACCTGCTTTTCATCCTCGCCCTGGATCTGATCTACATCCAGATCTCCTTCCGATAACTGCTTCAGAAGGGCGTCAATTTCGTTTTGCGAAAGTATATCGCTCACAGGTCCTCACCTCCTGTCATCTTATTTTTGTGTCTCATCAGCCGAATTTCACTCCGCTGATTGCGACTTTATAGATGAAGTCGGATTGGAACAGATTCTGAATGGATTTCAGGATTTCTTCTTTCAGACCTTCCATGTCCTCACTGCACTCTTCTTCTGTATGTGCGGAGACAGTCGCCGTAATGGCATCCTTGATCAGATTCTCATAACTGGACAGAGTATCGCTGCTTCCGTAGGTCTTATAATCTTTGCTCTTCTTATTGATAGACAGAGATACATCAAACAAGATGTAATCCTGTTTGGCACCTGCCTCACTCTTTAACGGAATCGTCATGGTATCAGAAATGTTATATACTTCCGTATCGGTAAGAGACACATTTGCTGTGCCCTCCGCTCCGGGTACCGTCAGTTCCAGATTCATGGCTGTGGTGATGTTATCCACCAGTTGCGCGGTCTTTTTATTGGTGCCTACAATACTTACCAGCATAACACTGGTCAACACGATATTTACGATCAGCAATGTCAGGATCAATACTGTCATCAGGTTTTTCTTCATTCGTCTTATGCTTCCTTTCCCTCTCCGTGCTAATTTGTCGCGGAAGGATTATATATTCTGATCTCTACACGTCTGTTCTTGCTGCGTCCCTCATCGGTAGAGTTATCCGCTACCGGAGTGCGGTCTCCCATTCCCGCATGCCTTAAACTGGAAGGATCCAATGAGGTATTCTCTGACAGATAGTAGAATACCGACAGTGCTCTGGCACTGCTCAGTTCCTCATTATCCGCAAATTTGGAACTGTGGATGGGCACATTATCCGTGTGTCCCTCGATCTCGATCACAGCATCACTACCGTAACGCTCTAAAATCACGCCGACTTTATCCAGGACCGGTTTGGACTGATCCTTCAGTGCGGCACTGCCCGAATCGAATAACAGCGCGCCCTTCATGGACAGCTGCACATACTGTGCTGTAAAAGATACGCTGACCTGATCCGCCAGGCTGTTCTCGTCCACCGCTTCCTGTACCGTCTCTGCAAGTTCTTCATTGCTTTGCAGATTTTTCTCATTCAGAGCCTCTTCCAGGGCAGCGGTATTTTCGTATTTTTCGTAATTGTCGGAATCCGTCTCACTGTCCGCATTTCTTCCGGCATTACTGATATATTCATCCAGATCGTTCAACTGGCTGACGCCGTTGCTGATCAGTATCCCTTCACCGATGGCCGTGGAGCCGGCGTTAAAAATGCTGAAAGCGCTGTTAGACATTGCCGCAGCCATTTCATTCCATTTATTGGCATCAATCGATGACATGGAAAACAGCATGACAAAGAAGCACAGCAGCAAATTCATCAGGTCACTGAACGTCGCCATCCATGCCGGTGATCCTGCCGGTGGATCTTCTGGCTTACGCTTTGCCATTAAGCTTCACCCCCTGCTTCCTCTTCACCATCTGCACTTGTTCTGTCCTTCGGAGGAAGGAACGATTTTAACTTTTCTTCAATAACACGGGGATTTTCTCCTGCCTGTATGGACAAAAGACCCTCGATCATAACTTCTTTCTGCTGCATTTCCACCGCATTGTCCGCTTTTAACTTGTTGGAAATAGGCGTACAGATCCAGTTGGCAAGCAAAGATCCGTACAAAGTCGTGATCAATGCAACTGCCATTGCAGGTCCCAGTGTAGACGGATCATCCATGTGATACAACATATCTACCAGACCGATCAGGGTACCGATCATACCCCAGGCAGGACCCATGGCCGCCAGTGTATCCCAGAAACCAATCGTGTCCTTATGTCTGCCCTCTACGCTGACCAGTTCCGTCTCCATGATGGCACGTACCAGTTCGGGATCGGTACCGTCAACGATCAGAAGAATTCCTTTTTTCAGGAAAGGTTCCTCTAAATCTGCCGCTGCTTCTTCCAGAGACAGCAGACCTTCCTTACGGGCTACGTTGGAAAGTTCGATGATCTTACCGATCATGTCGGAAGTGTTCAGTGTCGGTGCCTTGAAGATCAGGGTAAATGACTTCAGACCCACTATGTAATTCTGTAAGCTCATAGACATGAGGGTACAGGAAAAGGCTCCACCGAAAGTGATAATTGCGGAAGCCGGATCCAGATACTCTGTGAATCCTGCCACACCTGCGGAACTTATGATACCAAATACACACATAAATAATGCCAGTAATATACCGGCTAAAGATGCTATATCCACTGAAATCACCTAACATTCTGCATCATCTTGCAAAAATATCCTTTCTGTATAATATTACAAGATTTTTTATTTCTTGTCTACTTTCTTTTACAATTATTTTCTTCCCCGTGGTAAGTGTCAGAACCGTATCCGGGGTCTCTTCCACCAGTTCAATCAGGTCCGGATTTACCAGTACCTTGACGCCATTGATCTTCGTAACTTCGATCATAATGTCATCTCCTTCCCTACTCGCCGATAATTCAATAGGTTCTTCGTTATGTAATAGTACTTTCCCTTGATCTTTTATACACATAAAAGGGACAGGTTTTTCTCCTATCCCTTTATGTAGTCAAATTTTTTCAACTTATTATAGTCACTAACGTTTCAGATTGGTCAGTTCCTCAAGCAGTGTATCGGATACAGTAATGATACGGCTGTTTGCCTGGAAACCTCTCTGTGTAGTAATCATCTCGGTAAACTCGGAAGACAGATCCACGTTACTCATCTCCAGCTGACCGGTGGACATGTATCCGCCGCCTGCGGTGATATCTACACCAATACCGTCGAACTCACCGGAGTTCAGGGTTGCGGAGTAGAGGTTGTCTCCTTCTTTTTCAAGACCGGAAGCATTGGCAAATGCTGCGGTAGCGATCTGACCCAGCAGTTTGGTCATACCGTTGTCGTAGCTTGCGTAGATCATACCATCCTTCTGAATGGATACACCGATCATATCTCCCAGACGACGTCCGGTTCCCAGTCCGTCCAGATCACCACTGGTAGCTCCGACCGTGGAGGTACCCTTGTTGTCATAGTTGGTACACTCGGACAGGTCGATCGTGATGTTCGAGAAGTTGCCCATGGTGGAAGGGAAACTCAGCGTAGTGGAAAGATTCGTGGTACTGTTATTGATACTCTGCAGTTTACCGGTATCCGGGTCGAATACCACTTTCGCGCCATCGAATTTTCTACCGGTCATAGTAAGTTCTTCGTCCTTGGTCTTCGGAAGAATATTGTCGCCCGTCATATTCTGTGACATATTTTCCAGCATTTCCTGAACTGTAACCTGACCGTTTGTTCCTGTGGTATACAATTTCAGGAATTCATCCGTAGAACCTTCGTAGCCGTATGCTTTGGCGATGGCATCCAGATTTGCCTGCACTTCCTCTGCCTTATCCGCATCTGTAATGATTGCACCATTGCTGAAGATTTTGGACAGGTCTGCCACTTCTTCCGCAGGAGTACCGGTGGTCATCAGTTTGCCGGTAGCATCATCCCACGCATAAGAATCGGTATTCAGTGCTAATTTAGAGCTTAAGGTCTGCTCCAGATTCTGTTCTCCGAATGTAATACCGGAGATATCGATCTCAGCTCCGGTAGAATCCAGAATCTTGCTCAGTTCCAGGCTATATTCGTTGGTCTTATCTCCACCGGACTGCTTAAAGGTGAACTTTGCAGTGTAGCTGTAACCTCTTGCGTCGAAGAAGTTCAGGTTCACGGTCTTACCGTTAACACTGGTAACGTCTTTATCGTTCTGATCCAGAATACCGGAAATGTTCGCCTGTGTGGTTGCCTCGGGAGGATAGGTCATATTCGCCGTGCCCATGATACGCAGTGCGGTTACGGTATCCTGCTTGATGTTACCGGTGGTCTCATCCACACCCCATCCCATAACATTGTAACCGGTGCTGGTCATTGCCAGATTGCCGGCACCATCGACATAGAAGGAACCGTCTCTGGTGAAGAAGTTCTCGGAGCCGTTGCTGACTACGAAGAAATTGTCGCCGGTGATCATGATATCAAAAGGATTACCAGTGGACTGTGCGGAACCCTGGGTGGTAATGGCAGTGTTGATAGCACCTGCCTTAACGCCCAGACCGATCTGCTTGGCATTGGTACCGCCGACACCGGTAGTGGCATTGGCACCGCTGGCCTTCTGTGTGGTCTGGCTCATCAGTTCACTGAAAGTCATGGAACTGGATTTGTATGCTGTTGTGTTGACGTTGGCAATATTATTACCGATTACGTCCATTCTGGTCTGGTGTGTTTTCAGTCCTGCTACACCAGAATACAATGATCTCATCATAGTGCTTGTTCCTCCTGTGTTCGGAACCGTACTCTTTTTCTGTCATTCAAAAGAGTGTAACCTCCGTTAAGGTCCGGTCTACATAATAACGGCTCCGTTAATATTCGTAAATACATTTTCTTCGGTTTCTCTGCTGTCCATCGCAGTGACTACTGTCTTATTGGGTACATTCACAATAAATGCCAGATCATCCACGATCACCAGAGAATCCCTGATTCCCTTCTGTCCCGCTTTTTGCGCTCCATCGTTCAAGCGTTCCAGCTGTGCATCTGTCAGTTCAATGCCTCTGTCTGCCAGCCGTACCGTAGCATGTTTGGAAAATTTCAACTGTTCTTTGCTTTTATTCTGCAGGATCTCCTGGAAGGATACGAGATTTTCCTGTGCTGTTTTTACGGTCTTGCGACTGTTGTTCAAGTACTGATTCGCCAGCTGATCAATGGACAGAAAACTGTTTTTCTGAATATCCATATTCAAACACCCCTCTGCATCAGTTGCTTACTCTTCTTCCGCCTCACGGATCTCCTTCAGTCTCTCGATGTACTTGTTCAGGCTGTTCACGGTATCTTTTGCCAGGAAGGATTTCTCATAATCGCTCATGTCGTTGTATTCCTTCTCCAGCTCGTCAATAGTCTCACCATCACCAGAATCAATACCATTTACATTAGGAAGCTTGTTCAGCTTTACTGTGAAGTTGTAAGCTTTGTTGTACGCATCCAGATAGTCCGCATCCACTACAGAATCCAGATCCTCAATGGAATACTTCTGTTCATTGATATAGAGGTATGCTTTGTTATTCTCGTAGGACACATAATCCACTCTGCCCTGTACCAGCTTGGTATCTCCGGAGGATGTGGTGGTCTTGATGTAGACCTCCTTACCTACCAGTGAACTTGCTCTCTGCAAATCCATACTGCTGGACATGTTCTGCATCTGCTCTACCTGTGAGAACTGTGCATACTGGGATATGTACTCGGTGTTGGAGGTGGGTTCCAGGGGATCCTGGTATTTCATCTGCGCTACCAGAAGCTGTAAAAATGCTTCCTTGTCCATCCCGTTATTACTTGATTTTGTAGAGTTTTTCACAGAAGTCTGTGATGCGTTCTCTACGATCTTGCCGTTTTCTACGGATGCAACTAATGCCATTTCTTTTCTCCTTTCGTTATTTTATTGGTGTCTTATGCGGTGAAATCCACCGTATTGCCGTTCGCCGACATCATGTCTGCTGCGATCCGGTCTTCTTCGGTCTGCGGCTCTTCCTCTGCAAATGCTGCATTCAGGTTGATCCTGCGGGTACGTCTCCTGCCCACACCGGCTTCTGCCTCCCGGCTGCCGCTGCCATCTCTGCCCTGCTCCAGGTTCTGTTCGAACTGATGGGTCTGTACCGTAACTTCGATGGCTTCCACCTTAATGCCCTGCTCTGCGAAGTTTTCCTTCAGCTGAACCATCTGGCTCTCCAGTGCTGCCTTGACCGTCTCATTTTCTGTGATGAAATTCGCCGTGACCACACCGTTCTTGGCTGCCATCTGAATGTGCAATGTTCCCAGGCTCTGGGGATGCAGCTGCATTTCCAGATCGGAGCTGTCCGGTTTTACGGATACTTTCATGTAATCCATGATCTGACGCATGATATTCTGCGTGTCTGCCGGTCTTGCTTCCTCAGTCTGTGCTGTCTGCTGTAACTGTGTAAGGAAATTGCCTTCCTTCAGATTCTGTAACAGAAGATTGCCACGTTCGCCGTTCGCCGCCTGTTCCTGCTTTTCACCGGAATCTCCGGCTTTTTCTTCCTGTGTGTTCTGCGTTGCCTGATTATCTAAAATCTCCGACTCCTGCGTCGGAATTGCTGCCTCGCTCGTCTGGGATTCTTCTGCTGTATTCACAGTATCATCCACATCCGTCTCCACAGTAATCACCGGCTCCTGTGCGATCCCGGCAACTGTCTGCTGCCATTCCTCCGGATTCAGGTGCAATTCTTCCTGTGCCTGTCCCACCAGCTCCTTCTGCAGATCCATGATTCCCTTTACATTGCCGTACAGATTCTCATCTGTAAGCAGTGCGAAAGAATCCTGTGCGCCGCTGATGTTCATGAGCAGTTCATTTAAGCTCGCTGGATCTGTCAGATCCATCTCAGTCATTCCCAGATCTTCCATGACGCCCTGCAGTTCTTCTTCACTGATGGAAAAAGTCCCGGTAATCTGTCCGATCAGATTCTGTACGACGGTCCCCAGCACTTCCTGTGCCTTCTCCAGATCCTTTGCATCCGTCTTCCCGGTGTCCGTTTTCTTGTCGCCCGAAGCATTTACGAGATTGTCCCGCTGTCTGTCACCGTTTCTCAAGGAATCACCTCTTCTGACATCGCTGTGATCTGTGCGGTTACGGTTATTCGCTGTCACATTTGCTGTCTGGGCACTGCTCTGGGTCTTGTTCCATACTGCCTGAAAGCTGGTCCCTGCATTCTGCTTTGCCGCTGTTGCCATATCCGGCATCTGCACATTGCCACTGTTTCCCACACCTTTGATTGTCGTTCCTGCCATTTTTCCTCCTTTCCCAGATCTCTGTGCGTCTTTCGTGACGCTCTGCGACCTGTAATTATACTCTAGATTATTTATCGGATCTTCCTCTCTTTTTCTTAAGATTCCGGATCCATAATTTTTGTGATTTTTGCTGCTACATCAGAATTCATTGCACCCAAAATCGCGCCTCTGTCATCCGCGCTCATCACTTTAAGAATACGTGCCGCCAGATTCAGATTGTCAGTCATCTGTTCAAAGATGGCAGCCGCCTGCTTCGGCTTCATGGAAGAATATGCTGCTGCGTAATCCTGTACCTCCTGGCTTTCCTGCAACTGGGTCACCACCTGCCTGTAAATATATTCCGCGGTGGCAGGATCCATGGATTCATAATATTTCTTATACTCTTCCGCCCCCGGTCCCTTGTCGGAATATACCACTTCATCATAGAATTCCTTCTGGATACGCTGGAATTCCACCTGCTGATTCTCGAATTCCTTCAGTCTTAACACTTCTGCTTTCAGCTGATCCAGTTCTTCGTCTTTGGCTGCGGATGCCGTCTGTGCCTGCTCTAGCTGCAGTTCCAGACTCTTGATCTGATCCACTGCATCCTGCAAACTGGTATAGCCGCCGTAGGCACTTCCGTCTGTAGTCTCCGTAATGGAATTACCGGGAAGAATTCGGTTAAGCACCGGAACATCCTTTAGAATAGGAGTCACCACAGAACTTCCAAAGCCGCCGATATCCAACTTGATGACAGCACAGATCACAGCGATCCACAAAATCACGATCAGAATGGTTGCACCGAATGTCAGCAGGCTGATGCCTTCACTTCCGTCATCCAGAGCGTCTTCCTGCTTTGCGATTTCTTTTGCCCGGCGTTTTGCTTCTTTGCGCTGCGCCTGCTGCTCTTTTTTTAATTTTTTCTTTTCTTCCGCCAGCTGTTTTCTCTCGTTATCCGTTGTCTGTTCTTCCGGAGTCTTTTCTCTTGCCATATGAATTCTCCTGTTGTCTCGTTTACGCCTGTCTGGTCTTCTGCCCGTAGGTATAACTGGTCAGTTCGTCGATTGCCTTGCTTTCCGCATGATTCTCTTCCTGCAAAAATGCCTCGAAGGCCTTTTCCCGCAGTGTCTCATGCATTTTTCTCTCTTTCATGGCTTCTGCCATCCGTTCTCTGGCAGCATCCACATTTTCTCTGGCCTTTTCCACCCGGATTGCCTGCATCGCCACAATGCTGTCCATTTTAAGCAGCGCTTCCTTGTTCTCTTCTATGGCCCGCAGATCCAGTTTTCCCTTTAAGAGTCTCGCGGACTGCGCTTCGTACTCTCTTCTACGTGCCTTCAAGCGTTCCAAATGTTCGATCTCCACATTCAGTGCCGCCTGCGCCGTTCCGAATTCCTGCTTTGCCTGCGTCTCCATTTTTTCCTTGATATTCAGGATGTTCTGCAGGGAATATCTGAACTTTGCCATTTATCTCACCCCTGATCTGCAAATAGGTCTTCTAACATCTGCACCGTCTCTTCAAAGGTAAACTTTTCATCTGTGCCCTGGCACAGGAAGCCGTTCACGGCATCGATCCGGGAGATTGCATAGTCAATGTTGGGATTGCTGCCCTTTTTATAAGCGCCGATGTTGATTAGGTCTTCCGCTTCATTATAGGTTGCCAGTACATTTTTAAGTTTATTTGCCGCCTGTTTATGTTCCCTGGTGGCGATCTGACTCATGCATCTGGAAATACTCTGTAAAATATCAATTGCCGGGTAATGATTTTTATGTCCCAGCTTTCTGTCTAACATAATATGACCGTCCAAAATACTTCGCGCCGTATCCGTGATCGGTTCGTTGAAATCATCGCCGTCTACCAGAACGGTATACAGACCGGTGATAGACCCCACCGCTGCTCTTCCGGCGCGCTCTAACAGCTTCGGCATTTCGGAATACACGCTGGGGGGATAGCCTCTGGTCACCGGTGGTTCACCGCTGGCCAGTCCGATCTCTCTCTGTGCCATGGAGAATCGGGTCAGTGAGTCCATCATCAGAAGAACATCCTTTCCCTGATCTCTGAAATATTCGGCGATGGCGGTAGCCGTCTTCGCTGCCTTATTACGCTCCAGTGCCGGTCTGTCGGAAGTCGCCACGACTACCACAGATCTGCGCATACCTTCCTCACCCAGATCTCTCTCTATGAATTCGCGGACCTCTCTGCCACGCTCACCAATGAGGGCAATGACATTGATATCCGCCTTGGTATTTCTCGCGAACATACCCATCAGTGTGGATTTGCCCACACCGGAACCTGCGAAAATACCGATTCTCTGTCCCTTGCCGACAGTGATCATACCGTCCACAGCCTTTACTCCAAGGGGCAGTACCTGATCTATAATCGTACGGGACATGGGATCCGGCGGTGCCGCTTCCACGGGATAGGCTGCTCCGTTAATGACTTCTCCGTCAATGGGAATCCCCAGTCCGTTTACTGTCTTGCCAAGCAGTTTGTCACTTACCGTCACCTTCAGAGGTGCATCCGTGTTCTCTACCACACAGCCCAGCCCGATACCATCCACGGAATCATAGGGCATGAGTAGGGTCTTTTTGTCACGGAATCCCACCACCTCTGCCATGATCGGCTTCGCTCCTTCCGCTTCCGGCAGGATCCGGCACAGATCTCCTAACTTGGAGTCCGGTCCTGCGGATTCTATGGTCAGTCCCACCACATTCACTACTTTTCCGAGCTTCCGGTAGAAGTTTTTGTCCGCTACTTTATTGTATTTTTCAAAATCAATGTTTTTTATGACCATTTATCAGCCTTCGTAAGATAGCAATTTTAATTTCTGACGCAGTTCTGCAAGCTGTGTTCCCAGTCCGCAGTCAAAGATACCGCCCTCTGTCTCAATCAGGCACTCTCCCTTACCCAGCGTCATGTCTTCTATGATCTCCACGGAAGCATTGGGTGACGCTGCCCCTGCGGTGATCTGCTTTTTCTGCATGCTGACATAAGGGTAATCTTCCTTGGACACATGAATCAGGAAGCTCTTATTGTCCTCTGTATTTCTCATGGTTGCGGAGATCAGATAGCATAGAACCTCTCTGTAAGAATGCAGATCCACATGAAAAATATGCTCGTAAATACCGGTGATGGTATCTACGAACTTCGGTTCCAGTTCCTCTATCATTTTCTGATATTCCGCATCCAGGCCGGCTGCCTTTTCCCTGTACTCAGCATCCCTTTGTGCCTGCATGCGGTCTGCCTGTGCCTGTGCTTCGGCAAGACCCTGTTTCTTTGCCTGCTCTAATACCGCCTGTTTCTCGGACTCTGCCTGGGTTCTTGCTTCCTGTAAAATGCTTTCTGCCTGGACTTTGGCATCCTCTAAGATCTGCGCAGCCTGTGTTTCGGTGTCTTCCCGCAGTTTCTGTAAATCCTCTCCAGCTTTGATCACATTGCCGAAAGGCTGCGCTTCTCCTTCGGCATCTTCCGTATCTGCCACCAGGGCATCCACTTTATCCGCCGTAAGACCGGAGACAAAGCCCTCTGTTCCCGTCTGCTGCATTTTCGCAGACAATTCCCGGATCCGCTTTGCCACCAGATCGTTGGTATTGATCACTCTGGTATCTTCTTCCACCAGCTTGGTAAATCCACGTTTTAACAGATTACTAGACAACGATCTCGTCACCTCCGCCTCTGGAAATGATGATCTCACCGGAATCCTCCAGCTTACGGATAATATTGACGATCTTCTGCTGTGCTTCCTCTACATCCTTCATACGGACAGGTCCCATAAATTCCATATCTTCCTTAATCATAACCACCAGACGCTTAGACAGGTTGTTGAAGATTGCATTCTGTACCTGCTCGTTGGCACCCTTCAGCGCCACTGCCAGGTCGTTGTTGTCCGCATCACG